>NZ_JBHXWI010000057.1:0-52146 GCF_042671975.1 Rhodococcus sp. NPDC127593 | reverse complement strand
ACCACTCGCCGCCCTATTACGCCTGCCGCACTTCTCCCCCGGACCACCACACACTACCTCCCGCCCCCGCCCGGGGGGCGCGTGCCACCACCTCTCGCGCGGCGGCCCCCCGCACCCGACCCCGGCCCCCCCCCGCGTCTGTGCGAGAAGAGTTCACTCCTTCGGAGGAACAGCCTTCTTCGCCGCGTCGGCGGCCTTGTCGATCTTGTCGCTGTACTTGCCGCCGGTCTTACTGTCCGCAACGTCGGCAGCCTTGTCGATGGCGCCGTGAACCTTGTCCGCGTTCTGCGAAGCGGCTTCCCTCCCCTTGCCCAGCAGGCCCTTCAGTGTGTCGACGAAACTCATCGTTCTTCCTCCTCCGGTGCATGCGCACGCACTTTCCGAGCGAGTTCGATCACTCGCCGTGCACCCAGTCTCACAGCATTGACTCTGCGACGCCAACCGTTCGAATCGTCGCGAGCGGTAATCGCTTCAGTGCACGCCCGGCAGATCTTCCGGCGCCGCGAACAGGCGGCGATGCTCACCGTGCAACAGGCCCGTCACCCACCAACCGATCTCGACGAGAACCACTCCCACGAGCCCGCACACGAGCGCGGAGGTGGTGGCACCGACGTTCGTCGGATCGAGTTTGAAGAACTCCCGCGTGAACGGCAACGCGAACAGGATGAGATATCCCGCCACGGATCCGAAGATCAGCACCAGCTTCCACCACACGTACGGCCGCGCGACCACGGCCAGCACCCACAGCGCGATCATGATCAGCGTGATCAGTGCCGACGTGCCCGCCTGGATCTTCTGTGTCTCCGTCTGATCCGGGCCCGCGTAGACGAGGAGATACGAAATGAACGTCGTGACACCGATGATCACACCCGACGGCACGGCGAGACGCATCACGCGCGGCACGAACCCGGAGCGCGCCCGCTCGTTGTTCGGGGCCAGCGACAGGATGAATGCGGGAATGCCGATGGTGAACCAGGCGGCGATCGTCACGTGCCGGGGCAGGAACGGGTACGGCACGGGCTCGAAGTGGAAGATCTGCGACAGCACACCGGTGATGCCGATGAGGAACGCCAGCAACACCGAGTACACGGTCTTGGTGAGGAACAGGTTCGAGACGCGTTCGATGTTGCCGATCACCCGGCGGCCCTCACCCACCACGTAGGGCAGGGTCGCGAACTTGTTGTCCAGCAACACGATCTGCGCCACCGCGCGGGTGGCGGGGCTGCCCGAGCCCATCGACACCCCGATGTCGGCGTCCTTGAGGGCCAGCACGTCGTTCACGCCGTCGCCCGTCATCGCGACGGTGTGACCGCGAGACTGCAGGGCCCCCACCATCTCCCGCTTCTGGTCGGGGCGCACACGGCCGAACGTGGTGGACGTCTCCAGGGTCTCGGCGAGAGCGTCGCGGTCGGCCGGCAGTTCGCGGGCGTCGACGGGACGGTCGCCGCCGGGCAGTCCGAGCGATCCGGCCACCGCACCGACCGACACGGCGTTGTCCCCGGAGATGACCTTCACCGTGACGTTCTGGCTCGCGAAGTACTCGAGGGTGTCGCGGGCGTCGGGACGCACCCGCTGCTCCAGGATCACCAACGCCCGCGGTGTGATCGCACCCGGCGCCGCGGGGTGGTCGACCGGGACGTCGCAACTGCCGAGCAGGAGCACCCGCAGTCCCGAGGACCCCACTTCCTCGGCCTGCCGGGCCATGTCGCTGCCGGGATCGAGCAGGACGTCCGGCGCACCGAGAACCCAGTTGCCGTGGGCGCCGTACGACTGACCGCTCCACTTCTTCGCCGACGAGAACGGCGCTTCCGCGGTGGCGTCACCCCACCCGGGATCGTCGGGAAACGCCTCCTTGATCGCGAGGACGCTGGCGTTCGGCCGCGGGTCGGACGCCGCCATCGCGGCGAGTGCCGCACGCGACGGTCCGGTGTCGGCGGTGTCGGCACAGCGCAGTTCGGACAGCCGCATGCCGTTCTCCGTGAGCGTTCCGGTCTTGTCGGCACACACCACGTCGACGCGCGCGAGACCTTCGATGGCGGGCAGTTCCTGCACGAGGCACTGCCGCTGACCGAGCCGGACCACCCCGACCGCGAACGCGATCGACGTCATCAGCACCAGTCCCTCGGGCACCATCGGGACCAGCGCGGCCACCATCCCGTTCAGCGCCGGCCGGATCGACTCGCCGCTCGAGAACAACTGGTTGTAGATGATCAGCAGACCCGCCGGAATCATCAGATACGTGATGAATTTCAGGATCTTGTCGATGCCGCTGCGCAACTCGGAGTGCACGAGCGTGAACTTGCTGGCCTCGTCCGCGAGTTTGGCGGCGTACGCGTCACTTCCGACCTTCGTGGCGCGGTAACAGCCGCTGCCGGACGCGACGAAACTTCCCGACAGCACCTGCCGGCCGACGTCCTTGTGCACGGGGTCGGCCTCACCGGTGAGGAGCGACTCGTCGATGTCGAGGGACATCGCCTCCACCACGACACCGTCGACGACGATCTGGTCGCCGGCGCCGAGCTCGATGATGTCGTCGAGCACGACCTCCCGGGGTGCCATCGCGACGGCGGCACCGTCGCGGCGGACCACCGGTTTGGTCTGGCTGACGATCGCCAGCTTGTCGAGAGTCCGCTTGGCCCGCACTTCCTGGATGATGCCGATCCCGCTGTTGGCGATGATCAGCAGGCCGAACATGCCGTCGATGATCGAACCGGTGGCCAGCACGATGATCAGGAGCACACCGAGAATCGCGTTGATCCGGGTGAACACGTTGGCGCGCACGATGTCGCGCACCGATCGGCTGGCCCGATCGGGAACGTCGTTGGTCTTGCCGGCCGCCACCCGCTCCGCCACCTGGGCGGCGGTCAGCCCCTCCACTGCGACGACTGCAACGCTGTCGGTGCCCGTTTCGTCGTATGCCATGGTCAAAGGCTACGCAACGATACTTCGCTCCGAGGGGATGCGCGCCGGACTCAGCCGAGTGCGGACCACCACGGTGTCTGGGCCGTCGGCTTCAACGCGTCGACGCGCTGTCCGGGCATCGGCACGGCCACCGGGGTGCCCTTTTCCTGCGCCGCGGCGAGCAACCGGACGATGGGCTCGGACCACGAGTGGAACGCGAGATTGAACGTGGCCCAGTGCACCGGCACCAGCAGTCCGCGGCCGGCGTCGCCGGCGTTGAGGTCGGCGTGGGTCTGCACCGCCTCCTCCGGGTTCATGTGGATGTCGGCCCACCGCGTGTCGTAGGCGCCGACGGGCAGGAGCGTGAGGTCGAACGGACCGTACCGGCGGCCCAGGTCGGAGAACCGCGGCGTGTACCCGCTGTCGCCGCCGAAGAACACCTTCCGGTTCGGTCCGGCGAGCACCCACGACGCCCACTGGGTCGTGTTCCGGACCAACCCGCGGCCCGAGAAGTGCCGGGCCTCGGTGCACGTGAGCGTGAGTTCGCCGAGCGTGGTCGACTCGTCCCAGTCGAGTTCCACGATCCGTTCCTCCGGCACCCGCCACTGACGCAGGTGCGCACCGAGCCCGACCGGAACGACGAACGGCGCCTTCTGGGTGGCGGCGAGTTGCTGCACGGTGGCCATGTCGAGGTGGTCGTAGTGATCGTGCGAGATGACGATGGCATCCAGAACGGGTAGGTCGGCCAGCGGCACCGGGGTCGGGTGCATGCGGGACGGACCGAGAATCGCGGACGGCGACACCCGATGACTCCACACCGGGTCGGCCAGCACCCGGTATCCGTCGACCTCGACGAGCACGCTCGAATGGCCGTACCAGGTGACGGCGACGTCGGCGGCCTCGACGGGGGCGAGGGGCGTGGCCAGCGGGATCGGCCTGCGCGGACGCCCCGCCTTGCCCCGCGTGATCAGTGCCTTGACGATCCCGGTCTCCGATCCGGGCATCATCGTGCTGCCCGGATCGGTGTTGTGGAACTGCTGGTCGCGGTACCGCGGCGACGTCGCGGCATACGGGCGCACCTTGGCACGCGACGCGCCGATCTGGGACGGAATCCCCCACGCAGCCCGCGTCAGCCACCCGAGGGCGGCGGTGGCCAGAACAGTCGTCACAGCGTTCTTCGCTTTCACCCCGACAACTGTAACCACGCGTGCGGGAAAGGTGCGCCGAGCGGCTACTGACCCCGGAACACCGGCGGACGCTTCTCGGCGCGTGCCGTGCGCGCTTCCTGCGCGTCGTAGCTCTTCCACGCCGCATGCAACGCCGCGAGCTGCTCGGGCGGCGGCGGGCTCTGGGTGCCGTCGTCGTTGAGCACCATCTTGAGGTGTTGCAGTGACAGCGGCGCCAGGCGCGCGATCGAGTGTGCCCACTGCTGTGCGACGGCGAGGTCGCCGCGCTTGTTGGCGAGGCCGTGCGCGAGCGCCTCGTCGGCACCGACCTCTTCCGCGCCGAGCAGGATCGTTCGTGCCGGTCCGCCGCCGATCAGGGCAGCCAGACGGTGCACCGTCCACCGGTCCACGGAGATCCCGAGCTTGGCGGCCGGGATGGCGAAGCGCGCCTCGGGAGCGACCACACGCAGGTCCGCGGCGAGCGCCAGCTGACTGCCCGCGCCGATCGCGGGGCCGTTGATCGCGGCGATGACGGGGACGGGCACCGAGTCGATGGTGTGCAGCATCTCGAGCAGGGTGTCCGTGAATCCGTCGGCGTACACGTCGCCCGACAGGTCGGCGCCCGCGCAGAACGCGCTGCCCTGCCCTGTGAGAACGATCACCCGCGCGCCGTCGGTGACGGACTTCTCCGTTTCCTCCCGCAGGAGTTCGCAGATCTCGGTGTTCAACGCATTGCGACGGTCGGGGCGTTGCAGTTCGAGGGTGAAGACGTCGCCGTCACGACTCGTCCCGATCATGTCCACTCGCTTTCTTCGTGATTGCTGTCCACTGACGAATTCTCCCCTGCCCACCCGACTGGACACTTGTCAGCCAACCACAGCCGAATCGACCGGAACACACGAGGCTCTCCGGTAGTTGTGAGGGTGGAGGTGAGGACCGACATGGACAGTGATGTGGACGTGGCCGTGATCGGCGCGGGGCAGGCGGGGCTGTCTGCCGCCTACTATCTGCGCAGGTTCGGGGTGGAACCGGAGTCCGGTTTCGTGGTGCTCGATCACGCCCCCGGGGCCCGGCGGCGCGTGGCAGTTCCGGTGGCCGTCACTGACACTGAGCACCGTGAACGGTGTCCACGACCTTCCCGGGCTCGGCTTCGCCGACACGATCGGCGTGGACCCGAACGACCCGGAGGCCGCGCTGGTGCACGCCGCGAGCGCCGTTCCCCAGTACTTCGCGACGTACGAGAAACAGTTCGAACTGCCGGTGCACCGTCCCGTGCACACGCGGGTGGTGTGTGCCCGCGGCGATCGGCTGCGGATCGAGACCGACGACGGCGTCGTGTCGGCCCGCGGTCTGATCAACGCGACGGGAACGTGGGAACGCCCCTTCATTCCCCGGTACCCCGGCGCCGAGTCGTTCACCGGCCGCCAGGTCCACACCAAGGACTACACCTCGGCGCAGGACTTCGCGGGACAGCACGTGCTCGTCGTCGGCGGCGGCATCTCGGCGGTGCAGTTGCTGGACGAGATCTCCCGCGTCACGACCACGACGTGGGTGACGCGCCGCCCACCGGAGTTCCGGGACGAGCCGTTCACGCCCGAGATCGGCCGCGCCGCCGTCGCTCTCGTCGAGGACCGGGTCCGTCGCGGACTGCCGCCGGGCTCGGTGGTGTCGGTGACCGGACTGCCCGTGACGCCTGCGATCCGCGCCGCCCGCGAACGCGGGGTGCTGGCGCGGCAACCGATGTTCAGCGAGATCACCGCGGACGGCGTCCGCTGGCCCGACGGCCGCGAACTGAAGGTCGATGTGATTCTGTGGTGCACCGGTTTTCGCAGTTCACTCGATCACCTCGCGCCGCTGCGGCTCCGCGGGCCGGGCGGCGGGATCACGATGACGGGACGCCTCGCCACCCGGGTGGCGTCGGATCCGCGGATTCACCTCGTGGGCTACGGCCCGTCGTCGTCGACGATCGGCGCGAACCGTGCCGGGCAGGCCGCGGCCCGCGAGCTCACCCGGCACCTCGGCCTGCCGGCCGGATCAGGGCGGCCTACCTGATCAGCGACGCGATGAACGATGCCTGGTCGGGACCGGCCTGGTACATGCTGCCGAAGTGACCACCCGAGTACACCCGATAGTCGAGATTCGTTCCTGCACCATGCATCTCGGAGACGAGCTTCTCCGTCAGCGGGATCGGTACCGACGCGTCGGTGACCCCCTGCACGAGCAGCAGCGGACGGTCGTAACCCGCGACCGGGACCTCGAGGTATTCGCGCAACGCGTCCTGCAGCGCCGGGACGTCGAGTGCCCGCGCCAGCATCTGCGCCACCGACACGTTCCGGGTCATGGCCGCGAACTGCCGGAACGGCACCTCGGGGGCGGCGTCCACGAACTGCTTCCCGACCGGGGTCAGGTAGCTGTCGATGTCCAGTTGCGGGTACGCGTCACGGACCCCGGCGATCAGGTACGACATGTACACGGTGAGGCCGGCGAGGCCTTGCGGCGGAAACGAGGGACCGCTCCAGTTCGCCACCCTCTCGATGTTCGACGGCACCCCGTTCGCGACTGCCCCGCGGTAGTCGAGTTCCGGCGCGTACGTGGTGGCGGCGTGTGCGGCGAACACCGCGGCTTGCCCGCCCTGGGACAGTCCGACCGCCATCCACGTGGCGGAGAGGTCGGCGACGATCTCCCTCGCCGCGCGCACGGAGTCGATCACGCTGCGTCCGGCGACCTTTCCGTCGAGGTAGGGCGGCACCCCGGGGGTGCCCAGGCCCACGTAGTCGGTGGCGGCCACGGCGTAACCGAGTTGCAGCCAGCTGCTCACGTAATCCGAGGATTCCGTGTCGACCCCGGTCACGGAGGGTGCGTCGGCGTCGGAGTCTCCGACCGTTCCGTGTGCCCACGCGATGACGGGCCATCCCCCGGCGGGCGGTGTACCGGGCGGCACGAACACCATTCCGGTGCACGGGGTGATGCCGTGCCGGTCGGTGGTCAGGTACGTCATCCGATAGGCACTGCCGGTTCCGCGGAGCCAGAGCTCCGCCGGCAATTCGGACGAGGCGACGACCGTGCCGGGGCTCGATCCGGCACGCAGCGGATCCGCACCGACAGTTGGTGCCCACAGCACGCTGACCAGTGCGAGCAACGCCACGATGCGCCACCACCTCCGCACCTCTCAACGGTAGCTGCGTGGGGATGGCGCAGTACTGTAAATCGTCCACCCGGAGGGAAGGGCGGACGAACGCGACGGGGAGAGCAGCAAAGACATGAGCGACGACGGCACGATCCTGGCTCCCGGCGACACGTGCTGGCAGGTTGCCCACGCCGACCGTCTCGCGTGCATCGTCGACGCGGCGGACTACTTCCGCCATGCCAAGTCCGCGATGCTGCAGGCACGCAGGCGCATCATCCTCATCGGCTGGGACTTCGACACGAGGATCAAGTTCGAACCGGACGAGAAGACGCTCGACGGACCGAACCAGCTCGGCCGGTTCCTGGCCTGGCTGACGCGGGAACGCCCGGATCTCGACATCTACCTGCTGAAATGGAACATCGGGGCCTTCACCGCGATCGGTCGCGGCATGACGCCGATCTTCGTGGTCAACTGGGTGACCGACCGCCGCCTGCACTTCGAACTCGACGCCGCCCACCCGATCGGCTCGGCGCACCACCAGAAGATCGTCGTCATCGACGACGCGCTCGCGTTCTGCGGCGGCATCGACATGACCGTGGACCGGTGGGACACCCCGGAACATCGGGACCGCAACCATTACCGCACGCAGCCGAACGGCAAGCGGTACGGACCGTGGCACGACGCGACGACCGCCGTCGACGGGGACGCGGCGAAGGCCATCGGCGAGCTCGCCCGCACCCGGTGGAAGGCGGCCACGGGGCAGGAGTTGGCGCCGATCGACGAGGTCGCGGGAAGGTCGCCCTGGCCGGAGGGTCTGAAGCCGGCGATGCGCTCCGTCGACGTGGGCATCGCACGCACGCTGCCGGAACTGTCCGATCGGGAGGAGGTCCGGGAGATCGAGGCCCTGTATCTGGCTGCGATCGCCGGCGCCGAGCGGTCGCTGTACATCGAGAGTCAGTACCTGGCCTCCCGCACCCTCGCCGAGGCGATCGCCGAGCGACTACGCGAACCGGACGGACCGGAGATCGTGCTGGTGCTGCCGCGCAACGCAGACGGCTGGCTCGAGCAGAAGGCCATGGACGGCGCCCGCCGCCGGTTGCTGCACCTGCTCTGGCAGGCCGATACCGGGAACCGGCTGGGCGTCTACTACCCCGTCACGGCGGGCGGTGAGCCGATCTACGTCCACGCCAAGGTGCTGGTGATGGACGACCGTCTCCTGCGCGTGGGTTCGTCGAACCTCAACAACCGGTCGATGGGGTTCGACTCCGAGTGTGATCTGGCGGTCGAGGTCACCGCTGACACGGCGAACGGAGAGGAGCTGCGGCAGACCATTCTCGGCATTCGCCGTCAGCTCGTCTGCGAGCACCTCGGTGTTCCGGCCGGGCTGTTCGAGGACACGCTGGCCGAGACGTCGTCGTTCCTGGGCACCGTGGAGGCACTGCGCGGCGGCGGCCGGACGCTCGAGAAATTCGAGCCGGAGACGGTCGAGGACGAGGACAGCCCGCTGGCCGAGAACGAACTGATGGATCCCGAACGCACACCGCCGAGCCTCTGGGAGCGCACCAGCCGGAGCCGGCTGCGGCGCAGGGTGATCCGGCGTCAGAAGGCGGCCGGTTCGGTGCCGTAGATGCGCTGGTAGTCCTTGCGGAAGGCCCGGCGCCCCAGGATCGACCACGCCATCCTGGCCGCGAAGGGCATCTCCGACAGGAACATTCGGCGCTCCTCGGGTGTCGCCCCCTGGAGGATGAAGCCGAGGAACACCAGCAGCCGGTCCTTGGGGATGGACGCGCGGCCGCGGTCGCCCATCTCCTGCCACTCGGCGAGCGTCATGAACCGCTCCGCCATCGGGAGGATGCGCTGCTCCTCCTCGCCGAGGTGCTCGTCGAGCGCGGCGGACAGGGCGGTCAGCGTCTTCGCCAGCGGTTCGCCGTCCACCGCATCCGCAGTGAACGCGGCGCCCTGCGACTGTGCCCGCGACAGCAGTTCGGAGAGGCGTTCGTGCTGTTCCTCCATCCGCAGCACCAGCGCCGCGTCGGTGGGCGCGCGGTCGAGCAGCTTCGGCCACAGCAGGTCGTCCTCACTCGTGTGATGGTGGTGGAGGGCGGTGGCGAGCTCCTCGAAGTACGTCACCACCTCCCCGCCGCGGGCTGTGTCTCCGGCGGGAACACCCCGGACGAGCGCGGGCAGTGCGGCGAACTGGCGGCGGAAGCAGTTGTGGACCACCACCATCTCGCGGGTGTCGGGGCGGGCTGTGTGGGCAGTTGACGTGGTCATGCAATCAGGGTCGGTTCGGCGTCTTGGAGAGCACTTGGAGGCCACCAGTGCTTACGCTTGCTGCACGATGGTGCGTATTCGAGTACTCGGGACGCTCGAGGCGGAGGACGAATCGGGGACGATGGACCTCGGCGGCCCCCGCCAGCGTGCCGTGCTCGCGCTGCTACTCGTCGCGCGCGGCGAGGTGGTGCCGGTGGATCGGCTCATCGACGACCTCTGGCACGGCGCTCCCCCACCGCGAGCGGTCGGTGCACTTCAGGCATACATTTCGAATCTGCGCCGGGCGCTGGAGCCGCACCGCGCGCCCCGGGCGGACTCCACCGTCCTGGTGAGCCGGGCCCCCGGTTACGCGCTCACCCTGCCCCCGACCGGTGTCGACGCGTGGGAGTTCGAGAGCCTCATCCGGTCGGCCGCCGACACCGGGCGAACCGATCTCGAGCACGCGCTGAGCCTGTGGCGGGGGCCGGCATTCGCCGAGGTGGCCGGTGAGCACTGGGCTCTCGCCGAGATCGCCCGGCTCGAGGAACTGCGGGTGGTCGCCCGCGAACGGCTGGTGGCAGCTGCCGTCGCGAGCGGCGACGCGGCCGGCGCCGTGCTCGACGCCCAGGCCCTGACCCGGGAACACCCGCTCCGGGAAGAGGGATGGCGGTTGCTCGCTCTGGCCTTGCACCGCAGTGGGAGACAGGCGGACGCCCTGGCCGCGTTGCGCGAGGCCCGCGGCCGGCTGGCGAACGAACTCGGCCTCGACCCCGGTCCCGCCCTGACGGAACTCGAACGCCAGATCCTCACCGGCACCGTCCCGTCTCCACCCGCACCCGCCCCCGCCGCCGGGCCCATCGACACCACGCCGGAAGCCTGGTTCCTCGGCCGCAGCGAGGAATTGGCGACCCTGACCGACCTGATGACGGACCCCGGCACCCCCGTGGTCCTCCTCGGGGGCGACGCCGGATCCGGGAAGTCGTCCCTGCTGCGCCGGTTCCGTCGAACACTGCACGCGGCCGGATGGCAGGTGGCGGTGGGTCGCTGCCCCGAAGTGGACGGCGCCCCACCCGCCTGGGCGTGGGTGGAGATCCTCCGCGCACTGCGCGAGACGGTCGACCCCGGCACCGAGACGGACGCGCTGGCGCCCCTGCTCTCCGACGACCGTTCGGACGCGGCGCGGCCGGGCGATCCGAGCGGACGGTTCCTGCTGCACCGTGCCGTCGCCGACTACATCGGGACCGTCCGCGATCACGGCCCTCTCGCCGTCGTCCTCGACGACGTCCACCGCGCCGACGAGGACACCCTGTCGATCCTCGTGCGGCTCGCGCAGCAGCGGTCGCCGATCCTGCTGCTCCTCGCGTTCCGCCCGGACGAGGTGGACCCGAGCCTGGAGAACTGCTTCGCCGATCTCGCGTCGCTGCAACCGACACGCATCCGCCTGGGCGGACTCGGACCCGAGGATTCGGCGGAGCTGATCCGGCACGTGGCGGATCGCGACCCCGATCCCGACACCCTCCGCGCACTCGCCGACCGGACCGGCGGAAACCCGTTCTACCTGCAGGAGAGCGCCCGGCTGCTGGCCAGTGAGGGCGAACTGGTCGCGACGTCGGAGGTGCCCGAGGGAGTCCGGGACGTCCTGCGCCGGCGGATCGCCCGTCTCCCCGAACTCACCGTGTCCGTCCTGCGGCTGGCCGCGGTCGTGGGCCGCGAATCCGACATCGACGTCCTCACCCGTGCCGCCGAGGTCGACGAGGACGCCGTGTTCGACGCACTCGAATCGGGCGTGATCGCCGGACTTCTCGGCGAGCCGCGCGCCGGGACCGTCCGGTTCACGCACGCCCTCGTCCGCGACACCCTCTACTCCGACCTCACCCGGCTGCGCAGGAGCCGCTGGCACGCCCGGGTCGGGACGGCACTCGAGGAATTGCGGCCGCACGATGTCGCGGCTCTCGCCCACCATTTCACCGAAGCACTGACGGCGACCACCGCGCGGCAGGCCCTCGACCACAATGTCGCGGCCGCGACGCAGGCCGCCGACCGCTACGCCCACGACGCGGAGATCGGCTTCCTCGACAACGCCCTTCGAGCGGCCGACCAGTTGCCGCCGGATACAGCGGCGTCCGTGGACGAGCGCGTCGAACTCCTCACCGAGCTGAGTCGCACGCAACTCGCCGCCGGCAGCGGACTGGCGGGGTCCCGCTCGCGGAAGCGGGCTCTCGCGCTCGCCCGGGACGCGGGCCGCACCGACCTGGCGATCCGCGCGCTGGCGTTCGTCGACACCCCGACGCCGTGGATCAATCGGCGATACGGCGAAGTGGACACGGCCGTCGTCGATCAGATCGAGGCATTGTTGCGGGACGAGGAACTGGAACGTGTGGTGCGGTGCCGGCTGCTGGTGACACTCGTCCACGAGATCGGGGCGGAGGACCACGAGCGCACCGGTTCCGCGGTCCGGGAGGCCGAGGCTCTCGCCCGCGACCTGGACGACCCGGTGCTGCTCGGGCTGGTCCTCTGCGCCGTCCACGCAGGCACCGGATCCCCGACCAGCACGCTCGGCGACAACGTCATCGGTGACGAGTTGCTCCGGATCGGTGACCGGACGCAGCTTCCCGTGTTCACCATGCTGGGCCACCACCTGCTCGCCGAGATCGCGTCCGGCAACGGTGACATCCCGGCGATCGAGCATCACATGGGCATCCAGTCGGAGCTGGCGGACCGGTATCAGTTCCAGCAGGCACAGGCGACCCGGGAGATGAGCCGCGCGATGGTCGCACACCTCACCGGCGATCTGGCCACGGCGGAAGGACACTACGCGCGCGGCCACGAGTTGATGACCCGGGCGGGTCTCGACGCCGACAGTGTCTTCGCCCTCGCGCTGTTCACGCTCCGGCTCACCGAGGGACGCGCCGGCGAACTCGAGGCGGTGATCGAGACCGTCGACAGTGCCGCGATGGACGTGATCGTCGATCTGCACGCCCTCGCGCTACTCGCCAACGGCAAACCGGACCGGGCACGTGAGGTCCGGCGTCACCTCCGCCCGGTCCGCCGCGACTTCTTCCACTCCCTGATGATGTCGCTGCGCGGCATCGTCGTCGCCGGGCTGGGTGAACGGGGCGAGGCGGCCGCGGTGCACGCGGAGCTGAGCCCGTACAGCGGCCAGATCGGTGGCGGTGACACGGCGGCGTTCGCGGTCGGCCCCGTCGACACGATCCTCGGCGACCTCGAGATGCTCCTCGACCGGCCCGAGGACGCCCGCAGGCACTACACGGCGGCGCTCGAACTGGCCGAACGCTGCGGCTGCCCGGCGTGGGTGAAGGCTGCGCGCACCCCGGTGACCACCCGCCCAAGCGAGTTCCAAGTGGGCCACTAGCCGCCGGGCGCACAGTCGGAGGCGACAGAACCAACCGGCTTTTCTGGAGGCTCCCCATGAGTTCCCTGCTCGCGCGCCTCGGCTCGGCTGCGTCCACCCATCCGTGGCGGGTGATCGCCACGTGGCTGACGCTGCTCGTCCTGGTGCTTGCCGCCGCGTCCGCGTTCGGCGGTACCAACCACGACGACTACAACGTGCCCGGTCTGCCGTCGCAGCAGGGGACGGATCTGCTGAGTGAACGATTCCCGGAGATGTCGGGGGCGGACGCCCGGGTGGTCGTGCATTCCGACGCAGGCCCGCTCGACCCCGCGGTTCTCACCGATCTCGGCACGAGGCTGGCGGAGGTGAACGGTGTGAGTTCCGTGTCGCCGCCCCGCCTGTCCAAGGATTCCGACACCGCCGTGATCAGCCTCAACTACCGCATCCCGGTCACCGACTTCCACGGCAGCGAGGGAGTCGACGCCCTCGACGCCGCGGTGGCCGACACTCAGGCGCAGGGGCTGCAGGTGGAACTGGGCGGGCAGGTCCCGGAGAACATCTCCAAGCCGTCGGGCACCGCCGAGGCGGTGGGCATGATCCTGGCGCTGATCATCCTGGTGTTCGCGTTCGGTTCCGTGGTGGCCGCCGGACTGCCCCTGGCCGTCGCGCTCGTCGGCGTGGGCATCGGCTCGGGCCTCATCACAATCATGGCCGGGTTCACCAGCATCAGCACGATCGCCCCGACCATCGCCACGATGGTCGGCATCGGCGTCGGGATCGACTACGCGCTGCTGCTCGTCACCCGGTACACCGAGGGACTGCGATCCGGGATGTCGGTGCGGGACGCCGTCGCCGCGGCCAATTCCACAGCCGGGACGTCGGTGATCTTCGCCGGGACCACCGTCCTCGTCTCCCTGTTCGGACTGCGACTGTCCGGGCTGCCGATGTACGCGTCGTTCGGCTACGCCACGTTCGCGATGGTCGGCATCGTGATGCTCACCTCGGTCACGCTGGTGCCCGCACTGTGCGGACTGGCGGGCACGCGGGTGCTGGGCAAGCGGTCCCGTGCCCGGGCCGAACGTCGCACGACGTCGCCGCTGACGGAACGGTGGGCGATCCGGGTGAGCCGCCACCCGTGGCTGTGGGCCCTGACGGCGCTCGGGGTGCTGCTGCTCCTGGCCGCGCCGGTTCTGGGCATGCGGACGTGGCCGCAGGACGCGGGCAGCGCGCCGGCCGCCAACACGATCCGTCAGGCGTACGACCTGATCGACACCGAGTTCGGGCCCGGCGCGAACGGACCCCTGATGGTGGCGGTCGACCTGAACAAGGTTCCGGCAGCCGAACTTCCGGCCATCGCGCGTGACCTCGCAGCCGAGCCCGGGGTGGCGTCGGTGACGCCCGTCCTGATGAACGCCGACTCGACGGCCGCGCTGATCTCGGTGCAACCGACCACCGGCCCGAGCGACCCCCGCAGCACGGAACTGCTGGGACGGATCCGGTCCGACGCCGCCGACGGCGTCCACGTCACCGGACTCACCGCGGCGTTCGCCGACATCTCCGCCCGTCTCGCCGAACGACTGTGGCTGGTGATCGCATTCGTCGTCGCGCTGTCGGTCGTGCTGCTCACATTCGTGTTCCGTGCGCCGGTGGTCGCGGTGAAGGCGGCAGTGATGAACCTGCTGTCGGTGGCCGCCGCCTACGGCGTGATGGTGATGGTGTTCCAATGGGGTTGGGGCGCGCAGCTACTCGGCCTTCCTCATGCGCTTCCCGTGTCGAGTTGGGTGCCGATTCTGATGTTCACCATCCTGTTCGGACTGTCGATGGACTACGAGGTGTTCCTGCTCTCCCGGATACGTGAGCGCTGGCTCGACACGGGCGACTCGCACCGCAGCGTCGTCGAGGGACTGGCGTCGACGGGCCGGGTGATCACCAGCGCGGCCGCGATCATGGTCGCGGTGTTCGCCGGGTTCGCGCTGGACGGGGACGTGACCGTGAAGATGATGGGCGTCGGCCTCGCGACCGCGGTCCTCATCGACGCGACGATCGTGCGGATGGTGCTGGTGCCCGCGACGATGTATCTGCTGGGCAACGCCAACTGGTGGCGGCCGGGCGGACGCCGGGACGCGGCATCGGACGGGGACGCTACCGCCGCAGGCGTTCCACTTCCGCTTCGAGCGCGATGACCCGCCGGTAGAGGGCCTGGATGCTGGCCATGCACACCCCGTTCGCGTCGACCATCGCGATGCGGCGGTCGTTGGAACCGAGACCGAAGGCGGTGGCGAAATCCTGTGACATCGGGCCCAGGTGCCGCACCGACTCGTGATCGAAACCGTAGGTCCAGACGCTGAGCGGCATGTCGACGAGGCGTTCGAGCACCTCACCGGCACTTTCCGGCGGCGTCTGGACGGCAACACCGCGTTTGCGGGTCAGAACCGCGTGAAACCACGCCAGCGGGTGGCGGGTACGGGCCGCTGTTCGCGCCCGGACCCGCCCCCGACGGGTGTCGACCCACATGGAGTCAGTCGGGGAGTTCGCCGACATCGTGCTTGATCGTCGCGTCACTGAGAAGGAGTCCGACCCCGAGGGCCATGACGCCGATTCCGAGTCCGATCGCGGCTCCGCCGAGTCCGAGCATGATTCCGAGCATGTTGTCTCCTGTTCGTCGCTGGTGTGCGGGAATTCATGCCCCCGCTTTCTGAACACCTACGACTCTCGCGGCTCCGGCCCTCCGAGATAAGACACCCCAGGGGTGGTGCAATCACACCCCCGGACACGGCGCCGGGCGGCAGAATGGCGGCCATGACGGAATTACCGGAATGGGCCCGAACCCTCGACCTCGCCCCGCACCCCGAAGGCGGCTGGTACCGCGAGACGTGGCGCAGCGACGTCACGATTCCGGAGGGGAGCCTGCCGGACGACTACCCCGGACCGAGGGCGGCCGGTACCGCAATTCTGTTTCTCCTGATGCCCGGACAGCACTCGGAATGGCACAGCGTCCGCAGCGCCGAGATGTGGCTGTACCACCGGGGCAGCCCGCTGCGGCTCGAACTCGGCGGGGACGGAAGCGAACCCGCAAATCCGGACGCGCAGATCCTCGGCGCAGACGTCGCGGCGGGCCAGCAACCACAGCTGCTGGTCCCGCCGCGACATTGGCAGCGAGCGAAGCCCGAGGGCGACGAACCGACTCTCGTCAGTTGCGTCGTCACCCCGGGCTTCGACTTCGCGGACTTCCGGCTCTAGGCCCTCCGGGCCCGTGCGCCTTTTTGGTAGCTGCAGCAACCAGAAAGGCGCACGGGCGCTACGCGCCCAGCGTGTCCGGGTCGGGGCCGATGCGCCCGTCGGCCCGGGTCAGCGACCCGACCGTGTTGATCTCGTCGGGGGTCAGCTCGAAGTCGAAGACGTCGAAGTTGGCGGCGATGCGCTCCGGCGTCACCGACTTGGGGATGACCACGTTGCCGATCTGCAGGTGCCAGCGGATGATCACCTGTGCGGTCGTCTTGCCGTGCGCCGCAGCGATCTTCGCGATGGACTCGTCCTCGAGGACGGTGCCCTGCCCCAGCGGGCTCCACGCCTCGGTCGCGATGCCTTTACCGGTGTGGAAGGCGCGCAGGTCGGCCTGGTTGAACCGCGGGTGCAGCTCCACCTGGTTGATCGCGGGCACCTCGCCCGTCTCGGCGATCAGACGGTCGAGGGTCTCCGGGGTGAAGTTGGAGACACCGATCGACCGCGCACGCCCGTCGGCCTTGATCTTCTGGAAGGCCTTGAACGTGTCCACGTAGCGGTCCGCGGACGGCACCGGCCAGTGGATGAGGTAGAGGTCGACGTAGTCGAGCCCGAGGCGGTTCAGGCTGTCGTCGAACGCGCGGAGCGTGGAGTCGTACCCCTGGTCGTCGTTCCACAGCTTGGTGGTGACGAACAGCTCGTCACGGGCAATTCCGGAGTCCGCGAGCGCGCGGCCCACTCCGGTCTCGTTCTCGTAGATCTTGGCGGTGTCGATGCTGCGGTACCCGGCCTTCAGCGCCTCGGTGACCGCGGCGTGACTCTCGTCGTCCGGCACCTGCCACACGCCGAAGCCGAGGGCAGGAATGCTGTTCCCGTCGTTGAGCGTGACCGTAGGTACAGGACTCTGTGCATTGTTGAAACCCATGAGAGTGTCCAACCGGGGACCCGGACCAGATGTTCCCGCCGTCTCAGAATGTGGACTTTCGCGTGTCGTTTCGGTACGACCGGGTAATCCGACGGCATCGGCGTTCAGGTGGTGACACGCCCGGTGGAAGGGGCGGACATGGGCCTCGGATACACATTGGCCTATCGGTTCAAGATCACGCCCTGGGTGAAAGCGGGCCGCGTGTTCGGAAACCAGATCGAGACGTTGCTCGATCCCTTCGACGCACCACCGGGAGAGGTCCTCGACATCGGATGCGGCACCGGTGACCATGCCATCGAGATGGCCCGGCGGGGGTGGCAGGTGACGGGGGTCGACACCGTCCAGCTGGCGCTGGACAAGGCGCGGTCCAAGGCTCGGAAGGCGGGGGTCGACGTGCGTTTCATGCGCGCGGACGCCACCGACCTCGAGCACGCGGTCGGTCGCGGGTACCACCTGATCCTGGATGTGGGGTGCTACCACGGTCTCAGCGACCACGCCCGGGTCGCGTACGCCGAGAACGTCACGACGGTGAGCGAACCGCACGCCACCCTGCTGATGTTCGCGTTCGGGCCGGGGCATCGCGGCCCGCTGCCGCGAGGGGTCTCCCGCTCCGACGTGGAGCGGACGTTCGAGAAGTGGAAGATGGTGTCGGATGTCGACGCCGACACGACCGGTATGCCGGGACCGCTTAAGAAGGCCGACCCCCGCTGGTTCCGCCTCGTCAAGCGCTGAGTGGATAATCGCCTGGTGACTGCAACACTGCGCATCAGCGGACTGTCGGCTTCGCGCGGTGAGCGCACCCTCTTCGCCGGCCTCGACCTGACCCTCGCCCCGGGCGACGTGACCGGCCTGGTCGGAGCGAACGGTGCCGGCAAGTCGACGCTGCTGACCGCCCTCGCCGGGGTCGGCTCGGCGGACGTCGAGGGCAGCATCGTGCTGAGCCCGCCCGACGCCGCCGTCGGCTACCTCGCTCAGGAACCCGACCGGATCGCCGGCGAGACGGTGCTCGACTTCCTCGGCCGCAGGACCGGCGTCACCGAGGCCGAGCACACCATGAACGCGGCCGCCGAAACGCTCGGCGAGTCGGACGAGGATCTCTACTCCCCCGCCCTCGAACGCTGGCTGGCGCTGGGCGGCGCCGACCTCGCCGAGCGCGCGGAGAAGGTCGTGAGCGAACTCGGGCTGGGGGTGCCGCTCGACTCGCACATGACGTCGCTGTCCGGTGGGCAGGCCGCGCGCGCCGGGTTGGCGTCGCTGCTGCTGTCCCGGTACGACGTGCTGCTGCTCGACGAGCCCACCAACGACCTCGACCTCGTGGGGCTCGAGCAGCTCGAGCGTTTCGTCGCCGAGAGCCGCGCGGCCATGGTGGTGGTGAGTCACGATCGAGAATTCCTGGCGCGCACCGTGACCGGCATCGTGGAACTCGACCTCGTACAGCAGCAGATCGCGGTCTACGACGGCAGCTACGACTCGTACCTCGCCGAACGGGAGATCGCCCGCAGGCATGCCCGGGAGGCGTACGAGGAGTACGCCGGGACCCGTTCGGACCTCGAGGACCGCGCGCAGATGCAGCGGAACTGGATGGAGCACGGTGTCCGGAACGCGCGTCGCAAGGCGAAGGACAACGACAAGATCGGCAAGGGTCTGCGCACCGAGTCCACCGAGAAGCAGGCGGCGAAGGCCCGGCAGACGCAACGCCGGATCGAGCGGCTCGACGTGGTCGAGGAGCCGCGCAAGGAGTGGGACCTGCGGATGGAGATCGCCGCCGCCCCGCGCAGCGGATCGGTCGTGGCGACGGCGAACGGTGCCACCGTCGCGTGGGGCGGGGACCGCGAGTTCACGTTCGGTCCGGTCACCACTCAGATCGACTGGGGTGACCGGATCCTCGTCACCGGCGCCAACGGGTCCGGCAAGACGACCCTGCTGAAGGTGCTGCTCGGCAAGATCGCCCTGGATGCGGGCACCGCCTCACTCGGTTCGGGTGTGGCGATCGGCGAGATCGATCAGGCCCGCGGCCTGTTCGAGGGCGGCGAGAAGGTGGCCGACGCATTCGCGGCGCAGGTCCCGGACTGGCCGGACGCCGACGTGCGGACACTGCTCGCGAAGTTCGGGCTCAAGGGCCACCACGTGCTGCGGCCGGCGGCCTCGCTGTCACCCGGCGAACGCACCCGCGCCGCCCTGGCACTGTTGCAGGCGCGGGGCGTCAACCTGCTGGTGCTCGACGAGCCCACCAACCACCTCGACCTTCCCGCGATCGAACAGCTCGAGCAGGCGATGGAGAACTTCGACGGCACGCTGCTGCTCGTCACCCACGACCGGCGGATGCTGGATTCGACGCGCAGCACGCGCCGGTGGCGGATGGACGACGGCCGGCTGTCCGAGGAGTAGTCAGTCGCCTTCGGCCATGGGCGGCAACGCCTTGACGAACGGCGGGTCGTAGTCGACCTTCCCCAGCTTCGCCGCGCCGCCGGGGGAACCGAGGTCGTCGAAGAAGTCGGCGTTCGCCTTGGTGTACTCCACCCACTGGTCCGGGACGTCGTCCTCGTAGAAGATCGCCTCGACGGGGCAGACCGGCTCACAGGCGCCGCAGTCGACGCATTCGTCGGGGTGGATGTAGAGCATCCGACCGCCCTCGTAGATGCAGTCGACAGGACATTCTTCGATGCATGCCTTGTCCAGAACGTCGACACAGGGCTCAGCGATGGTGTAGGTCACGTCTGTAATCCTGTCCTTTCCTGCCGTCCCGCGCGAATCGCCTCCACTCTGCCACGCAATTTCCCAGGGTCAACCTGTCATTTTGGCGCCCGTCGCCGGTTGTATGCGGTTGACAAACTGTTGGGTTTTCACAACACTTTGTTGCATGAGCCCAGTACGGCGTGGGGACGCCCTCCCCATCTACAACCGCATCGGCGTCCTTCGCGCCGAGCGTGGGATGAGCCGGGCTCAGCTGGCGGGACTCGTCGACGTCAATCCCCAGACCGTCGGCGCGCTCGAACGGGGCGACCACTACCCGAGCCTCGACCTGGCGTTCCGTATCTCGTGGGTGTTCGAACTGCCGGTGGAGGCCATCTTCTCCCGCACCGAGTTCGGACCCCTGTCCACCGAGCTGTATCGCACCGACCGACCGCCGTCCACGACAGGAAGCGGGGAGAGTTCCCATGTCTGAGACCACTCTGATCGAGCGGTACCAGGGGTTCCGGACGCGCAGATTCCTCCAGAACGAAAGCCGTTACCGCACCTGGCTACCGAGGTGGCGGACGCGCAGCCGCAGGCGAATCCTGGTGGTCGCCCTCGCGGTGACGTTCGTGTTCATGACCGCCGTCGGCATCGTGTGCCATTTCGACATGGTCGTCGGGCCGCTGCTGTGGCTGCCCGCGTGCCTGTTTTTCTTCCCGCTGTGGACGATGCTCCAGATCGTGTCCGGGCGGCAGGGGGACGCTCCGCGCGACGCCCTCGACGAGTGGGAGATCCAGCAGCGCAACAGTGCCCGGTCGATTGGGCTGACGGTCACCCAGCTACTGACGCTCGTTCCCGCGCTGTACCTGATCTTCGTCGGCGCGCTGGACGTCGATCACGGCAACCTGCCGTACGCCGCCGGGCTGCTCGTCGTCACCGCGCTGATGATCGGGGGCTGCACGCCCGCCATGATCCTCGGCTGGACACAACCCGACCCCGATCCCGACGACCTCGCCTCGTAGAAACATCCGCCCTCCAGAACGGGAAGGACCCATGTCTCACACTCTCACGATCGACGGCATCTCCAAACGGTACGGCGAGGTCGTCGCACTCGACGATCTGTCCTTCGAGGTCCGCCCCGGTGAGATCTTCGGTTTCGTCGGTAGCAACGGCGCCGGCAAGACCACCACCATGCGCATCGCGCTGGGCGTCCTGTCCGCCGATTCCGGCGAGGTCCGGCTCGGCGGCAAGCCGGTGGACCTGGACGTGCGGCGCACCATCGGGTACATGCCGGAGGAACGCGGACTGTACCCGAAGATGAAGGTGGGCAAGCAACTCGAATACCTCGCCGAGCTGCACGGCATTTCCCGCTCGGCGGCGCGGGAGGCGGTGGCCCGCTGGACCGAACGCCTCGGTATCGCGGACCGTGTCGGCGACACCGTCGACGCCCTCTCGCTCGGCAATCAGCAACGCGTCCAGCTGGCCGCTGCGCTCGTCCACGATCCCGCTGTGCTGGTTCTCGACGAACCCTTCTCCGGCCTCGACCCCGTCGCGGTCGACGTCATGAGCGATGTGCTCGTGGAGAAGGCGAATACCGGAGTACCGGTGATCTTCTCGAGCCATCAGCTCGAACTCGTCCAGCGTCTGTGCCATCGTGTCGGCATCATCAGCCACGGCCGGATGCGTGCCGTCGGCACCGTCGACGAACTCCGCGGCGGCGGGAACGCCCAGCTCGAAGTCCACGCGCCGGAGGCGCCGGTCGGGTGGGCCCATCACCTCGACGGCGTCACCACGATCAGTCACCTCGACGGCCGGACCCTGTTGTCGCTCGACGCCCACGTGGACGACCAGCTGATCCTGCACACCGCCCTGAAGACGGGACCGGTGCACGAATTCTCGCTGCACCGGCCCACCCTGACCGATCTGTTCCGAGAGGTGGTCACGGCATGAGTGCCCCACTGAGCCCTGCCCGCGCGATCGGCCTCGTGGCCCGCCGCGAATTCCTGACACAGGTGGCGAAGAAGAGCTTCGTCATCAGCAACGTGATCATCCTGCTGGCCATCGTGGGCGGCATCGTCGCGTATTCGCTGTTCTCGGGCGGCGACGACGAACGCCCCACCATCGGACTCGTCGGCGACCAGTCGCTCGCGCCCGCCCTCGTCGCCACCGGTGACGTGGTCGGGACGCCGGTCGACGTCGTCCCGACCACGGACGAACAGGCCGCGCGGGACGACGTGGGGAACGGCGACCTCGACGTCGCCCTGATTCCCGGCACCGACGGATCCGTCACGGCCGTCACCGAATCCGAGATCGGCTCCGGGCTTCGCACCGTGATCGACGCCGCCGTGGTGCAGCAGGCTCAGGCCGGCGCGCTCGCCGCACAGGGCGTGGACGCCGCGCAACTCGCCGAAGCGACCGGCCGGGCGGCCGTCACCGTCGACGCACTCGATCCGCCCGACCCGGAGAAGGGCCAGCGCGTGGCCCTCTCCATCGCCGTGGTCGTCCTGCTGTACATGCAGATCATGATGTTCGGCATGTACGTGGCGATGGGTGTCGTCGAGGAGAAGTCGAGCCGCGTCGTGGAACTGCTCCTCTCGACCCTCCGTCCGCTGCAGCTGCTCTGGGGCAAGGTGATCGGCATCGGCGCGGTCGGTCTCGTCCAGTTGACCGCCTACGGTGTGGCGGGTGTCGCCGCCGGACTCGCGACGGGCGTGCTCACCGTGACCGGGACGGCGATCGGGGTGCTGGCCGGAACGCTCGGCTGGTTCGTGCTCGGATTCGCGTTCTTCGCCGTCCTCTACGCCGCGGCCGGGTCGATGGTGTCGCGACAGGAGGACGTCAACGCCACCGCGTCACCGCTGATGGTGCTGATCGTCATCATGTTCTTCAGCGCCTTCTCCTCGGTGAGCAACCCGGACGGCACCCTGAGCAACGTCCTCAGCTGGATTCCGCCGTTCTCGGCGATCCTGATGCCGCTGCGCATCGCCGCCGGCGTGGCGTCCCCGGTCCAGGTGGTCGTCACGATCGCCCTCATGCTCGCAGTGACCGCCGCGCTCAGCGTGCTGGCCGCGAAGATCTACCAGCGCTCGATCCTGCGGATCGGCAAGGTCGTGTCGTGGAAGGAGGCGCTCGGGAGGTAGAGAATTCCCAGCGCACGACCAAGTTCCCTGTGTAGTCTTCGAATCGTCGATCGATGCTGCTCAGCTGCCGTCGCGGAACGGGGAACACCCATGGTCGTCCGTCGCAGGAAGCCGATCGTCGCCATCGCCGTCGCCGTGGTCGCGTCCATGACGTTGATGCTGACGGCATGCACGTCCGACGAGCCGACCACTGCGGGCGGTGGCAACGCCGGACCCGACGGCACCCCGGTCGCCTACAAGGAGCCGGTCAAGCTGTCGAGCGAGAACGGGGTGCTCGAAGTTCGACTGTCGGCCCATCAGGGCACGGTCGACCTCGATACCGTCTCGGAACCGGTGTCCAACTTCCTGGTCTTCGGTTACGAAATTATGCAGGGCACGAGTTCAGACGGTTCGACCACCGGCGGCGACCTCTATCCGGCACCGACGTTGCGCGTCGATCCGGGTGAGCGCCTGATCATCCACTACGACAACGATCTCCGGAACCTCACGATCGAGGACTTCTACGACCCCGCGTTCACGCCGGCGGGCGGGGAGGTCCCGATCTATCCCCCGGCCCTCGAATCGGCGCCGCTGAACCTGCACACCCACGGTTTGCACGTGAGCCCGGACGGCAACGCCGACAACGTGCTGCTCGACATCCCCGCCGGGATGGGCAACGTCTACGACTACGCGGTGCCGAAGGACATGCCGAACGGCCTGTACTGGTACCACAGCCACCGTCACACGATGACCGCGCAGCAGACGTACGCGGGGCTCGCGGGACTGCTGGAGATCGGCAGGCCCGACGGCAACCTTCCCCTGGTGACGCAGAACGACGTTCCCATCCGCGACATGGCGCTGCAGTACAACTTCGTATTCGACCGTAAAGGCAACGGCCACCAGCTGAACGACCCGAACTGGCCACAGTTCGTGAGCACGCTGAAGCCGCCGGAGGGGACACAGCTCGCCGACGGAACGTACGAGCCGAGCCTCGCGCCCGTGAACTTCGCGGAGACCACGGAGGGCTCCCAGTACTTCACCAATTGGTATTCCGGGCCGCTGTCGCCGGCGAATCATCGCGGGCAGAACCAGTTCGTGCCGGGCAATCTCCAGAGTTTCAGCAGTGATTCGACGAATGTCCCCGCCGACCCGTCGCTGCCGGACAACGAACGCGATGTGCAATACACGATCAACGGGCAGTTCCAGCCGGAGCTGAAACTGAAGCCGGGCCAGACGGAGATCTGGTCGCTGGCGAACATCAGCGATTTCGCGTACATGCCGCTCAGACTCACCGAGACCGCGACGGGCAACCACCCGAAGTTCTCCGTCGTCGGCCAGGACGGAAACCCCTTCACCCGGGTGCAGCTGCCCGTCGCCGGTGACGGCACCCGGCTCGTCATCCCGCCGGGGTCGCGGTACGCGATCGCCGTGACGATGCCGGACACCGGCGATCTGGTGCTCGACATGCCACCGCTGGAAGGGGCGAAACCCGTCACCAACCCCGGCGTGCTCTATACGAACAACGGCACCGACAATCCGCCGGCCGAGCTGGGCACGGTGACCGTCGACCCGTCGGTCATCAGCTACGCCGACGGCTTCTTCACCTTCCCCACCCAGACCCTCCTGCACGTCACACCCGACAGCGGTGACGGGCTGACCACGCCGTTCGAGCCCGGTCAGAACCTCGACGCGTACACGTCTTTCGTGGACACGTCGGTAATGACCCCCGACGTGAAGCGCACTCTCACGGTCTCGGGCGGGTTCGGCAACGAGAAGGCCAGCAACAGCGATCCGAAGGCCTTCACCTACGAGTTCGACGACAACACGTTCCCGAACATCCCGCTGATCCAGCCACGTCTCAACTCGGTCGAGGAATGGTCGATCACGAACCTCAACAACGACGAGCATCCGATGCACATCCACGTCAACGACTTCCAGGTGATGGAGATCGTCGATCCGATCGCCGGCACCCGGACCGGGGTGCAACCGTGGGGTGAGGACAACGTGAATGTGCCGGCGCCCGTCACCGACGCGAACGAGAACCCGCTCGTGCCCGCATCGGTGACGCTGCGCACGAAATTCACGGAGTACACGGGCACTTTCGTGATCCACTGCCATCGCCTCAACCACGAGGACAACGGACTGATGGCCACCGTCAACGTCATCCCCGAGGTGTCGACGTACGCGGTGGCGGTGCCGGGTTCGGCGGGCACCCCCGCGACCGTGCAGGTCCACGACGGCAACGGCGACAAGGTGATCGCCGCGGTCACACCGTTCCCGTCGTTCGAGGGCACCCCGACGGTGGCGATGGCCGACGTCAACGGCGACATGATCCTCGACCTCGTCGCCGGGACCGGTGCGGGCGTGGCACCGGAGGTCGTCGCGTACGACGGCAACGATGTCGGCTCCGGCCCGTTCACCGCCGAGCTGACCCGGTTCGCCCCGTTCGACGGCGGCTTCCGCGGGGGCGTCAACGTCGCGGGTGCGGACATCGACGGAAACGCGCTGGCCGACAACATCATCGTCGGCACGGGCCCCGGCACCGAATCGCAGGTGAAGGTGTTCTCGTCCACCCTGCCCACCGGGAAGGGCGGGGCACCCGAGGTCTTCTCGAGCTTCACCCCCTACCCCGGGTCGCAGGCCGGGGTCACCATCGCGACGGGCTTGGTCGACGCGGCCTCGGGCCGGGCCGGCATCGTCACCGCCCCGGGGCCGGGAGAAGCGCCTCGCGTGAAGACGTTCCGCTACGACCTGTTCGAGCCGACCGCCGCCGCGACCGCCGACGGCACCGCGGACGAGCACGCCGGCCACACCGACGGACCGAGGACGACGTCGGAGTTCCTGGCCTTCGACGAGAGCTACCTCGGCGGTGTCTCACTCTCGACGGGGTGGGTGGCCGGCGCCGAAGGCGGAGCGAAGAGCATCGTCACCGGCATGCTGGGCGGCGACGGCAGTGTTCGCGTGTGGTCGAGTGGGTCACGCCTCGACGGTGAACCGGGCATGTATCTGGAGAGCCCGAACCACCACTCCGGCGACGTCGTCTTCACTCAGATCGCGTCGTTCGCACCGTTCACCGGCGGCACTCCTGGCTCGGGCGTGCAGGTGGCCACCACCAGCACCACCACCGGCGCCGACCTGCTCGTCAGCGGCTCCGGGCCGGGCGGCACCGAGGTGCGCAAGTTCGGGCTGGGCCGCGCCGAACCGCAATCCACCACGCTGGTGCCGCTGCCGTTGGGCACCCTCCCCGCGCTCCCCGCAGCGCAAGGGTCCGTGCCTCTCGGTGGGCGGTAGACGGAGTGGGTCAGCCGGCCCGCTTCTCGGCGGCGTCGGCGATGTCGTCGAGATCGCGCCGGATCGCCTTGGTGGTGGCCTTCAGCGCGAAGGAGCCGAACACTTTCATCATGAACTTCGAAAATGCGCCGAGCCCAGTTGCTTCCGCCGAGAAGTGGAAGGTCAGGGTGGTGCGGTCACCAGCAGGCTCGAGGGTGAACACCGTCGTGTAGTCCGCGCCGTGGGACGACGCCTTCACCACGGTGCGCTTCTCCGGGTCGATCTCCGTGACCCACATTTCCTCGGTCGACGACTTGCCGAACAGCACCCGCGTCTCACGCCACCGCGTGCCGACTTCGTATTTCGTTGAGTCCAGCCTCTCGAGCTTCTCCACACCGCTCAGCACCGACTCTGCGTTGTCCAGGTCGGTGATGACCGCCCAGACCGCGCCGACGGGCGCATCGATCGTTCGGCTCACGCGGATCTCCGAGGCTGACATGAAGCACCCATTTCTTTCTTCTCAGGGGAGGGTCCAGAACTGGCGGGTCACCAGGTAGAAGACGATGACCCAGAACACCATAACCCCGGCGACGATCGCGATCCCGCGACGGTTCGTTGTCGCTACCGGAACGTCCGGGGGCGGCCGCAGCCAGCGCCCCAGCACACGGTTCACGTAGTACGGCATCGTCACGAAGCTCATGATGAAGCTGGACAGCAGGTTTCCGATGAGCAGACCGAGCCACAGCGGCATCTTCAGCGGCGACAACGCGAGGGTGAGTATCACGACGGTGGGATAGAGACCGACCCACACCGCGATCGACGTCTTGGTTTCGGACGGCGGCGGCGCCTCGTTGCCGTTCTCGTCGAACGCGAACCAGCTCCCGAAGGAGTTGTCGATGGTGCGCAATTCGAAGTCGTGGAACTTCTCCCCCTCGGCGAGGAGTTCCTGACGCTTCGCCGAGGTGAGCCACCTGTCGAGGTCGGCGGCGTTGTCGTAGCGGTACAGCGCGGTCCACTCGTCCTGGACTCCCTCGATGGGCCGGAAGAGTTCGCTCCCGCGGAAGCCGTCGAACTTGCTCTCTTCCAATCGCAGTCGATCCTGCCACGCGAGGAAGTCGTCGACGTGCTCCGGACCGACACGGTGCGTCACGACGACCGTCACGAGCGGATCGGACTCGCGAGTGCCCCCGCTGATGACCTGCTGGGTGGCGGGGCCGTCGAAGTATTGCTGCCCCTCGTCCAGGCGGTGCTGCCGGGTGACGCTGTTGATCCAGGCCTGCACGTGGGCGACGGAATCGAAGCGGTAGACCACGACCCAGTCGGGTTGCACGGCGGTGGGCGGCGAGATCTCGGCGCCCAGGAACCCCGGGTAGTGGGACGCGGCGGTGTTCATGTCCTTTTGCCAGGCCTCGAAGGCCTCCTCCGAGCCGGCGCGCACCTTCTGGCCGATGATGACCGTCGCGGCGTTGCCAGTGGACTTCTCGGTGGACTTCTCGGTGTCCATCGCCCTCTCCTCACGGCTCAGGTCGTCGGAACCGATCGGTTCTCGCCGATTCGGCTGTAGATCCGCTCGGGGGTGAGCGGCAACGCGCGGAAACGCACACCCGTCGCGTTTTCCAGCGCATTGGCCAGCGCAGGCGCCACCGGGTTGATGCAGCACTCCGCCATTCCCTTCGCGCGCATCGGTCCGACGGAGTCCGTCGAATCGACCAGCAGCACTTCGGTACGGGGAATGTCGGCGTAGGTGGGGATGCGGTAGTTGCGCAGATTGGGGTTGATCATCACACCGTTGTCGTCGACCTGGAAGTTCTCGGTCAACGCGAATCCGATGCCCTGGGCGACGCCGCCCTCGATCTGGCCGCGGACCTGCACCGGGTTGATGATCACCCCGGCGTCCGTGGCATGGACGCTGTAGAGGATGCGGATCTCGCCCGACACCCGGTGGACGGCGATGCGGAAACCGTGGGTGTTGGAGACGACGCTGCGCGGCGACCCGTATGCCTTGCGCGCCTCGGTGAACCGGATGCCGCGGCGGCGGGCGGCGTCGAGGAGTTCGGTCAGCGGCACGCGCGTGCCGTCGCAGAGCACCCCGTCGTCGTCCATCGAGCAGGACGCGACGTCGACCCCGGTGTGCGCGGCGGCGAACGCCAGGATGCGATCGCGCAGCGCCTCCGACGCCCGCGACACGGCGTTGCCTGCAACGAAGAGGCCCGCGCTGGCGAACGCCCCCGTGTCGAAGCCTGTCCGGTCGGTGTCGGACTGCACGAGACGCACCCGCGATGGCGTGGTGCCGAGATGGGTGGCCGCGATCTGCACGTGCGCGGTCGACGTCCCCTCACCGAATTCGACGGTGCCGACGGCGAGTTCGTACATGCTGTCGTCGCCGAGCGTCGCCCACGCCTCCGAGATGTGTTCGGTCGGGGGCGCGGTCTCGTGCAGCGAACTCGCGGTGCCCTCGCCGACGAGCCAGTCGTCGCCCAGCACCTGCCCGTTCCCGGTCCGCCCCAGTGCGGCGTCGACCAGATCGATGCACTGCCCGAGCCCGTCCTCCGCGAACACGACGTCGTCGGGACCGTCTTCGATCGCGACGAGTGAGTCGCCGGGGCGGACGATGTTGCGGCGCCGCAACTCGAGCGGGTCGATGTCGAGTGCGACCGCCAGCTCGTGCATGGCGGACTCGACCGCGAAGGCGGGCTGCGTCATGCCGTACCCGCGCAGCGCTCCGCTGGGCACGCTGTTCGTGTAGACGGAGTACGCATCGAACTTCTTGTTCAGACACCGGTAGATCGAGATGGCGGCACCTGCGGCGAACAATGTCTCGCCGCCGTGGTTGCCGTACGCGCCGGTGTTCGACACGTTGCGCACCTGGAACGCCGTGAGCGTGCCGTCGGCGCGGGCGCCGAGCTTGATCGTCAGCTTCATCGGGTGCCGCGGCGACGCCGTCGTGAACTCTTCTTCCCGGGTGAACTCGAAGCAGACGGGCCGGCCCGTGTCGAGGGTGGCGAGCGCGACCAGATCCTCCGAGATCACCTCCTGCTTGCCACCGAAACCGCCCCCGACGCGCTTGCAGAACACCCGCAACTGGTCGGGGCGCAGGTCGAACAGGTGAGCCAGCTTGACCTTGGCGATGGACGGCGACTGCGAACTCGTGCGCACGTGCAGGCGATCGTCCTCCATCCAGGCGATCGACCCGTGCGTCTCGAGGTGCGCGTGCTGCACGCGCGGTGAGAAGTACGTGCCCTCGTGGATCACGTCGGCTTCGGCGAACCCTGCCTCGACGTCGCCCACCTCCCCGTGGAGTTCGAGCAGGATGTTGTGCACGGGATCGCGGACGAACGGGTCGTCCGAGCCGTGCAGCTGCGGTGCGCCGTCGGCCATCGCCTCCTCAGGGTCGAACACCGCAGGCAACACGTCGTATTCGACGACCACCTGGCGACAACCCTCCTCCGCGGCGCCGACCGTGTCCGCCAGCACCGCGACCACCCGCTGGCCGGCGAAGCGGACCGTGTCGTCGAGGATGTACGTGTCGTCGGGGTCGACGAGGTGATCGGTGTGGATCGCGGTCGTGAACCGCTTCCGGGGCACGTCCTCCCACGTGTACACGCGGTGCACGCCGGGTACGGCGAGAGCCGCCGTCTTGTCGATCGAGACGACGCGGGCGTGGGCGTGCGGGGAATGCAGCACCTTGAGATGCAGCATGCCCTCGATCTCGGTGTCCATCGTGAACTCGGCGCGGCCGGTGACCACATCGGTGGCCGCGGGTGCCCCGACGCTGGTGCCGACCGCGCGACCCGGCTCGGCGACCTCCACCGCGGCGACACCGTTGACGGCATCCTCGATGGCCCGATAGCCGGTGCAGCGGCAGAGATTGCCCTTCAGCGCGCGCGGCAGGTCTTCCTTCTGCGCGTCCGTGAACGTCGCCGAGGTCATGATCATCCCGGCGGTGCAGAAGCCGCACTGGAACCCGGGTGCCTCCCGGAACTGCCGCTGCAGCGGATGCAGGTCCTCCGGCGAACCGAGGCCCTCGATCGTGGTCACCTCCCGCCCCTCGGCGCGGAACGCGGGCGTGATGCAACTGTGCACGGGATCGCCGTCGAGCCACACGGTGCAGGCTCCGCAATCGCCTGCATCGCAACCCTTCTTGACACCGCGATGACCGAGCGAGCGCACGAACGTGCGCAGGCACTGGCCGGGATTCGGCTCCGCGTCGAACGTCCTGCCGTTCACGGTGTACGCCATCAGCGGTCTCCTCCCGCGAGCTCGGTCCGGATCTCCTCGGCGAAGTGCTTCGCCAGGTGGCGACGGTGGTCGGGGGTGCCGTTGGGGTCGTCGAACCACACGTCCTCGGGCAGCGCGTCGATGCGCTGCTGCAGCGTGTCGGCGTCGGGCACGGCGTCGAACGCGAAACGGATCGGACGCGTCGTGCCCGCCGTGATCGTGAGCAGGAGGTCGTCGCTGTCGGGCGACCGGGTGCCGATCATGAACAGGGTGGAACGGCCCAGGTGCGTCAGCGTGAAGCGGCGGTGCGCGTGACGCTTGCGCAGGGCGCTGACCGGGATGTCGATGCGCCGCAGGATCTCACCCGGGGCGAGCACGTTCTCGTGGTTGCCCGTCACGAAGTCGGCGGCGTCGACGATCCGCTCGGACCCGTCGGCTGCCCACAGTGTGTACGTCGCCTCGAGCGCGACCGTCATCGTGATCATCGGGCCGGCGGGCAACGACATGCAGATGTTGCCGCCCACCGTCGCCGAATTCCAGATCTTGAACGATGCCAGGAACGCCTCACAGCTCGTTCCGAACAATGAGGCGGCTCTCCAGTCGTCCGGCGGCGCAAGCGCATACAACTCACGGATGGTGCACGTCGCTCCGATCTCGAGGCCGGCGTCGCTCGGCACCAGGGTGTCCCAGCCGAGCGTCGTGAGATCGACGAGACGGCGCAGGTCGGGCTGCTGATCGGAGAACAGCCACGTTCCGCCGGCCAGCCAGGCGTCGCCTTCCCGCCACTGCGCTCCCGGCCGGTCGGGTGGGCGCCGAACGACATCGGTGATGGTGTTGAGGTCCATATGACTGCTCCACTCGGGGAAAGTGTCGTCGTTCTCGTACCCGGCCTGCGTCAACCCATCTGACTCTAGACACCGTGGAAGCGGTCCCGGCGCTGTTTGCCGTGTTCCGGCCGCACAGGCGACCGTCACCCGCCGTAGCAGACATCTGCCGCCCCGGCGCGACCGCTACTCTCAGGGCCATGGCCGCCAAGATCTCCGCCCACTACGTGCTCGAGTTGGTACTGGACGCAGGCAGCTTCGTCTCCTGGGACACCGCGCCAGTCGATGCGCGGCCGAACGAGAAGTATCGCGCCGACCTGCAGAGGGCCGCCGAGAAGTCGGGGGTAGACGAATCGGTGATCACCGGCGTCGGCACCGTCCGCGGGCGCCCGGTCGCGGTGATCGCGTGCGAGTTCGCGTTCCTGGCCGGTTCGATCGGCGTGGCCGCCGCCGAGCGGATCGTCTCCGCCATCGAACGCGCCACCCGTGAGGGTCTCCCCCTGCTCGCCTCGCCCACGTCGGGGGGCACGCGCATGCAGGAGGGCACCGTCGCCTTCGTGCAGATGGTGAAGATCGCGGCGGCCGTCGCCACCCACAAGGCCGCCCACCTCCCCTACCTGGTGTATCTGCGGAACCCGACCACCGGCGGCGTCTTCGCGTCCTGGGGTTCGCTCGGGCACATCACGGTGGCCGAACCCGGTGCACTCGTGGGGTTCCTCGGGCCCCGCGTGTACGAGGCCCTGTACGGCGAGAAGTTCCCCGAGGGCGTGCAGACGTCCGAGAATTTGTACCGCAACGGCGTCATCGACGGCGTCGTCCCCGCCACCCGCCTGCGCCGGCTCGTGCATCGGGCGTTGCGGGTGCTGATCGATGCGCCGACGTCGGCCGCCGTCACCGAACCGGCGCCGGCCGTCGACATCCCCGACGTGCCCGCGTGGCAGTCGGTGATGCTGTCGCGGCGCGCCGACCGGCCGGGCATCCGCCACCTGCTGCGGCACGCGGCCACCGAGCAGGTGCCCCTCAGCGGCACCGGCCAGGGTGAGACCGAGGGGACGGTGCTGCTGTCGCTGGCCCGTTTCCGCGGCGCGCCGTGCGTGTTGCTGGGCCAGGACCGCGCCGGACAGTCGGCGCTGAACACGATGGGGCCCGCCGCCCTCCGCGAGGCACGCCGCGGCATGCGCTTGGCCGAGGAATTGCAGATCCCCCTGGTCCTGGTGATCGACACCCTCGGTGCAGCGCTGTCGCAGGAGGCGGAGGAACGCGGGCTGGCCCCCGAGATCGCACGCTGCATCTCCGATCTCGTGACGCTGAAGACGCCGACCGTGTCCGTTCTGCTCGGTCAGGGCACGGGCGGCGGGGCGCTCGCCTTCCTCCCCGCCGACCGGGTGCTCGCCGCGCAGAACGGGTGGCTGGCCCCGCTTCCTCCCGAAGGCGCCAGCGCGATCGTCCACCGCGACACCTCGCACGCCCCCGAGATGGCGGCCGCCCAGGGCATCCGTTCGCTCGACCTGTTGCGCAATGGCGTCATCGACGCCATCATCCCCGAACATCCGGACGCCGCCGACGAGGCCGTCGACTTCTCCAAGCGGGTCGGCGAGGCCATCTCCCGGGAACTCCGCGCGCTGACCGGGGTTCCCGAGAGCGAACGCTTCGCGGCCCGGCTCGCCCGCTACCGGAACCTCGGGCTGGGCTAGGGCGTCGGCTAGGACAGTTTGATGGTCGGGTTGTACATGTCCATCCACAACGCGAGGTCGAGCGTCCGCTCGAGTCCGCGACGCGACACCTGACTGATCTGCCGGGTGTCGACGGACACCGCCCGGGACAGCCAGTCCGCACTGACCAGGCCGAACACCGGGTGCGAGGGGTCGCTGAGCAGTTCCTTGCCGTGCTGCTGCAACGCGACCGCATACTTCGGGTCCTGGGTTGACGGGTACGGAGACTTGACCCGGTCGATCACCGACTGCGGCAGCACATCCCTGGTCGCCGCCCGCAGCAACGATTTCTCCCTGCCGTCGAACGTCTTCAGCGACCACGGCGTGTTGTAGACGTACTCGACCAGCCGGTGATCACAGAACGGCACCCGGACCTCGAGTCCGACGGCCATGCTCGCGCGGTCCTTGCGGTCGAGCAGGACCCGGACGAAACGCGTCAGATGCAGGTAGCAGATCTTGCGCATCCGCCATTCGAAGTCGTTTTCGCCGTCCAGCCGGTCGATCCCGGACACCGCCGCGTCGTACGAGTCCTGCACGTAGTCGTCCATGCTCAGCCCCGCCGTCACGTCCGGGGTGAAGATGTTGCTCTCGTCCCCGAAATGCTCGGCGAACTGCACCAGCCACGGGAACGTGTTCGCCTGCTGCGCCTTCGGGTCGAAGAACTGCTTGTACCCGCCGAACACCTCGTCGGCCGACTCACCGGACAGGGCCACCGTGGAGTGCTGACGGATCGCCTTGAACAGCAGATACAGCGACGCGTCCATGTCACCGAGACCCATGGGGATGTCGCGTGCCCGGATGACCTTCGCGCGCACGGCGGGGTCCGCCAGTGCGTCGGAATCGAGGACGATGTCCTGGTGCGCGGTCCCGGATCGCCGGGCCACGTCGTGCACATACGGAGTGTCCGGGGTACCCCGCAGTTCGTCCGCGACGAAATGTTCGGTCTGACCGACGAAGTCGACGGCGAACGTGCGGACCGTCTCGCCCACCTCGGCGAGCTGCTCGGCGGCGATACCGGTCATCGCGGACGAGTCGAGACCACCGGACAGCAGGGTGCAGCGCGGCACGTCGGCGACCAGTTGCCTGCGCACGATGTCGTCGAGGAGTTCGCGGACGTGCGCGACGGAGGTGTCCCGGTCGTCGGTGTGCGGACGGGTCTCCAGGGTCCAGTAGCGGTGCGTCCGCACTCCGGTGCGTGAGACGGTGACCACCGTGCCCGGTTCCACCTCGCGCATGCCGTCCCACACGGCGTGTCCCGGTGTTTTCACGAACGCGAACAACTCCCGGATCCCGTCCATCGTGACGGTCGACTCGGCAATCGGATTGGCAAGGATCGCTTTCGGTTCCGAACCGAACAGGACGCCGTCTCGGGTCTCGTAGTAGTAGAACGGTTTGATGCCCATCCGGTCGCGGATCATCACGAGTGTGTCGGTCCGCGAATCCCAGATCGCGAAGGCATACATGCCGTTGAGCCGCTCCGCGACGGCCTCTCCCCACTCCAGGTATCCGTGGAGCACCACCTCGGTGTCGGAGTCCGTGGCGAACCGGTGACCGCGCCCGTACAGCTCCTCGCGGAGTTCCCCGAAGTTGTACACCTCACCGGAGTAGACCATCGCAACGGTCCCGCCGGGGGTGTTCACACTCATCGGCTGATGCCCACCCGGCAGATCGATGATCGCGAGTCTTCGATGCCCGAGCGCGGCGTGTTCGACGACCCACGTACCGCGATCGTCCGGCCCCCGGCAGTTCATCGTCTCGGCCATGGCATCCACGGTGGACTGTTCGACGCGTAGATCGCGTTCGAACGAGATCCATCCGGCGATTCCGCACATGTGTTCCTCCGGCTGTCGCTGGCGCTCTTCTTTCCGCGCACATGGTCAGTTGCGAGGTGGCGAACCGAGTCCGAACCGTAGCAATCACATTGACAGTTCTTTACTCTTGCTAACCACCTATATTCCACGGTAACCCTTTTCGGCGCGCAGGCGGTGAGCCCGGAGACGCCGCCGGTCAGAACGGCGCGGGTTCGTCGAGTGCGTGAGCGCCGGGTGCGTGAGAGTCGGGTGCGCGTGCGCCGGGCGGCCGGTGCCGCACCGCATCGAGGTGCGCCTGCCGTCGGCGGCGCTCCGCCCGGATCCGGGCGGCGATGTTCTGCGCACGAGTGCGACGGCGGGTTGCGGGGTCGGCGGTCGCGACATCGTCTCGCCCGGCCGCACCGTCTCGCCCGGCACCCAGGAACCCCGACGACCGCGGACGGTATCGGTGGCCGGTGGGCGCGACCAACTCGATTCCACCGCCGGCGGTCACCGCCCAGTGTCCGGAATGCTTGAGCCGATGATGATTTCGACAGTAGGCGGTCATGTTCCCGGCCACCGTCGGACCTCCGGCCGCGGGATCGGCGTGGTCGAACGGCCGATGGTGATCGAGGTCCGTGTTCCAGGCCGCCACATCGCAGTGCAGCCATTCGCACCCGCCGGCCAGCACCCGCATCCAGGTGTCGAGCACGACGCCGGGACGGTACGTGGTCGGGGTGACAGACTTCGGTGCCCGCACCGGTTCGACATCCGCATCGGCCGCGATGTCGCGTGCGTGCGCCGCGTCGACGATTCCGTAGCCGTCGAGGTAGGCCGGTTCGTCACCGCCGCCGAGTGTGGAGTCGAGCATGATCAGGTGCACGAGGGGCTTGCGCGCCGTCGTCGCGATGCGGGAGTCCTGGCCGCAATCGACGCGCCCGCATTCACACTGCACGAACCCGGCCCCGTCGATGAGCGCGGACAATCCGTCGGCGCGCCTCTGTTCGTACGTTCGAAGGTCTTTCGGGCACACGGTGTTTGCCAGTTCGCGCAGTCGCGCGTCGAATGCACGACCCTGCACCGCGGGAACGGATCCGAGGATTCGGCACATGCCGTCCCCTGCCGCGCTGACTCCGACGAACCTGTCCGCCTGCGCCTTCTCCCGCTTGGCCCGTACCCCTGCCGGGTCGAGTCTCGCGATGATGCGGTTGGCGGCGTTCGTGAGCCTACGGCCGGTCAACCCGGTTCCACCGGATCGCGGTGGGGCCAGGACCTGTTCGAGGAGTTGATGTTCGACCTCGCCGATCCGGTCGTCGCCGACGTTTGCCGTCGAGTCCTCGATCAGGCGCACCCGGTACATGTCGAGATCGCCGCGCGCCATCGCCGCGCGCGTGGCGTGCAACCGGGTGCGCAGCGACATACCCAGGCCGATCAGGCGACCCGCCGCCGCTCGCCCCATGGTGAGGGCGGCACCGATCTCGGCCTCCACCACTTCGTGTGCGGTCGACGTCCAGGCCCCGTCGGACTCGACCTCGGCGGTGCGGCGCACGAAGAGCTCGGCGATCACCGCCAGCTTCCGTTCGGCCACCGCCGATTCACTGCGATGCAGGTCGGTCATCAACTCGACCAGACCCACATCGGATTCCCCGTCGACGAGACAGCAGACCATCTCACGAACGCCCCGATCGAATACCCCCGTATCGAACATGTGTTCTACCCTAGCGAAATCCCTTGCGCTCCACAAGACCCCGAAGAAGAGCTTGCCGCCTAACCACTCCCCGCGACGATGGCGGGCACGGTGGCGGCGACGATGATTGCGGCGTTGACGGCCTCGACCGAGTTGCGCACGGCCTCGCCCGCCCAGTCCCCTTCGGCGATCTCCTTCGCCCGTTTCTTCACGGCGCGACGATCGGCGTCCGGGAACAGCTTCGGAGCCGCGTCGACCGCGGAAAGCAGCGAGATGAGCGCGGCGGTGCGCGAAGTGGGGGTGACCCCGTCGAGGAGTGCGGCGCTCAGGTCGGACCGCAGCGCGCGTTCGTGGCTTCCGTCGACCTCCGGCCAGCGAGTGGTCGGGAAGATGCCCAGCACCTTGCCCTTCTCCTCCCGGACCCATCCCGCGTCGACGATGCGTTTCGCGAGTTCGTCACGCAGGTTCTTGGCGAGCTTCTCGATGGCTGCTTCCGGCTTCAACGGCTTGGACGTACCGATGAGGTCGACGGCCCGGGCGAGCAGCGGATCCCGCGGCCGCGCTCCGTCCCGGACGACGAGACGCCCCTTCTTCACGTCCTCGCCGGGTTCGGCCGGGGTGACGACATCACCCAGGGCCAGTTCCAGAAGTACGGCACCGGCGAGGACACGCGGCATCCGGGTCCCGTCGACAACGGGCTTTCCCGAAGTGTCGTCGAGCAGCAGCAACAGCAGGTCTTCGGCGAGCAGCGTCATGCTTCCACGATAGGGCGGACGTCGCGGCGAAGTCCGGTGTCCGTTCAGCCGCCCCGGGGAATGTTTGCCGGTTACCGTGAAGGGGAAATGTTCTGAGCACCACCGGACGGTTGTCGGGCACCGCAGTCAAGCACGAGGAGCGGCTATGAGCGCGATCGGACACTGTCGGGCACTGTTGGCGGTCGCCGTCGTTGCGTCGTCGGCCATGTTCGGTCAGGTGGCAGCGGCGTCGGCGGACGTATGGCGAGCCCTTCCAGCCGACAAGCCGGCTTCGGCAGACGGATCCGTCCTCGACCACACCGAGGAGATCGACGACCGTCAACTGAACATGTTCGTCTACTCGGCGGCGATGGAGAAAGTGATTCTCCTCGAGGTGATCCGCCCCGCCGACACGAGCGTGCCCCGGCCGACCCTGTACCTGCTCAACGGCGCCGGTGGCGGCGAGGATTCGGCAACCTGGCAGGCGAGGACCGACGTGGTCGACTTCTTCGCCGACAAGAACGTCAACGTCGTCACTCCCGTCGGCGGGGCGTACAGCTACTACACCGACTGGGAGAAGCCCGATCCCGTCCTCGGCGTGAACAAGTGGACCACCTTCCTCACCGAGGAACTCCCCCCGATCGTCGACGCCGCACTCGGAACGAACGGCGAGAATGCCATCGCAGGTCTGTCGATGTCGGGCACATCCGTCCTGAGCCTGGCCGAGGCCGCCCCCTCGCTGTATCGCGCCGTCGGCGCGTTCAGCGGGTGCGCCCAGACGAGCACCAAACCGGGCCGGGACTACGTCACCTTCGTCGTCAGCTTCCGCGGCGGAGACGTCGAGAACATGTGGGGACCGCCCGACGACCCCGCTTGGGTGGCCAACGACCCCGTCGTCAACGCCGAGAAGCTGCGCGGCATCGACTTGTACATCAGCAATGCCACCGGGCTGCCCGGCGTCCACGAGAACCTCAACGGCCCGGACATCAACGGAGATGTGGGCACCCTGGCCAACCAGGTGATCATCGGCGGCATCATCGAGGCCGGTACCAATGAGTGCACCCATCAGCTGGCCGACAGGCTGAACGCTCTGGGAATCCCGGCCACGTTCGACTTCCGGCCCACCGGCACCCACTCGTGGGGCTACTGGCAGGACGACCTGCACAACTCCTGGCCGATGATCGCCGGTTCACTGGGCCTCTGACCGGCCGTCCGGACGGTGTCCCGGACACCCGACGTCGCATAGGGTGTTTCGGGTCACACGACGACGAGAGGACGTGCATCGATGAGCTCCCCGGGGACTACGCCTTCGAGCGACGACCATGGCCAGAGCTACGCCGAGGTGTACCGCCGGAGCACCGACAGTCCCGAGGACTTCTGGCTCGCCGCCGCCGAGGCAGTGGAGTGGGTGAAGCCGCCGACGCGGGCGCTCGACGATTCCGCCGCCCCGATGTACCGCTGGTTTCCGGACGCGTCGCTGAACACCTGCTTCAACGCTCTCGACCGGCACGTCCGGGACGGCAACGGCGATCGGGCGGCGTTGATCTACGACTCGGCGATGGCCCCCGGCGCGTCCCGCACTTACACCTACGCAGAACTTCTCGACGAGGTGTCCCGGTTCGCCGGCGTCCTGAAGGACCAGGGCGTGGTGGCCGGTGACCGGGTGATCGTCTACATGCCGATGATCCCCGAGGCGGCGATCGCGATGCTGGCGTCCGCCCGCATCGGCGCCGTGCACTCGGTGGTGTTCGGCGGTTTCGCCGCGAAGGAACTCGCGACCCGCATCGACGACGCCGGACCGGTGGTCCTTGTGACGGCGTCGGGCGGCCTCGAACCGGGGCGCACCGTCGACTACCTGCCGATGGTGGCGAAGGCGCTGGAGCTGTCCGGCACCCCTCCGCACACGGTGATCGTCAAGGACCGGGCGCAGGTCCCCGGTTCGGCCGCCGACTACCGGGGCGGCGACGCGGCGTGGTTCGACTGGAACGCGCTGATGGCGGATGCGGCACCCGCGGAGCCGGTTCCGGTGGCCGCGACGGACCCGCTGTACATCCTCTACACGTCCGGCACGACCGGGAAGCCGAAGGGCGTGATCCGCGACAACGGTGGGCACGCCGTCGCGCTCACGTGGTCGATGCGCAACATCTACGACATCGGTCCGGGCGACGTGTGGTGGACCGCGTCCGACGTGGGCTGGGTGGTCGGGCACTCGTACATCGTCTACGGGCCGCTCCTGGCCGGTGCCACGTCCGTGCTCTACGAGGGCAAGCCGGTCGGGACCCCGGATGCGGGCGCATTCTGGCGGGTGATCTCCGACCACGGCGTGTCGGCACTGTTCACCGCCCCGACCGCGATCCGCGCCGTGCGCAAGGCCGACCCGGACGCGAAGGAGATCGAGAAGTACGACATCTCCTCACTGAAGACGCTGTTCGCGGCAGGCGAGCGCCTCGACCCCGACACGTACGCGTGGGCCACCCGAATCCTGGACCGTCCCGTCGTCGACCACTGGTGGCAGACCGAGACCGGCTGGGCGATCTGCTCCAACCTGCGCGGGCTCGAACCCATGCCGCTGAAGGCCGGCTCCCCCACCGTCCCGGTGCCCGGGTACCGGGTCCAGGTCGTCGACGGTGAGGGGAATGCGGTTCCCGCCGGGACGGAGGGCAACATCGTGATCGGACTGCCGCTGCCCCCCGGCACCCTGGCTGGGCTGTGGCGCGACCCGGAGCGGTACGTGAGGTCGTACCTCGCCACGTTCGACGGCTACTACCTGACCGGCGACTCCGGTTACATCGACGAGGACGGGTACGTGTTCGTCCTCGGCCGCAGCGACGACGTCATCAACGTTGCCGGACATCGGCTTTCGACGGGCAGCATGGAGGCGGTGGTCGCGGGCCACCCGGCGGTGGCCGAGTGTGCGGTGGTCGGGATCCGCGACGAACTCAAGGGCCAGCGGCCCAGCGGCTACGTGGTGCTCAAGGCCGGGGTCGAGATCGACCCGGAGACACTCCGCAACGAATTGGTCGCGATGGTGCGCGAGCAGATCGGCGCCGTCGCCACGTTCCGCGACGTGACGGTCGTGCAGGCGCTGCCCAAGACCCGCTCGGGCAAGATCCTGCGCAAGACGATGCGGCAGATCGCCGACCACGAGGAGTACACGGTGCCCTCCACCATCGAGGACGTCGCCGTTCTCGACGCGCTGAAGAAGCAGCTGGGCGGCTGACCTCTCAGACCCGGACGGCCGCGTCGAGTGCGTGATCCACCAGCACCTCGACGCGGTCTGCTTCGAGTGGGTCGAGGTCGAACAGGATGCGGTAGATGATCGGCGCCACGACATGGTCGATCACGTGCTCGACCACGCCCTGCGCGGGTGAGCCGACCGGCTCGCCGCGTCCGAGGATCGTCTCGATCTGGGTGCGGCAGAACGTGGCGCACTTGAACTGATTGGTGCCGTTCTCGGACCTGATGGTGTCGCCGCTCATCACGACGTCGCGCAACGCCGCCCGCCCCACCGGCGAGGACATCTCCTCGAGGTAGTCCTGCGCCCAGGCGACGAGGTCGCCTCGCACACTGCCGGTTTCATGCGGGGACGCGTCTGGACGCAGTCGCTCGAGCGCGACGTCCGCGAACACTTCGGTGATGTCACCCCAGCGCCGGTAGATGGTCGACGGGGTGACCCCTGCGTCGGCGGCGATCATCGGGACGGTGATGTCCGCTCGGTCGCGCTCGTCGAGAAGTTTGCGCGTGGACGCGTGCACCGCCTGCTGGATGCGGGCGCTGCGACCACCGGGGCGTGGACCTGGAGCCGGACTCATACCCCTCATGCTAACGCAAAGATGTTGCATTAAGAATGGCAGCGGCGTAGCGTCCGTTAACGCAAACCTTTTGCATTAACGTTCTCCGGGAGTACGCCATGACGACGCTTGCCGCACCCGAAGCACCACCGACGTCCCGACCCGCAATGCGCCGCGGAGCCGCCTTCACGCTCGTCGCGGTCGTGATCGCCACCCTGCTCGGCGCATCTGCCGCACCGACACCGCTGTACGAGGTGTACCAGTCGAACTGGGGCTTCTCGTCGCTGCAGTCGACTCTGGTCTTCGGCATCTACGCCGTGAGCCTGCTGCTGGCGCTGCTCACCGTCGGGTCGCTCTCGGACTACGTCGGCCGACGGCCTGTGCTGATCACGGCACTCGTGTTCGAGGCGGCCTCGATGATCATGTTCGCGACAGCCGAAGGCATCGGCCTCCTACTGTTCGCCCGCGTCGTGCAAGGTTTCGCGACCGGCGCCGCGATCAGCGCGCTCGGTTCCACACTCCTCGACCTCGAACGCACACCCGGACGCGGCGCCACCCTCAACAGCATCGCCCCCACCGTCGGCCTCGCGCTGGGCGCCATCGGATCGAGCCTGATCAGCGAGCACCTTCCCCGGCCCACCAGCACCGTGTTCCTGGTGTTCTTCGCGCTGTTCCTCGTCGAGATCCTCGGCATCTGGGCCGCCCCCGAGACGGCGGTCCGGCAGAAGGGGGCTCTGGCATCGATGCGGCCCGCGCTCGCGGTCCCGTCCACCGCACTGGGCATGCTCGTCCTCACGGGCCCCTGCCTGGTCGCCGTGTGGGCGCTGGGCGGCTTCTACCTGTCCCTCGGGCCTTCGCTCGCCCGCAATGCACTCGACGTGCACACATCGCTGATCGGCGCCGTCATGGTCGCGACGCTCACCGGGACCGGCGCATTCGCGGTGTTCCTGCTGCGCAACGTGGCGCCGCGGCGCACCCTGTACGTCGGAGCGTCCGCACTCGTCGCCGGGGTCGCCATCACCCTGGTCGGCGCCGAAACGTCCTCGGCGCTGTGGATTCTCGCGGGAACCGCGGTGGCGGGCATCGGGTTCGGCGCCGGCTTCCAGGGCACCGTCCGCACCGTCATGCCGCTCGCCGAACCGCACGAGCGCGCGGGCCTGCTGTCGAGCATCTACGTGATCGCCTACCTCGCCAACAGCGTTCCGGCACTGGTCGCCGGATACCTCGTCGGGAAAGTCGGGCTCGTCGACACCACCCGCATCTACGGCGGCCTCGTCATCGTCCTCGCCGCGGCGGCGTTCCTCGGGCTCCTCATGCGCCGAGCGCCCGTGAGTACTTCTTAACCGCCCGCGGTTGACAAGTACTCACGGGGCCTTGATCTCACCGTAGCGGGCGAGGGCCTCCTGCCGTTCGTGGGCGTGGTCGACGATCGGCGGCGGATAGTCCTCGGGGCGGCCGTCTTTCAGAGCGTGAACGGCCTTCCCGCTGATGCCGTGCAGTTCGGGCACCCACCGCCGCACGTACTCGCCGTCGGGGTCGAACTTCTCGCCCTGCGTCGTCGGGTTGAACACCCGGAAGTACGGTGACGCGTCCGTCCCCGATCCCGCGGTCCACTGCCAGCCGTGCTGGTTGTTCGCCAGATCCCCGTCGACAAGCTGGTTCATGAAGTAGCGGGCACCCCGCCACCACGGCAGGTGCAGATCCTTGACGAAGAACGACGCGACGATCATCCGCACCCGATTGTGCATCCAGGCTTCGGCTTTCAGCTGACGCATCCCGGCGTCGACGATCGGGAACCCCGTCCGGCCCTCGCACCACGCCGTATACGCCTCCTCGGCGTCGGGCCCGCTGTCGTAGCGGATGTGGTCGAAGCGGCGGTCGTAGTTTCCGCGGGCACTGTCCGGACGCTGGAAGAGGATGTCGGCGTAGAAATCCCGCCAGGCGAGCTGCCGCCGGTACTGTTCGGCGCTCTTGCTGCGGCGCCGCGCGAGATCGCGGAGCATCGTCCGCGGATGAATGTTGCCGTACTTCAGGTACACCGACATCCGGCTGGTCGCGTCGAGACCGGGACGGTCCCGCGCATCCTCGTACCCGGCGAGGTCGTCCTCGCAGAACTCCGCCCACCGCTGCAGCGCCGCCGCCTCACCCGCGGGGCACCCGTCGGATTCCGGTTCGGGGATCGTCACCCGCCGCGCGTTCACGTCGTCCGGGTCCATCCACTCCACCGTCGCAGGACCGGTGTCGATCGGCGCGCGCCACCCGTGGTCGAGCCACTGTCGGAAGTACGGGGTGAACACGCGGTACGGCTCCCCGTCCGTCTTCGTCACCCGGCCGGGCGCCACGGCATACGGCGAACCGGTGGTCACCAGATCGACGTGCTCGGCGACGGCAGCGTCACGCTCGCGACCGTAGGGCCCGTAGTCCGCGCTCACGTGCACCTCGTCGGCCGACACCTTCTTCGCGACTCTCGGAACCACGTCGACGGGATCGCCCTTCACCACCAGCAATCGGCCGTCGAGTTGGTCGTCCAGTGCGGCGAGACTGCGGAACAGGAAGTCCCGGCGAGCACCACCCGATGTTTGCAGCAGCCGATCGTCCAGGACGAACAGCCCGAGCGCACGCGCCCCCGACTCGGCCACCGTGTGGAGCGTCGGGAGATCGCCGAGCCGGAGGTCGCGCCGGAACCAGACGAGTGCGGTGTCCATACCTGCCACGGTAACGAAGCGCGGGCCGCTCAGTTGGTGGAGCGAGCAGACGACAGCACCGACAGGTACGGCGCGTCGATGTCGTAGTGCTCGAACGCCGACAGCGCCGCGCGGGCGAACGTCCGCTGCACCGCCCACTGCCTGCCGGGCTTGGTCCGCGCGGTGATCCGCAGCGTGACCGACTCCGCGGTCACCGAGTTGACGCCCAGCAGTTCCGGCGGTTCGAGTACGTCGGCCGCGATCGCATCGCCCTTGGCCGCCTCGGTGACGGCCTCCAGCGCCACCTCACACGCCCGCTGCACGTTGGCGGCGTGCGCGATCGGCAGATCGACCACCGCGACCGCGTAACCCTGGCTCATGTTGCCGACGCGCACGATCTCACCGTTGCGGCAGTACCAGAGGGTGCCGTTGACGTCGCGGATCGTGGTGACCCGCAAACCCACCGTCTCGACCGTCCCCACGGCCTCGCCGAGGTCGACGACATCCCCGACACCGTACTGATCCTCGAGCAGCATGAAGATGCCCGACAGGAAGTCCCGGACGAGGTTCTGCGCACCGAAACCGAGTGCGACACCGATCACACCGGCGGACGCGATGAACGGCGCCACGTTGACGCCGAGGACGGCGAGAACCTGGAGCACCACCCAGACGAGCACCACGATCGACACCGTCGATTTGAGCACCGACCCGATCGTCCGAGCGCGTTGCGCGCGGCGCTCGTTGACCATCGCCTCCTTGACGCCACGCGGGGCGCGTTCCCGCAGAGGACGGAGCATGGCCGGTTTGTCCGAAGGCTCCCGGGGCCGCGTCATCCGGTCGATCATCCGGTGCGACGCGAAACGCAGCACGAGCGCCAGGGCGACGTAGGTCGCGATCTCGGCCGGCCGGTGAATCAGCCAGTCACGGTTGGTTTCGGTCAGTTCGAATGCCTGCAGTGAGGAAAACATCGACCCCGAGTGTACGGACGAGACACGCTCCCACAACTGCCATCCGCACGCTCAGTGGTCGCGCCCACGGCACAATGCAGGAGTGACCGTCACCGACTCAGCCAGTGTCCTCGTGGTCGACGACGACGAGGACGTGCGGACTTCCCTCGAACGCGGCCTGCGACTGTCCGGATTCACCGTCCTCACGGCCGTCGACGGCGCCGACGCGCTCCGGGTGGTCAGCGAACGACGTCCGGACGCGATGGTGCTGGACATGAACATGCCGGTCATCGACGGCACCGGCGTCGTCACCGCCCTGCGCGCGATGAACAACGACATCCCGATCTGCGTGCTCAGCGCCCGCGATACCGTCGACGACCGCATCTCCGGCCTGGAGTCCGGCGCCGACGACTATCTGGTCAAGCCGTTCGTCCTCGCCGAACTGATCGCCCGGATCCGGGCGATGCTGCGGCGGCACGGATCGACGGCCGCCGCGCCGGCCGACTCGCCCGCGACCCCACCGATCCGCATCGGTGCGCTCGAGATCCGGATGTCCGCACGCAGGGTGTTCATGGCGGGCGAGGAGGTCACGCTGACAAAACGGGAATTCGAACTCCTCGAGGTTCTCGCCCGCAACGTCGGCATCGTGCTGAGCCGTGAGCGGCTCCTCGAACTGGTGTGGGGGTACGACTTCGTCGCCGACACCAACGTGGTGGACGTGTTCGTCGGCTACCTGCGTCGCAAGTTCGAAGTCGGTGGTCAGCCGCGCATCCTGCACACGGTCCGCGGAGTCGGATTCGTGCTCCGGGAACCGTCGTGAAACGGTCGTTCTCGCTCCGGACCCGCGTCGCCGCCGCGACCGCGCTGGAGGCGACGATCATCGTCGTGGCGCTCGGCATCCTGGTGTCGCTGGCGATCAACCGGAACAACCTGTCGCAACTCGACCGGCGGCTGGAGACGGCATCGGACGTCCTGGTGCCGAACGCCGCCACCGCGGGGCTGTTCCTCGGGGCGCTCGGCGACAAGGGTGCGTTCGCCATCACGATCCGTTCGGCCGACGGCGACACCGTGCTCGTCAGCACCCCCACCCAGTTACCCGAATTGGACCCGGGCACGCAGACCGTCGAGGTCGGTGACACGAAGTACCGGGCGTACACGGCAACCGTGCCGTTTCTCGGCACCCGGATCTCCCTGGCCGTGCCGTACGCCGAGGCGCAGGACGTGACATCCGAGCAGCAACGGCAGGTGGCCCTCGTCGGCGTCCTCGCCGTCGCCGCGGCTAGCGGTCTCGGCTGGTTGTTCGGAGGACGTGCCGTGCGCCCGCTGGTCGACCTGACCGGCCGCATCGTGCGCCGCGAACCGAAGCTGACGCCCACGACCTCCGGCGTCCGGGAGGCGGACGAACTGGCCTCCGCCGCGGAATCCATGCTGCGCGACGTCGCCGAGGCGCAGGACGCGACCACCGCCGCACTCGCCACCGCACGCGACTTCGCCGCCGTATCGGCGCACGAACTCCGCACGCCGCTCACCGCGATGCGCACCGACCTCGAGGTCCTCACCACACACGATCTGACGCAGCCGCAGCGGGACGAGATCTACCGGGACCTCGCCCGCTCGCAGGGCCGGGTGGAATCGACGCTGTCCGACCTCGAGCGCCTCGCCCGCGGCGAACTGTCCACCGACAAGGACTTCGTGGACTGCGACCTCGTCGACATCAGCGACCTCGCCGCCGAGGAGGCGATGCGTCACAATCCCGGACTGCAGGTGACCGTCGACGCGACCCCGGTGACGGTCCGGGGCATGCCCGGTGGGCTGCGCCTCACCTTGGACAACGCCATCAAGAACGCGGTCCGGCACGGCGGCGCGACCGCGGTGACGATCACGCTGAGAGCGGCCGACGGCATCACCACCGTCGTGGTCGACGACAACGGGTCGGGGGTGCCCGAGGCCGAACGGGCCGTGGTGTTCGAACGGTTCCACCGCGGTTCCAACGCGACGAAGAGCGGGTCGGGCCTCGGCCTCGCGCTCGTCGCTCAGCAGGCGGCACTGCACAACGGCAGCGCACGTTTCGAGGTCAGCCCGCTCGGTGGCGCACGCCTCGTCGTCGAACTCCACACCGACACCACACACCAGCCCCCGAAAGCAGAAACACGGAAAGCACAAAGCCCCGCCTCACCCTGAGGTGATGCGGGGCTTTCGGTGCTGCGGAGACTATTCCTTCACGTCCAGCAGGTCGATCATGAAGACCAGCGTCTTGCCGGACAGCTGATGTCCGGCGCCGGCGGGACCGTAGGCCAGCTCCGGCGGAATCGTGAGCTGACGACGTCCGCCGACCTTCATGCCGGGGATGCCGTCCTGCCAGCCCTTGATGAGACCGCGCAGCGGGAACTGGATGGACTCGCCGCGGCTCCAGGAGGAGTCGAACTCCTCGCCGGACTCGAACTCGACGCCGACGTAGTGCACCTCGACGGTGCCCCCGGGGACGGCCTCTGCGCCGTCTCCGACCACCACGTCCTTGATGACCAGGTCGGTCGGGGCGGGTCCGTCTTGGAACTCGATCTCGGGCTTGGTCATATGTCCTCCTCGGTGAGGGCTCTATGGTTCGGCACAGGTATCCGCGATCAGCGACCTGTGACGTCCTTGTAGTCACGCTCGGTGTAACCGGTGTAGATCTGGCGCGGACGGCCGATCTTCGTAGCGGGATCTTCGTGCATCTCACGCCAGTGTGCAATCCACCCGGGCAAGCGGCCCATGGCGAACAGAACGGTGAACATGCGCGTGGGGAAGCCCATCGCGCGGTAGATCAGACCCGTGTAGAAGTCGACGTTCGGGTACAGCTTGCGCTCGACGAAGTAGTCGTCGGTGAGCGCCGCCTCTTCGAGCGCCATCGCGATGTCGAGCAGCTCGTCGTCGCCGCCGAGCTTCGCGAGGATGGTGTGTGCCGTCTGCTTGACGATCGCCGCGCGCGGGTCGTAGTTGCGGTAGACGCGGTGCCCGAAGCCCATGAGCTTCACACCGTCTTCCTTGTTCTTGACCTTGCGGACGAAGTCGTCCGCGTTGCTGCCGCTGGCCTTGATCTCGTCGAGCATCTCCAGCACGGCCTGGTTGGCGCCGCCGTGCAGCGGGCCCCAGAGTGCGTTGATGCCACCCGAGATCGAGGTGAAGAGGTTGGCGTCGGAAGAGCCGACCAACCGCACCGTCGACGTCGAGCAGTTCTGCTCGTGGTCGGCGTGCAGGATCAGCAGCATGTCGAGAGCCTTGGCGATCTCGGGATCGATCTCGTAGGGCTCCGCGGGGAAGCCGAACGTCATCCGGAGGAAGTTCTCGACCAGGTTCAGGGAGTTGTCCGGGTACAGGAACGGCTGCCCGACGGACTTCTTGTACGCGTAGGCCGCGATGGTCGGCAGCTTCGCGAGAAGACGGATGGTCGACAACTCGACCTGTTCCGGGTCGGCCGGATCCAGGGAGTCCTGGTAGTACGCGGACAGCGCGTTGACGGCGCTGGACAGGACCGGCATCGGGTGCGCGTTCCGCGGGAATCCGTCGAAGAACCTCTTGAGGTCCTCGTGCAGCAGCGTGTGGCGCCGGATCCGGTCGGTGAACGACTCGAGCTGCGCCGTGGTGGGCAGCTCACCGTAGATCAGCAGATAGCTGACCTCGATGAAGGTCGACTTCCCGGCCAGCTGTTCGATCGGGTACCCGCGGTAGCGGAGAATCCCGTGCTCACCGTCGATGTAGGTGATCGCGGAGCTGGTGGAGGCGGTATTGACGAAACCCGGGTCCAGGGTGGTGTACCCGGTGCTGGCGAGCAGCTTGCCCAGTTCGATACCGTCATTGCCCTCGGTTGCCCTGGCAATGGACATCGTGTGCTCACCACCAGGGTAGGTAAGCGTGGGCTTTGTGTCATTGTCAGGCACGAAGCATCCCTCTCAAGCTCAAACCAATGAGTAACAACTTCATTCAGGTAGAAACTAGTCCCACTCTGGCCTGCGTGCCGAAGGCGGGTCCGCTCAGAGCCCGTGATCCGGGTCCGCCGCGGGATGCGCGGCGACCACGGAGAAGGGTCGTCGAACGGGATCGGCGAGTGTCCGATTTGCCCGCACGGCGCGGGAGCGGAATCGGCGAGGGCCAGTTACCCGAGACTGGACTGGCCGCGTTACCTGCACAGATGCCGAATACGGCGGAGAACGCACACCGCGACGCCCCACGCGGTGAGGGAAGAACAGAGGGGTGGGGCAGAGCCCGGCAGACGCGACAGAAGAACCCCCGCCCGACGTATCGGCCGGACCGCGACCGGTGTTACACCGTCTCACCAAGTGGGCACCCGATGCTCGAAAGTTGAACCGCTACGACCCCAGCGCGGACATGCCCCACGCACCGGTCCACTGCTGCCCCGGAGCGAGCACCAACTGATCGATCCCGGAGTTGAACGCGTCCGGCGGGCACGTCATCGGTTCGAGCGCAAGCGCCCGCCCGCGGCCCGGATACGACTTACCGGCGTCGGGATCCGCGACGAACGCCTGCAGCCAGCCGAACTCGCGGGCCGCCCACAGGACCGTTCCGGTGCCGTCCGGCGCGCGCAATTCGTGCCGCGACCTGCCGTCCGCGTCAACGTCCAGTGCACTGAACGGGGTGTCGAGAGCGACGCCCGCCAACGTGCGCGGGCTGGTGAAGTCGTATTCGGTGCCTGCCACGGGCTGCGAACCCCCACTCGGCAGCATGCGCTCGTCGAGGGGCAGCCGGGTGCCGGCGGACAGGTGCAGCGTGCACTCGTCGAGCGGTACGTCGCCGGCGCGGACGTAGGAGTGGAAGCCCAGCCCGAACGGGGCCGGGATGGCTCCCGTGTTGGTGGCGGTGTGCGTCACGGTCAGGCCGTCGTCGCCCAGGACATACGCGACGGTGAGATGCAGCGGGTACGGCCACCCCTTGTGGAGGCCGACGTCGATCGACAACTCGATTCGGTCGTCGGCGTGATTCACGACACGCCAGTCCCGGCGGCGGACGAATCCGTGACTCGCATTGCCGAACGTCGGTTCCGTGATCTCGAGCTGATGGTCGATGCCGTCGAAGACGAACTGGCCGTCGCGGATCCGGTTGGGCCACGGCGCGAGGATCAACCCCGCCGACAACGGTGGCCGGGTTCCGATCTCCCACGTCTCGGTGAGCGACATCGGTCCCTCCGGACCATCCCATTCGAGTAGCCGGAGTCCGGCGCCGGTGGCCGCGATGCCGGCGCGGTAGCCGCCTCCCCGGATCTCGAATCCGGCCGTTGCAGGCCTGTCCGTCTTCGAAGACTGCGGTTCACCCATGCACTTCAGTGTGCCCGAGATGGGCACGAGATATGTGATGGCGCACGGGAACTTAGCGAGTGACCTTGTAACGCACCAGTGCCGGGAACGCGAGCGCGGCGATCACCACACCGACGACGACGAGGACGCCGCCGCCCGCGGCAGCCACGCTCGTTCCGACCGCCGCGGCGGCCGCGCCGTGCATGACGTCACCGATCCGCGGGCCACCGGCCACGACGACGATGAAGACGCCCTGAAGTCGTCCGCGCATCTCGTCCGTGGCGACCTGCTGGAGCATGGTGCTGCGGAACGCGGCGGAGACCATGTCGACGGCACCACCGAATGCGAGGAACGCGAGAGCGATCCACAACAAGACCGGACTGTCGCCGGGTGACGCGATCCCCACCACCACGCCGAAGCCCACCATCGCGAGACCCCACAGCACGATGCACACGATCACGGCGAGGCCCTGGCGCCGGACCCTCGGCAGCCACCCGGAGAACACGCCACCGGCCACCGCGCCGAACGACATCGCCGCGAACAGCAGTCCGAGCGCGACACCGCCCGATGCCGGGTCGCCGAACGTGTCGTGCGCGATCTGCGGGAACAACGCCCGCGGCATGCCGAACACCATGGCGATGATGTCGACGACGAACGACGCGAGCAGCACCTTCTGCGTCGCGAGGTAGGCGAACCCGTCGAACACCTCGCGCAGCCCGGCCCGGCGCGACTCCCCCGTCGGCGGGATGGCAGGCAACCGGAGCACCGCCCACAGCGTGGCCAGGAGGGCGATCGAATCGACGAGATACAGCGTCGACAGCCCGACCGTCGGAATCATCACGCCGGCGAGCAGCGGTCCGGCAATGGCGCCGAACTGCATGACCGTCATGTTGAGCGAGTTGGCGGCGGCCAGCTGTTCCGCCGGGATGAGCCGCGGGATGATCGCGCTGCGGGTGGGCTGGTTGACCGCGAAGAACGCCTGTTGCAACGCCAGCAGCCCGAGTACCAGCCACACGTTGTCCAGGCCCAGCGCCGCCTGCACCCAGAACAGCACGGACGTGGCACCGAGTCCGACGGTGGTGATCGTCAGCAGCTTCCGCCGGTCCATGACGTCGGCCAGCGCGCCGCCCCACAACCCGAACACGATCAGCGGTACCAGCGCGAAGACACCGGTCAGACCCACGTACGCCGAGCTGCGGGTGATCTCGTACACCTGCTGCGGCACGGCGACGACACTGAGTTGTCCGCCGATCACCGTGACGATCCCGGCCGTCCACAGGCGGCGGTAGTCCCGGTTCTGCAGCGGCGCCGTGTCGGCGAGCAGCCGCCGCTTCTTCTTCTCGGTGGCGGTCTCGGTCATTCTTCCCTTAGCTCGTTTCCCATACTCACTATTCCCCGGCGGTCACGGCTGCAGTCGCTCCACCGTCCACGAGCCGTCGACCAGCGACGTCCGGATGCGGTTGTGCATCCGGTTGGCGCGGCCCTGCCAGAACTCCACGACCGCGGGGCGGATCAGGATTCCGCCCCAGTCCGGCCGGACCGGGATGTCGACGTCGACGGGGAAACGCTCCGCCGCGTGCAGCAGCGCGGCATCCAGTTCGGCCCGCGAACCGATCGGCCGCGACTGCTCGGAGGCCCACGCTCCCAGCCGGGATCCGCGTGGCCTGCTGTGCCAGTACTCGTCCGTGACCTCGGCACTCACACGCTCGACCGGACCGCGGACGGTGATCTGCCGGGCGACGGGCACCCAGGTGAACGTCACCGACGCGTACGGCACCGCCTCCAGCTGGCGGCCCTTGTCCGAGTCGTAGTTGGTGAAGAACAGCACACCGTCGGCACTCAATCCCTTGCAGAGGACGGTGCGGGTGCACGGATGTCCGTGCTCGTCGACGGTTCCGAGTGTCATCGCGTTGGGTTCGGGAACCCCGGCCTCCACGGCGTCCTCGAGCCACCGGCGCATCAGGGGAAGCCAGCCGTCGCTCACCTGGTCGACATCCAGATCGGAGTCGTCGTACCGTCCGTCAGCGACCTGGTGTCCGTAACCGACCCGCATCGCCGCGAGGTCCTTGTTCACCGGTTTCGGCTGTTCTGCATCTGGAGACACAGCCGAGAACGCTACTCCCGGGTATGCACTGATCAACTCTCCGGTGACACCGGCTAAAGTTTTGGGGACCGAACCCGTCCCCTCGGATTGCAGCCGCGATCGTGCGATGCCCGGGGAAGGGAAGTCGATTGCGCGGACGAAGGTGCCTGCCCATCCCGCACGCACGCTCAGCGCAATTGTCGAACGCCGAGACAGTGCCGCTCTGACCGGGGGCACTCGAACGAGGAGAGTCCACGAGCTATGTCAGCTAGCGCTGCAATACCGGACGATTTCGTCAGCGGACTGGAAGGCGTGGTCGCGTTCACCAGCGACATCGCCGAACCCGACAAGGACGGCGGCGCCCTGCGCTACCGCGG
>NZ_JBHXWI010000056.1:0-64476 GCF_042671975.1 Rhodococcus sp. NPDC127593 | reverse complement strand
CCACATCCGACAACCGCCGATCCGAGACCGGTTTCACCCATCCGCTCCGAGGCACACCTCATCGTAACGCAACCCGCACTAACTGAACGGTATTGACGCTAAACCGACACCACCGCCGGATCCGCCTCCACCGGCTGATCTTTCGACCGCCGGTCGAGTGCGGTGGCGAGGACGAGAACGGCGAGCGCACCCACGGTCAGTGCGGCACCCATCCAGATCGGGGACGTGAAGCCGAGTCCCGCGGCGATGGTGATGCCGCCGAGCCAGGCCCCGAGTGCGTTGCCCACGTTGAACGCGGCGATGTTCGCGCCGGACGCCATGGTCGGCGCCTGGGCCGCGTAGTTCATGATCCGCATCTGCAGTCCGGGGACGGTCGCGAAACCGAAGGCGCCCATGAAGAACAGGGCGACGATCGTCATCGGCTTGCTACCCGCGGTGAGGGCGAACACGACGAGCACGACGGTGAGCACGGCGAGGACCGTGATCAACGTGCGGGTGAGTGCCTTGTCAGCGGCCCGTCCACCGAGGACGTTGCCGACGAACAGACCGCCGCCGAAGAGCACGAGGAGCCACGGGACGCTGGTCGATGCGAATCCGCCGACCTCGGTGAGGGTGAACGCGATGTACGTGAACGCACCGAACATGCCGCCGAATCCGAGGATGGTGACGGCAATCGAGAACCACACCTGCGGAGACCGGAAGGCCCGCAGTTCGCTGCGCAGACCGGCGGATTCCGGTGCGTCCGCCGAACGGGACACGGACGGCACCAGCGCTGCGATGCCGATGAGCGCCACGACGCCGATGACGGTGATGGCCCAGAACGTGGAGCGCCAGCCGAACTGCTGGCCGAGGAACGTGCCGAACGGGACACCGAGAACATTGGCGATGGTCAGTCCCGCGAACATCGTCGCGATCGCCCCTGCCCGCTTGCTCGCGGGTACGAGGTCGGCGGCGAGGACCGAGCCGATGCCGAAGAACGCGCCGTGGCACAGGGCCGCGAGGACGCGTCCGCCCATCATGACCTCGTACGTCGGGGCCAGCGCCGACAGCAGGTTGCCGCCGATGAACAGCACCATCAGCGCCTGGAGCACGCGTTTGCGGTCGAAGCGGGTGACCGCTGCCGTGATGACGATCGCCCCGATGGCGACGGAGAGTGCGTAGCCGGAGATGAGGTAGCCGGCCACCGACTCGCTCACCTGGAAATCGGCCGACACCTCCGGCAGCAATCCCATGATGACGAATTCGGTGAGACCGATCCCGAAGCCGCCCATTGCGAGGGCGAGCAGACCCAGTGGCATCGCAGCCACTCCTTTCGTACAGACTGAGAGATAAGAGCGCTAGCTCGAATACCGCGTCTACATTAGTTGCAGGCGCGCCATAAATAGTTGCACACGCCTGCTATGTGCGCAAGCTGGTATTCTGACCTGGCACTCGTATCCACAGGAGGTGGCCCATGGCAGTCGCTGACGACGCCGTCGAGATCCGGTCGCAGGGATGGCGCACGCTCGCGGCCCTGCACGGTCTACTCGAGGCGGAGCTCGAGCGCGCCCTGCAGCGTGGGCACGATCTCTCGGTGGTCGAGTACACGGTGCTCGACGCACTCAGCCGCCAGGACGGCTGGCACATGCGCATGGCGCAACTCGCCCGCGCGGCGGCGCTGAGCAGCAGCGCCACCACCAGGCTGGTGAACCGTCTGGAGAACCGCGGACTACTCACCCGAATTCTGTGCGACGACGACCGTCGCGGCATCTACACCGAGCTCACACCAGCCGGCCGGGCCGCACTGGACGAGGCCCGTCCCACTCACGACGCCACGCTGGAAGCGGCGCTCGACCGGGCCGCCGACATTCCCGAGCTCGCCCACCTCGCCCGCGCCCTGCACGAAGTCCCCGCCTGACGTGAGTGGCAAAGCGTGCGGGAGCACGCTTTGCCCTCACGTCAGGACAGCGGCGTGAAGTCGCGTGACGCGATGTACTCCGGCCGCGGACGCGCCGCGGCGAATGGCTCGACGAGGGTGTTCTCGACACCGTTGAACACGAGGAACAGGTTCGACCGCGGATAGGGCGTGATGTTGTTCCCCGACCCGTGCATGACGTTGGAGTCGAACCACAGCGCGGTGCCCGCGGCGCCGGTGAACTGGTCGATCCCGAACTCCGCCGCCATCCGGGTCACGTCCTCACGACGCGGAACCCCGACCTCCTGCGCAACGAGAGACGACGTGTAGTTGTCGTCGGGAGTGGCGCCGACGCACTGGACGAACCGCTTGTGCGAACCGGGCATCACCATCAACGACCCGTTGAACGGGTAGTTCTCGGTGAGCGTGATCGAGCAGCTGACCGCCCGCGGGACGGGGAGACCGTCCTCGGCGTGCCAGGTCTCGAAGTCCGAGTGCCAGTAGAAGCCGGTGCCCTTGAAACCGGGCATCGAGTTGATCCGGCTCTGGTGGATGTAGACGTCGGAGCCGAGGAGTTGCCGCGCGCGGTCGAGAATCCTGCCGTCGCGGATCAGCTCGGCGATCACGTCGCTGCGCCGGTGCACGTCGAACACGGAACGAACCTCGTCCGTGCCGCGTTCGGTGATGACGCGTCCGCTGTCGCGCATCGCCGGGTCCCTGGACAGCCGGTCGACTTCCTCCCGGCACGACATCACTTCGCCCGCGTTCAGGAAATTGTCGACGATCGTGAAGCCGCGTGATTCGTGTCCGGCCAGTGCCGACGAATCGAACGGCCCGTCGGCGGGTCTGCCCCACACGGCGGGTTCGCTCCGTTGGAGCATGGACGGCTCGGCGGCGATCCGAGTCGGGTAGCGATCGTGGCGGTTGGTGTATCCCTGAACCTCAGCTACCTGAGTCATTGCCCCTCCTCGGCACTTACCTCTACTTCACTTACTTCACTGTCGCTACGACGACAGAGTCTTCTGATCGGCGCGGAGCCGCTGGACGGCGTCGTCCAAGTGTTCGGCGAGCAGTTTCTGCACCTCTTCAGCCGTACCCGTCCGGATCGCCTCGCGCAGGGTCGCGTGTTCCTGCGCCTGCTCGCGGATGTCGTCGTACGTGGTCTGCAACGCACCCAGGCACATCCGTGTCTCGATCAGCAGCGTCCTCGCCGCCCGAATGAGCCGCGGGCTCTGCGAACTCTCCACCAGGATCTGATGGAACTGCTGGTCGGCGTCCGAGACTGCGGGGGCGTCGCCGCGCTCGGCCGCGGCCTGCATCACGAGCACGGTGGGTTCGAGCGCCAGGTAGGTGGCTTCCCGGCGGCCGTCGTCGAGAATCATCTCCAGCGCCCCGCGCTCGATGACCGAGCGGCTGCGGTACACGTCGACGACGTCGTCGAGGGTCAGCTCCGTCACGAAGATCCCGCGATGACGGATGCTGTGCAGTATGCCCTCGGACACGAGCCTCTGCATGGCTTCGCGCAGGGGCCCGCGCGAGACCTGGAAATGCGCGGCCAGTTCCGCCTCGCCCAGCTGTGCACCGGGTTCCAGCGCACCCTTCATGATGGCGACCCGTAGGCGGTCCGCGATGAATTCGGCAGTCGATTGACGACTGACGGGTTCCAGGTCAGTCAGAGCCATGACTGTGGCCTTTCTCGAACAAGGTTCCTAACGACGGGTTCACCGCCGTGTGGCCCGCAAGGCGCAGGCCTTCCCAGATGGTCACCTGGTTTGCCGTGAGGACCGGCTTGCCGAGGCGCTGCTCGAGAGTACTCAGCGCACCCAGCGTTCTCATGGCCGTGTCGGGGATGAGCAGGGCTTCGGCGTCCGGGTGGTCGTTCTCCACCGCGAGGTCCACCACCGATTCCGGGCTGAGCAGACCGACCTCGGCCGCGGTGTCGATTCCCGCACTCGACATCGACAGCACCTCGATGCCGGCGGCGGCGAGGAACTCGACGAACAGCTTCGCGACGTCCTCCGGGTAGCTGGCGGCCACCGCGACGCGGGTGATCCCCAGCGCGTGCAGGGCGTTGACGAACGCGAAACTGGTGCTTGACGTGGGTACACCGGTGGCCGCGGCGAGCGTCTCGGCCTGCTGCTTCGCTCCGTCGGGGCCGTAGACGAAGCTGCCCGAGGTGCAGGCCCACACGACGGCGTCCGGCTTCTCCCCGGCGAGGAGTGCGGCCCCGCCGGCGAGCTTCTCAGGGCTCCCGAGGTCGAGCAGTTCGGGCACGGCGTGCAGGTCGGTGCCGTAGATGTGCACGACCGGCAGATCCACTCCGAGCATCTCCGCGGCGAAGGGGTAGTCGTCCTCGGCGGCGTGATCGGGGTAGATGAATCCCACAGTGGGGGTCGGCGTGCTCGTCATGCGTTCTCCTCTTTTCCTTGTCGTGAGGGTGATGTCAGAAGACGTTGCGAAGCCACTTGCCGGGGCCCGTCATGGGGAGTTTCATCCGGCCGAGACAGGCCCAGATCGTGAGCTGGTTGGCGGTGAGGACCGGTTTGCCGAGCTCCTGCTCGAGCGGGGCGATGACGTCGTAGGTCGGCAGATTCGTACAGCTGACGAAGATCGCCTCCGACCTGGGGTCGTCCGCGGCGATGATCCGCTCGGCGATCGTGCGGTAGTTGACCTTCCAGATGCCGCCGCCGAGCCCGAGATGATCGGAGCGAACCACCTCGGTGCCCGCCTCGTTCAGGAACGTGTGCAAGCGTTCGGTCAGCGGGGCGTCGTACGGCGTGATCACCGACAGCCTGCTCAGCTCGAGGTGCTCGATCGCCTCGACCAGCGCGCCGGACGTGGTGATCGCGTGCTGGGCGCCGGCCTCGCAGATCGCGTCGCACAGGGTTCGCTCGTATTCGAGGCCCTTGATGAAACTTCCCGACGTGCACAGATAGGCCACCACCTCGGGCTCGACGTGCAGGACGTCGCGCGTCGCCGCCATGAGGTGTCTTCGCTCGGACACGAGTTCGGCCATCTCCAGACTGACGGGCACGGGTTCGTACGGCGTGCGCGCCAGATGCAGACTCACCTCGAGGGGAGCCCATCGCCAGAGTTCTCGTTCGAGCGCCAGGTCGAACGGGGCGATGATGCCGATTCCCCGTTGCGCGATAGGGCCCTCGAATTCGGGAATGTTCAGTTCCAACACCAGGCCTCACCTTCGTTTCGGCCATGCCTGAGCCTTTTCGGATTGTTGACAATCATACGAGTTACTCATACGGTGTCAACGTGAGTCGGAACCCGATCGTCGCGGTGCTACATGCCCACGTCCTGCCGAGCGACGAACTCATGGCACCGGTCGCGGCCCGTGCCGAAGTTCGCTACACCGGCAAGGCGGGGCTGAGCGACGCCCTCGACGGCGCGGACGTGCTGTTCCTCTACGACTTCCTCACCGACGCGGTGCCGGGAGCCTGGCACGCCGCCGGCTCCCTGCAGTGGCTGCACATCGCCGCGGCCGGCGTCGATCCCGTGATGTTCCCCGAGGCCCGCGACAGCGACGTCACGATCACCAACTCACGAGGCGTGTTCGACGGGGCGATCGCCGAGTACGTGCTCGCCCAGATCCTCTCGTTCGCGAAGGATCTGCCGGGCTCGCTGCGCCTCCAGCAGTCCCACACGTGGCAACACCGGGAATCCGAGCGGATCGCGGGCCGCACCGCCCTGATCGTCGGCACCGGTCCCATCGGCCGCGCGATCGCCCGGCTCCTCCGCGCGGCGGGGATGACGGTCAGCGGGTCGGGCCGCACCGCACGAAACGCCGACCCCGACTTCGGGACGGTCACCGCGGCGGAAGATCTCCAGGGGCAGCTCGCCGTCGCCGACTACGTGATCGCGGTGGCACCGCTCACCGAACAGACCCGCCACATGTTTCGCGACTCGACGTTCGCCGCGATGAAGCCGGGTGCCCGGTTCGTGAACGTCGGACGCGGCGAGCTCGTCCGCACCGACGACCTCGTCGCCGCGCTCCGGGCGGGGACGATCGCGGGCGCCGCGCTCGACGTGTTCGACACGGAACCGCTCCCCGCCGGCCATCCACTCTGGGACATGCCGAACGTCTCGATCACGCCTCACAATTCGGGCGACTTCGCCGGCTGGCGAGATCACCTCGTCACCGTGTTCACCGACAATTTCGAACGCTGGGTTGCGGGGTACCCGCTCGAGAACGTAGTTGACAAGAACCTCGGGTACGTACCGAGCCGATGAAGACAGGGCCCGAACGTCCAGGCTGAAGGAGTTCTCATGAATCCCACCGACATGACCGCCGTCGAACTGGTCACGGCCTACTCGTCCGGAGAACTTTCGCCGGTGGAAGCGACGCAGGCGATGCTCGACGCCATCACCGAGCGTGATCGCAGCATCAATTCCTACTGCCTCGTCGACGAGGAGCGGGCGCTCGCACAGGCCCGGAAGTCCGAGGAGCGCTGGAACACCGGTTACGCCAAGGGACTGCTGGACGGCGTACCGATCTCGATCAAGGACATCTTCCTCACCGACGGCTGGCCGACACTCCGGGGATCACAGGCCATCGACGAGGACCAGCCGTGGAACGTCGACAGTCCCGTCGCCGCCCGGCTTCGCGAGGACGGGATGGTGTTCCTCGGCAAGACCACGACCCCCGAGATCGCCTGGAAGGCCGTGACCGACAGCGCCCTGTGCGGGATCACCCGCAACCCGGCCGACCCGACCAAGACGGCCGGTGGATCTTCGGGCGGCAGTGCCGCGGCGGTCGCAGCCGGTCTCGGCCCCTGCTCCGTCGGCACCGACGGCGGAGGCAGTGTGCGCATCCCCGCCTCGTTCTGCGGCGTCGTCGGTTTCAAACCGACCCACGGTCGCATCCCGCTGTTTCCGGCGAGCCCGTTCGGGCCGCTGGCACACGCCGGCCCCCTCACCCGCACGGTCGAGGATGCGGCACTGCTGATGGACATCATGTCGCTGCCCGACCCGCGCGACCCGACGGCGCTCGCCCCGTTCGCGACCACCTTCCGCGGCGAGATCGGCCGGGACGTGGTCGGACTCGGCGTCGCGTACTCCCCCACGCTCGGCTACGTGACCGTCGATCCGGAGGTCCGGGCGATCGTCGACCGGGCCGTGCAGGCCCTCGACGCCGCGGGCCTGCCGGTCACCGCCGCCGACCCCGGCTTCAGCGATCCGATCGAGGCCTTCGAACTGCTGTGGGCGGCCGGGGCCGCGGCCATGTTGAAGAACTTCCCGGAGGGCGCGCGCGACAAGGTCGACCCGGGGCTCGGCAAGATCTGGGAACGAGGCGAGAAGTTCACCGCGGTCGACTATCTCGACGCTCGCGCGGTCGCCGCGGACGTCGGCATCACGATGGGCAAATTCCATCTGACGCACAACGTCCTGCTCACACCCACCGTCCCGATTCCGGCTTTCGAGGCCGGTTACGACGTGCCGCCGGGCAGCGACCTCACCAGCTGGCCGCAGTGGACCCCGTTCACGTACCCGTTCAACCTGACCCAGCAGCCGGCGATCAGCATCCCCGTCGGCCGCACCGCAGCGGGTCTGCCGGTGGGTCTGCAGATCATCGGCCCCCGTCACTCGGACGACCTCGTACTCGCGGTCGCACGATACGCGGAGCACGTCCTCGGCTAGGTCGGCCGAAAAGCACACGGTTCGCTCGGCATCCGAGGATGATCAGCATTAGGCCCGGTGCTGCGCGAACGTCTGCTCTGCTTGCCGGGTGAGAGTTGCCTGACAGGGATTTTCGGGGTCGGGGAGAGCCCGGGAGAGTAGATGACAGCGACGCCGGTGTCCGGGGTCCCGCCGCATCCGCCGCAGGGCCCGGATCCGCTCGCCCCGGGCATGCTCGTCGCCACCCGATACCGGCTCCTCGGGCGGTTCGCCGGCCCCGACTGGGTGCAGTGGTGGCACGCGCACGACACCGAACTGCGCCGGGACGTCGCGCTCAGCCTCGTCGACTCGGCGCACGTCCGCGCCACCGACACGCGTCCGGATCCGGTGGCGCGCTTCTGCCGGAACACCACCGGAACCAGCTTCAGCCACGAGGGCCGGATCGCGCAGGTCTACGACATCGCGGCAGTCGGCGAACGGATCGCCGTGGTCGCGGAATGGACGCCCGGGTGGCGTGTCGCGGATGTTGCGCGCACGGTCCCGCGGCCGTTGGATGCCGCTCGCACCGTGCGGCACCTGGCCGCCGCGACCGCAGACGCACACCACTGCGGTGCCCGCATCTCACTCGATCATCCCAGCCGGGTGCGGATCTCCCGGGATGGACTCGCGGTCTTCGCCTTCCCCGCCACTCTTGCCGACGGCAGCGCGGCCGACGACGTCGCGGGGCTCGGTGCGCTGCTGTACGCCCTGTTGCTCGGCACGTGGCCGCTGTCCTCGTCCGGCGCGACCCGGGAGGCCGGGCTGCCCCCGGCGGGCCGGCGTGGTGACGGTTCCGTCGTCCCGCCGTATCGTGTGCGGCCCGCGATTCCGCGACGCTTGTCCGAAGTGGCGATGAATGCCCTTGCCCGGCGACCCGGGGTGGACACAGCACAGGGGGTAGTCGACGCCCTCGACCGCATCTTGGCGGACGCGCGGGCTCGCTCGGCATCCGCATTCGCTGTGACCACGAAGCGAGCCCGGCCGGCGCCCGCCAACCGGACCGCACGACCGAAGGCGCCACTTCCCGCGATGAGCGGAGCACTCGCCCTGATCGTTGCGGTCGGCGCCGCCGGGTGGGCGGTGGGCACCTCGTTCACCTCGTCGGACGCTCCCCCGGCCGCCGTCGCGGACAGCACGCTCAGCCGGATCGCGCCGGTTCCGGACCCCCTTCAGGCACCGCTCACCCCGTCGTCCGCGGCCGTCTACTCCCCTCTGCGCTTCCCCGACAACGGTGGCACCGCCTCCCTCGCCGTCGACGCAAACCCCGCGACGTCCTGGGCGACCGATCGCTATCCGCGGCAACTGCCTGCGCCGAAGAGCGGAGTGGGCCTGATCGTCTCGTTTCCCGGGCCCGTCGACCTGCGGACCGTCTGGATCGACTCCCCGACACCGGGCACCACGGTCGAGATCCGGACCGCGCCCGTCGCGTGGGCGAACATCGATCGCACCCAGGTGATCGGCGCCGCCACGCTCGGCGACGGGGTCACCGAGATCGTCGCCCGGCCGCCCGCACCCACCGACCGGGTCCTCATCTGGATCTCGGGGCTGTCGGCCGGCGAGTCCGGGTTCCAGTCGCGCCTGTCGGAGATCGGCTTCCTGGGTAGCGGCGCATGAGCCCCGACATCTTCGGCCCCATCCAGCCGAACACGGGTAGCACCGCGCGCGACCATCTCGCGAACGAGCGAACCTATCTCGCCTGGCATCGCACCGGTATCAGCGTGGCGGCACTCGGTGTGGCGGTGGCGAAGTTCGCACCGCACCGCGGCGGCCACGCCGTGGCTGCCGGATTGATCCTCATCGGCGCGGGGCTACTGGTCTCCGTCTACGGCACCGTTCGCTATCGGGTCATCAGCCGGCAGATCGAATCCGGGGTATTCGCACCGGCGACGTTCACCGCCGTGGTCACCTCCAGCGTCGTCACAGTGCTCGCGCTCCTCGCGGTGGTGGTCTTACTCTGACCCGGGCAGAGCCGTGACGCAGCGGAATCCGATGTGGCTCATCCCGGTGTCGATCATCTGCGGCCGTCGTGCCGCGGGCCGATACCGCCGGCAGTAGCTGTCCGCACACAGGAACGATCCACCCTTGATCACCCTGCGGGGCACCCGGAATTGGGGCTGTCGGGCGTCGAAGCTCTCCGACATGCCGGGCCCACGCGGATTGCGTGGCGCGCAGCACGACTCCGCTGTGTCAGTGTGGCGATCCGAGTACCAGTCGGCGGTCCACTCCCACACGTTTCCCGCCATGTCGAACAGACCGTATTCGTTGGGAGGATAGCTACCGACGGCGGTCGTGGTGCCGTAGCCGGGGTCCGCGCGCCACGGGAACTCCCCGTGCCAGTAGTTCGCCAGCGGCGCCTCGATTTCGGGAGTGTCACCCCAGATGAATTCGGCGTGGTCGAGTCCGCCGCGCGCCGCGGCCTCCCATTGCGCCTCGGTGGGGAGGGACCGCCCGGCCCACTGTGCGTACGCTGCCGCATCCTCGTGGGCGACGTGGACGACGGGATGCTGTTCGCGGCCGGTAATCGTCGACGCAGGTCCCGTGGGGTGTCGCCAGGACGCGCCGACGATCCAGGTCCACCATTGACTGAGGTGACGGAGATCGACCGGGCCCCGAGTGGGCGTGAACACCATCGATCCGGGTTGCAGGTTCTCGGCGGGAGCGCCGAGGAAATCGGCGGGATCGAGTGGACGCTCAGCGACCGTGACGTAGCCGGTGTCGCGAACGAACCGGGCGAATTGCGCACTGGTGACCTGGTGGGTCTCGATGGCGAAGGTGTCGACCGCGACACGATGCGCCGGACCTTCTTCCGGATAGTGCCGATCGGAACCCATGGTGAAGGTGTGGGCGGGGATGCGACGGACTCCGGAGACGGTCTGGGCTTCCAACGACGCCTTCCCTTCTGCCTGATCAGGTGTCGGCCGGCGAGAAGACGCTCGTCCAATCGTTCTTCATGCTTACCACGGTCCAGTTCTTTTCTCGTGCGTGTTCGAGGGCCTGCTCGGCACCGGCGACATAGTCGAATTCGCGATCGGCGTCGTCGTGCAGGATCAGAGCCCGCAGCGACGGGCGATCGGGTTGCCCGGAGAACGCCAGCATCGGCAGGTCGCCGTTGGAGTTACCGACCGACAGGATCGGCCGGCGCCCGATCCGGCTCCAGATCCGGACCGGTTTCTCCGGTCCGTCGTCGAAGAAGTCCATCGCGGCCTTGTAGAGCAGGTCGGTCGCGTCCGGCCCCTCACGGTACGAGAGGCCGAGGGCGCTGCCGATGATGCGTTCCGGCGGAATTCCGTAGAGGCGCCCGGCGACCGGGCGCATGAAGTCCCGATCACCACCGGACGCGATGTAGACCGTGAAGCCGTTCGACTCGAGATAGCGCAGCAATTCGACCATCGGCACGTAGCCGCAGCCGTAGTACGGGCGGCCGAGCGTCGGGTGGTCGGCGCCGTCGAAGAAGGCCCGGACCCGGGCGTCGTAGTTCTCGACGGTGACCGAGTCGAACGCCTCGGTGACTGCGCCCATCAACAGTTTCAGGTCGCCGTCGTCGCCGTGATAGTGCTTCACCATCGCTGCGCCGAGCCACTGAAGGTCGTGTTCGAAGGCAGCCTTCCAGGGTTGCTTCTGCTGCAGATCGGGATCGCCTGCGGCCATCTCGGCCAGGCGCCGGATGGTGAAGTCGAGCTGGATGGGCATCGGCTTCTCACACCAGAGTGTGCCGTCGTTGTCGAACACGGCCACCCGGTCCGCGGGCTCGACGAAGTCCGGTCCGCCCGTTTCCGTCACCCTTCCGACGAAGTCCTCGATCGCGGACCGCGTCGAGCCGTCCGCCCAGGAATCAGCCAGCCCGGCGCCCATGTCGGTCAGTCCTTCGCCAGGAAGGAGTGCAACTTCGCCACTGCGTGGTCGATCGTGAAGCTCGCCGGCTCCTGCCGCGGCGGAAATTCCTTGAAGGTTTCGAGGAATTGAGTGGTGATGAACGTTCCGTAGATGGCGATGTAGTCGTGGTCGAGGAACCAGTCCCAGTAGGTGTTCGACGTGCCGTCGGCGCGCTCGAACGGGTCGGTACGCAGATTGAACAGCTTGGGCACCCGTAACGCGGTGAACGGCTCCGCCCACAGCGCCATGGTGCCCCGCAACCGCTGCTCCATGAACACGATCTTCCAGTTGTCGAACCGGATGCCCAGCACGTCGCAGTCGTCGGAGAAGTAGATCATTCCCCGGCGCGGCGACGTCTCGACCTCACCGGTGAGATACGGGAGCAGGTTGTAGCCGTCGATGTGCACCGTGAACGTTTTCTCGCCGATCGTGTGCCCGGTCTTCAGTTGCTCGACGACCTCGGGTGCACCCGCGGCGGCGAGGAAGGTGGGAAGCCAGTCGTGGTGCTGAACGATCTCGTTGGACACCACGCCGGCGGGGATCCTGCCCGGCCAGCGGATCACCTCGGGGACTCGGAACGCACCCTCCCAGTTGGTGTCCTTCTCACTGCGGAACGGGGTGGTCGCGCCGTCCGGCCAGGTGTTCGCGTGGGGACCGTTGTCGGTGCTGTAGATGACGATGGTGTTCTCGGCGAGGCCGAGTTCGTCGACCGCGTCGAGCAGTAGGCCGACATGCTTGTCGTGATCGATCATGGTGTCGTGGTACGGCGACTGCCAGTGCCCGGCCTGGCCGATGCTTTCCGGTTTCGTGTGGGTCCGCAGGTGCATATGCGTGGTGTTCATCCACACGAAGAACGGGGTCTCCGCTTCCTTCTGCCGCGTGATGAAGTCGATTGCCGCCGACACCGTCTCGTCGTCGATGGTCTCCATTCGCTTCTTGTTCAGCGGACCGGTGTCCTCGATGCGTTGCTTCCCGAGCGGCCCGTACCGCGGATCGACCTCGCCGGCGTCTTCCTCGGTGGCCCAGGTATGGAGCACACCGCGCGGCATGACCAACTCGTGCAGTTTCGGATAGTCCAGTGCGCTGGGAAAGTCGGGGAGTTCGGGTTCTTCCTCCGCGTTCAAGTGGTAGAGGTTGCCGAAGAACTCGTCGAATCCGTGCACGGTCGGCAGATACTTGTTCAGGTCACCGAGATGATTCTTGCCGAACTGCCCGGTGGCGTATCCGAGAGGCTTGAGCAGTTCGGCGATGGTCGGGTCGTCGGGCGACAATCCGACGTCGACTCCCGGGATTCCCACCTTGCTCATACCGGTGCGGTACACGCTCTGACCGGTGATGAACGACGCGCGACCCGCCGTGCAACTCTGCTCACCGTAGGAGTCGGTGAACTTCATGCCCTCGTCGGCGAGGCGGTCGATGTTCGGCGTCCGGTACCCCATCAGTCCGTCGCTGTAGCAGCTGAGATTGGTGATACCGATGTCGTCGCCCCAGATGACCAGGATGTTGGGTTTCGCGTCCGTCATCTGTCTCTCCTCGCGTCATCGGGGGAATCGCAGTCCTGACGTTGCTCCCACTACACCCGGGGCCACATCACCCGTGCCGGGTGAGAACGTCGTGTCCGAGAACGGCGGTCAGTCCGGGGGGATCGACGGCGGTCGATCCACGGTGAGGATGTACACGCTGATCACCATCACCCAGGCCGGGAAGACCAGCGTCACCCAGAGACTGAAACTCACGACCACCAGCAGGGTGAAGGACAGCAGGTAGGTGGCGACGGCCAGCCATCGCGGCATCAGTCCGGTGCGCAGCCAGATGGTTCCCAGCGAGATCATGAACACCCCGGCCATGCGGACCCCGTAGACGTTGTTCACATGCAACATCACCTCGCGCCCGAAGAAGACGAGGTCGTTCTGCGGAACGTTGGAGAGCCGGGAGACGGCGAGGAGCCCGCCGGCGACTGCCGTCGACACGAACGTCATGGCGAGAAACAGCAGCCCACTGCCCAGGAAGACGGTCGAGAAGAATCGGTCTTCGAGGTCCCCGAGCCGGTCGCGGATGACACCGATGAACCACAGGAACGCGATGCCCGCGAAGGGCGCGAGTATCAGGGCCGTCGTGATCTGCCTTTGGTGGTGCAACCACGGGGTAGCGGCTTCGCCGGGCAGCGCGCTGCGCAGCAGGACGATGCTGGAAGCGAACAGGACACCGAAGACGACACCGGCGACGGCCGCGGCCCGCGGAGTCCGTAGCTGGTGGAACTCGGCCTCGCTCTGTGTGCCGGCCATGAGATCAGTCTTCGCCGAGGTCGAGCTCCAGGGCAACAGCGACCCGCAACCGTGACCGGCTTCAGCCAGCGTCGTCCGCCCTGCCCGGTCTCACGACGACAGGAACTCCCTCGTACGGGGCCAGGGTGATCGGGAAGCTGTGGAGTTCGTCGACGGTGCCGATCTGTTCGTCGGTGAACAGGTTGACCGCAGGCGATCCCGCCGGCAGGAACTGGGACTGCACGGTCGCGGCGACCTCCTCGGACGTAAAGTTGAGAACGGTGACTTCGAGACTCGAGTCCGCCAGTTCGTGGACCATGACGAGCAGCCCCTTGTGCGACACCGTGGGCACGTCGAGCTGGACCGCCGTGGCGATGCCGAACCGGTTACGGACGTCGATGATGCGGGCGAGACCGCGAGCGAAGGACGCCGGATCCTGCAGTTGCACCGGCAGACTCCCGTACAGGCTGATGCCCCGGGGGATGCCCGACTCCGACCGTGCGGCATCGGGATTGACCCCCATCAGGTCGTGCGCGCCGCGGTTGATCCAGCGGGTGTCCCCTTCGGCGAGAAGGTCGGCGACGTCCTCGGACGGCACGGGCAGCAGCCCGCACAGATCCCAGCCCGACAGGGCGAAGACACCGGGCTGGAGCGCGTTGAACATCGCCAAGAGCAGATGCGCCTGTTTGACGGTGTCGATGTCGGCGGCATCCATCCTGTCGAGGTCGCGGATACCGAGCGCCGCCGTGATGACGCTGGCGGTCGTGCAGGCGATCCCGTTGGTCGTGAACGTCCGGTTGTACGGGGCCCAGCGTCCGGTGAGCCGCTCGCACAGATCTTTACGGATGCGGTCACCGAGATCGGACCCCGTGACCGACTCACCGCCGTACGCGAACTGGTCGTCCTTGTGCAGCGTCGCGAAGTGGACCAGTTCGAACGTCAACTCGTCGTGGTTCTGCAGGGCATGGACGAGCGACGCGGCGTCGACACCGTGATCGCGGGCGAGGTTCATGGTGAGCCGGAGAAATTCGGTGTTCCCCATGACGAGGGCGTGATGGTAGGCGGGACGATTGATGAAGTCGTAGGACAGGTCGGCTCCGGTCGTACCCATCGCCTTGATGTCGTCGATGGTGAGGTTCAATTCCTGGAACGTGAATCCCCCCATCTTCCGCACGATGCTGGCGATCAGGTGATTCGCCGCCTCCGACAGTGGATGCCCCTCCGACCAGCCGGGCAGTCCTTCGGTCCTGCGTTCGACCCCGAGGAATCCGTTGGCGTCCAGTCGAAGCGCGCCGGCACCGAGGTCCGCGATGGAGTGGCAGGCGTCCCCGATGACGAGGCGCATGCCCGCGAACGACGGATCCAGCCAGTTGATGGAGGGCTGCCCGGCCTTGAAATAGTGCAGATACACCCACCTCCGCTCGATGCCGTCCACCCCCTTCACCACGGGGGTGACGCTCCAGTTGGTTTCCTTGACACCGAGTTCGTAGAAGATGACGCGCTGGAGTTGACCGATGATGTACCCGGCCCGGGCGAGTTGCGCCTCGGTGTCGGCGTCGATGTTGACCGAGTCCCGGCCTTCCGGCACGCGGGGAAGCAGATGCCAATCCTGTTGTTCGATCTCCACCATGTGATAGATACCGGGGTAGTCGGCGTATGCCATCTCGGCGAGCCGGAAGTCGGCGCCCTTGCCGGTGTGGCCGGGGACGATGTCGTCGATGACGATGCCGTCGTACGCTGACGCGACAACGCACAGCTTGCGGAACTCCTCCTCGGTCCCGAAGGCCGAGTCGATCTGCATGCTGATGCGATCGAAATGGCCGTCCACCGACGGCGTTGCCCGCCACCCCTTGATCCCGCCTGCCTGCTTCACCGGGCCGGTGTGCACCGCCGTCACCCCGATCTCGGAGAACGCCTGCCACAGGGACTCGTCGCCGAGCGAACTCAGGAAACTCGCGCCCGGTGCGGTGATGATCGAAATCGGGTACGCCGTGAACCACACCGATCCGCGTTCCACCGCTGCGCGCGGATTCGGGTCGGCATACGGGTTCTGCCACATGCTGCCCTTGCCGGACAACTGCTCCGCGATCAGCTTCGCATCGTGCAGAATCGACTGATTGATCAGCCACTCCACATAGTTCGGGTTGTCCGGCACGGGCTCACCCGTCTGCGCATCGACCCTGGTCGCACGGCGGACCGACGGTTTCAACGGCCGAGGGCGCGCCGGGTAGAACTGTTCGTCGTAGCTGATCTCGCTGGGCTCGTGATGGATCTCGGGGTTCATGGTCCTCCGTCGTCATCTCGTCTGCTCCGCCGCACCGGTCGCCTACCCGTCCACCGTCCCACGGAAACGACCGCCCGGCATGGGGAGTTGGACGACTGTCAGCGGACCGCGGAACTTTCGGGTGCGACGAAGTCCGCGGAGGCCTCGGACCACAGGCTCACCCGCCGGCCCCGGCTCTCGAAGAACTCGATCTCGCGTCTGATGCCGGAACTCTGATCCCATCCGGTTGACCGGATGTGACATCGACACCTGACTGAACACCGCGTGACCGGATTCGACGATGTATCCCGCTACTTCGTTGCTTGCCGGAAATCGCTCGTGCGTCACCGCCGGATCGGCATGGCTGTAGGGGCAGGCCAGAAAGATCTTTCTCATGGGGTCCTCGTGATTCGTGGGCGAAGGCCCCGGTACAGGGCGCACTCATCGAGAACCCGCCGGAAGTGGACGCACGGTCCGACACCATCCCGAGATCGCGTCGATCATCAGCGACGCGACCTCCCGGTGGGCGACGTCGTTCGGAATGTCGTGGTAGCCGCCCGGGATGACGACGCTCTGTCCGTGCTGCAGTTCTCGTGCGAATTCGGCGGCCCGGTCCGGCGTCGCAAACGCGTCGAATTCGCCGTTGACCAACAGGATCGGCATCGGCATCGCGGGCAGAGACGCCCGCACTTTTCCTCCGGCCACGGTCAGCGCCTGCCAGAGGTTCGGTTCGGCGGGAGCGGTGTCGAAGCCGAGCGGGTCGTTCTCGAGTGCATCGAGGTACGACCGGTCCTTCGCCATGACGAGGTCCATCCGGCCCTGCGCCTCACGCGGCAGACCCCAGAGGGGCGCTCCCGTCATGATCAATCCGGTGCGCAGGGACGGGGTGCGGACCGAGAGGAGCGCCCCGGTCAGGGCGCCGAGCGAGTGGCCCAGCACGACCACCGGCAGGTCGGGCTCGTCGCCGGCCATGATGTCGACGAGAACTCCTGCATTGGAAGCGAGTTCGTCCACCGAGGGAAAGAATCCGGCCGGTCCGCCGGTGTGACCGTGGCCGAGGTGATCGGGTGCCCACACGTCCAGGCCGGCCGAGTTCAGCTGCCCCGCCAGCCGGTGATAGTGCCCGGAGTGCTCGCCGAATCCGTGCAGGAGCACGATCCGCGCCCAGGGCCGCGAGGCTTCCCACTGCCGGTAGTAGACCTTGTTCCTGACGCCGTCGAAGAAGGGCATGTCAGGCCCCCGGGCTTCGCAGATCGGTCGACGGCGTCGCGGTGGGCAAATCCTCGAACCAGGTCGGTGACGTGAGCCAGTTCAGCGGAATCGGCGGGCTCGGGTAGCCCGCGACGAGAACCACGTTGCCGTGCACCGAATAGTCGCCGGTCTGGACGAAGACCTTCACGCGGTCGCGAAGGTCGTAGAACTCGGGGAGATACCGCACCTCGTGGACGTTCTCCTCCCCCACCAGTTCGGAGACGAACTTTCGGGCTTCGGGGTTGGCGGTCACCATGTCCTCGGTGACGACGGCTGCTTCGAAATCGCCTACCTCGCACAGCACCGACAGCAGATCCCCGACCGACGGCAATCCCGGTGCGATGCCGAGATCGATCGTCTCGACCTGCGGCGACAGTGGAACGAGGCTCGCGGAAGACGTGCCGCTTCCCGCGTCCGCGACGTAGATCATCTCGCCGTGCCGGAGCTGGCTCACGACGGCGGCCAGGCGTTCGTGCAGCAATCGGGCTTTTGGTGCCATGGGATTCGTCCTTCGATCGAGGGCGTGAGGGTGTGCGGCGCAACGCACCGGGCGCAAAATGTTCTCTAGTCGACAATCGACTAGAAATCTAAGGCGCTTCCGCTCGGAGGTCAAGCGCTGAACAAACCCCGGCCCGGCGCTTGACCGATCGTCACGGGAGGGCGCACACTTGCTTGGTCGATTGTCGACAAAGAGTCAATCGCTTCCGCGTCTACGCGCTTCCACATCCACATGACCCTCGAGGGAGAACACCATGGGCCAGCTGCTGCAGGGCAAGACAGTCATCGTCACGGGTGCCGGCGGAGGCATCGGCCTCGCCACGGCCTTGCATCTCCACGACGAGGGGGCACAGGTGGTCGCCACCGTGCACTCCGAGTCCAGCCTTCCCCAGCTGAAGGTCGACGACGATCGCCTGATCGGCCGCGTCGTCGATGTCACCGAAGAAGAGCAGGTCGAGGACCTCGTCGACTTCACGGTGGCGACGTTCGGCAAGCTCGACGGGATCGTCAACAACGCCGGCATCCTGAAGCCCGGCACCATTCTGGACGCGTCGGTCGAGGACTTCCAGAAGACGTTCGACGTCAACGTGAAAGGCGTGTTCCTGGGTTCGAAGTACGCGATTCCCGAGATGCTGAAGGTGGGCGGCGGGTCGATCGTCAACTTCGGTTCCATCAACTCGATCGGCGCCGAGAAACTGCTGACCACGTACACAGCGAGCAAGGGCGCCGTGCTCACGTTGACCAAGGCCATCGCCTTGGACTTCGGCGCGCAGGGCATCCGCGCCAACACCCTCTGCCCGGGCTTCGTCGACACCCCGCTGAACGTGCCGCACTACACGGCACTCGGCGGCCGCGAGGAACTCGAGGCCGGGCTCCCCGACTTCCAGCCGATCGGACGCGCCATCCTCCCCATCGAGATCGCCCACTCCGTCGCCTTCCTGCTGTCGGACCACTCCACGGCCATCACCGGGACGGCGTTCGTCGTCGACGGCGGCGTTCTCGCCGGGGCCTGAGCATCCAGTCTTGCGGTGGGAGCCCTGCCGCCTCGGGCTCCCACCGCAATCCCATTTGACAGCCGACGTGACTCCCATCACCATTGATGTAATGTCGACAATTAGACGAAATGAGGTCGACCACGATGACTTCCACTGACTCCGATGTCACCCAGCACGACGTTGTCGACGTGTTGGTGATCGGCGCGGGTCCGTCCGGCGCGGTGGTCACGCACACCGCTGCCACGGCGGGACTGAGCACCCTCTGCCTCGAGCAGGGTGACTGGGTCAACCCCAGCGACTTTCCCGCCAACCACCCCGAGTGGGAACTGCTCATCCAGCACGACTGGGCGCACGATCCGAATGTCCGTGCCCTGCCGTCCGATTACCCGGTCGACGTGACGGAATCCGACATGTGGCCCGTGATGTTCAATGCCGTCGGGGGAAGTTCCATCTTCTACGGAGCGGAGTGGCCACGGTTGCTGCCCTCCGACTTCCGGGTCAAGACGCTCGACGGTGTCGCGGACGACTGGCCGATCAGCTACGACGACCTCAAGCCGTACCACGACGAGGTCGACGAATTCATCGGCGTCTCCGGAGTCGACGGCGACACCGCCTACCCCGAGGGGCTCGAATACCCGTTGCCGCCACACCCCTTGGGCAAGCCCGGCATGAAGGCGGCCGAAGCCGCGAACAAGCTCGGCTGGCACTGGTGGCCGGGCACCAACGCGATTCCCAGCCAGAAGAACAAGACACTCGAGCAGTGCGGTCGCTGGGGCGTCTGCGAATGGGGTTGTCCGCAGGGCGCGAAGGCCTCGTTCGACTTGATCTACATGCCGCAGGCGCAGCAGGCCGGCGCCCGCGTGGAGACCGGTGCGCGTGTCCGCAGGATCGTCACCGGCGACGACGGCCGCGCCGCAGGCGCCGAATGGGTGGACCGCACCGGCGCGGTCCATTTCCAGCCGGCCCGGGCAGTGATCGTCTGCGCGAACGGCATCGGAACACCGCGGCTCCTCCTGCTGTCGGCCGACGAGAAGCATCCGGACGGCCTGGCGAATTCCTCGGGGCAGGTGGGCCGGAACCTCATGCTGCACCCCAACTGCACCGCCGTCGGGTACTACGAGGACAACCTGGAGAGTTGGCGCGGGCCGGCCGGACAGCTGATTCACTCCATGCAGTTCTACGACACGGACACCTCCCGCGGATTCGTCCGGGGAGCCAAGCTGCACGCCCTCCCCACTCCGGGACCGCTGAACACGATCGAGACCCACCGGCAACTCGATTTCGACGACCTGTGGGGACCGGCCATCCACGATGTCGCGCGCGCGGCGTCCAACGGCATTCTCTGGGCGGCCAACGTGGAGGATCTGCCCGAAGAACACAACCGGGTCACCCTCTCCACCGAGGAGTTCGATGCCGACGGCCTGCCTGCGCCGAAGGTCGAGTACCGGGTCAGCGAGAACACCCGCAAGATCCTGAAATACACCGTCGACCGCATGGTCGAACTCCACGAGGCGGCGGGCGCGAAGCAGATCTTCACGCAAGAGTTGTGGGTCGACCAGCCAGGGCACCTCCTCGGGACGGCCCGGATGGGCGACGATCCGGCGACGTCCGTGGTCGATTCGTACGGCCGGGCCCACGATGTCGACAACCTCTACATCGCGGACGGCAGCATCTTCGTCACGTCCGGCTCCGCCAACCCGACCTGCACGATCAGCGCCCTCGCCCTCCGGGTGGGCAAGAAGGTCGTCGACGACGTCACCACACGGAAGGCATCGGCATGAGCACCACATCCCTCGACCTGCAGTCGGCACCGAAGCGGCGACTGTCGGTACCGGGCAGGCACACGGCACCGCCGTGGCCGCTCACGGACTCCGAACTGACGACGCTCCTGCGGATCGCGGACTGCCTGATCCCCGCGTCCGGTGAGAATCCCGCCGCCAGTGAGGCCGACGAGTACCTCCGCTACCTGAATCTGGCGCTGGCCGCGCGGGCCGACGTCTTCGACGCGGTCCTCTCCGCGGTCGACAAGGCAGCCGGTCTCCACGGTGACGACCTGCGCGCGGTGATCAAGCGGATGTGGGCCGAAGACAAGTGCACGTTCGATCCGCTGTCCTCGATCCTCGCCGGCGCCTACTTCATGACTCCCCAGGTCAAGGCACTGATCGGGTACCCCGGGCAGCACCGGGACGCCGCCGGATTCGAGGATGCGGCCAACGAACTGGACACCGGGATACTCGATCCGGTGCTCGAACGCGGCCACTTCTACGTGTCCGCGAACGGCGAATAGCCGGCTCGGGCGCTCCCCCGTTCCGCACTGTTGATCTATTGTCGACAAGAGGCTCCCGGCGTGGTCAACGTCGAATCAACCACCATCAGAAAGGTCAACCCGATGACTCTGTCACCGAATCGTCCACCGGGATCGACTGTGGGTCGACGCGAGGACGGCGACATCTCCCTCGGGCGGATCCATCAGCGCACCACTCCGGGCACGGTCGCGGGCGTCCTGCGCACGGCGATCCTCGACGGCACCCTGGCCCCCGGCAGTCAGCTCCGCGAAGCACACATCGCCGCCGACCTGGGCGTGAGCCGGGCGCCACTGCGGGAGGCGCTGAGCATCCTCGCCGACGAAGGCCTCGTGGTGAAGTTCGCGTACAAGGGTGCGTTCGTCGCCGAGGTCAGCGCGAAAGGGATGGCCGAGATCGCCAGCCTGCGCAAACGGCTCGAGCCCTATGCGATCGAACTGGCACTGCCACGACTGTCGGGTGCCGGCCGGACCAAGATCGTGCGGACCCTCCAGGACATGGCCCGGGGCGCCGACGACGGTGACCTGACCCGGACCATCGACGCGCACATGAGCTTCCATCGGGTGATCTACGAACTGTCCGAACACGGCCTCCTGCTGGACCTGTGGCGCAGCTGGGAATCCCAGCTCCAGTTGTTCCTCTCGGCGGATCATCAGTCGTTCCCCGACCTCCACGACGTCGTCGCCGAACACGAGCGTCTGCTCACCATCATCGATACCGGCGACCTCGAGGCGATCACCCGCGAGATCGACCGGCACGTCCACGGTTCGACCGACGCTGCCCCGGCCGCGACCGCGGCAGGCGACGGTTCTCCACCGTCGAATGCGTGAGTACGTCGACTTCCTCGGCAGTCAGCCGCCCTACGACGCGCTGGACTCCGCCGACCTCGACGCCCTGGCCCGGACGGTGGAGGTCGAGTACTTCGTCGCCGGCGCACGGATCGTCGAGGCAGGCGAGGCCCCACTCGATCACTTCTTCGTAGTCCGCACCGGCGAGGTCGAGGTGATCGACCGCGGACGGGTCGTCGACCTGCTCGGCCCCGGCGAAACCTTCGGGCAGATCTCGGTGCTGTCCGGTTTGCCTCCGCCTCTCGCGATCCGCGCCTCGGAAGACACACTCTGCTACCGCTTCCCGGACCCGCGGCCGGTGCTGCGGCACCCGCAGCGACTCCAGTTCGGGCATTACGGCACCCTCGTCACGCGGGAACGATTGGCCCGCTCCGGACTGGTCGATCAGGCGTTGCGTGCGGCCCGTCATCAGATGCGCCCCGTCGTCTGGTGTCCCGCCGACGCGACCGTGAGCGAGGCCGCGTCCGTGATCACCGACGCCGGCCAGTCGTACGCGCTGATGGACCGGGGCGGTGCGATCGGCATTGTCACCGACAACGACTTCCGGCGGGCGTTCGCCGACGGGCACGTCGACGCGCACGGCCCGGCTTCGGTCATCGCCTCGTTCCCCGCCCGGTCCGTCCCCGCCGAGACGCTCGTGGGCGATGCGTTCCTGACGATGGTCGAGTCGGGGGTGCACCACCTGGTCGTGACCGGCACCGGTGAGAGACCGGTGGGGATTCTCCGCGTCGTCGACCTCGCGTCGGCCGAAGTGCGCAATCCCCTCGTCGTCCGCCGGGCGATCGACGACGCGACCACGGTGGAGGACCTGGCGTCCGCGGCGGCCCTGCTCCCCGGAACCTGGGTCGAGTTGTACGACACCGGAGCGTCCGTCATGCACGTCGCGGGTCTGATGTCCGCGGTGATCGACGCGATCATCAGTCGGCTCGTCGAGCTGACCGACGTCGGCGCCGACCACGTTCCCCACCGGACGTCCTGGCTGCTTCTCGGGTCGGTGGCCCGGCGCGAACCCCTCCCCAAGTCGGACGTCGACACCGGCCTGGTCTGGGAAGACCTGCCCGGCACGGACTCGCCCGCCCGGAAGTTGCAGAACTGGGCCGGGCGCGTCCTGGACAACATGGAACGCTGCGGCCTGCCCCGCTGCGCCGACGGCGCCAACGCGACCAACCCCCTGTTCGCGCGCTCGCGCACCGACGCGGTCGCCGCCGCGACGTCGTGGATCACGAATCCCACCCAGAAGAACGCTCTGCTGCTGTCGTCGATGATCGCCGACAGCAGACCCGTCAGCGGGATGTCGCTCGGACGTTCGGTGTCCGACGCCATGCTCGCGACCACCCGCAGTCGCGAGTACCTGTCGGCCCTGCTGCGCTTCACCACCTCCCGGCGACCTCCGGTCGGGTTCGTGCGCAACTTCGTGGTCGAGCACTCCGGCGCCAACCGCGGCCACCTGGACCTCAAGGCGGGCGGACTCGTGCCGATCGCCTCCCTGGGCCGGTGGATCGCCGTGGTCACCGGGGACGATCGCGGCTCCACCCTCACCCGACTGCGGCGCGGTGAGGCCGCCGATCTGCTCACCTCGGACGAAACCGAGACGCTCGTGCGCGCGTTCGAGTACGTGTACGGATTGGTTCTGGGCCGCGAGATCGAGGCCATCAAGGGCAACACCGTCGCGACGACATGGGTCGCGCCCAACCAACTGGACACGCTCACCCGCCGGTATCTGCGTGAATCGTTCCGAGCGGTGGCCGAGGTCCAGAACCGGCTGGAAAGTGAATGGGTGGCGCGCCTTCCATGAGGGCGCACCGGAGGTTCCGCCGCCCCGACACTCTGGTGCGCCCGTGGCGCGACGCCGAGTTCGCGGTCGTCGATCTGGAGACGACCGGACTGGATCTGGTGCGGGACACCATCGTGTCCTACGGGGCGGTCGTGGTCCGGCACGGCCGCATCGTCATGGCGGAGAGCGTCTACGGGCTGGTCCACCCCGAGTGCGACATCCGCCCGGAGGCCGTTGCCGTCCACACTCTCCGGGAGGCGGACGTCGCCGATGCGCCACCGTTGAGCGAGGCCGTCGGCGTCCTGCGCCATCTCCTCACCGACCGTGTCCTCGTTGCCCACGCGGCGTGGGTCGAGACGGCCTTCCTCTCCCGCGCCTTCCGCGACAGCGGGCTGAAGTTCCGGCCGACGGTCGTCGACACCGCTGCTCTCGCCCGTGCAGTCGGCGTGGCGCCGCGACAGCACCGGTGCGAGCCGAACCTGGAATGGCTGGCCGACACGCTCGGTCTGCCCGTCGTCGATCCCCACCACGCGCTGGGCGACGCGGTCACCACGGCACAGGTGTTTCTCGCACTGGCGTCCCGGCTCGAGCGCCTCGGTTACGACACCGCACGGTCCCTTGTCGATCTGACTGCCGGCGATCGTCGCCTCGGGCGCGGTTGACGCAGAGGCAATCCAGTCGAAACAACTGGTGATTGAGGTCACACCGATTTGTGGTAGATTGTCGACAGTAGAACAAGCGCGGCGCTTCCAGTCGCCTTCTTCCACGACAACCGAACCTCGTCTCGGCACATCCCCCGCCGAGATACCCGCGACAGAGACCAGCGAGGTCACGATGGCCATAACCCCGGAAGAGCCTCCGGTGTCCACTCAACCGCCCACCGAGCCCGAGCGTCCGCTCCTCGATTCCGGAGCGGACAGCGATTCCGCGTATCTGGAGAAGCTCGGCTACAAGCAGGAACTCAACCGAACGCTGGGACTGTTCTCCGCCTTCGGAGTCCAGTTCACCTCGATCGCGATCGCCTCCGGAATCTTCACGACCCTGATCGTCGGATTCGGATTCTTCGGGCCCGCGTCGTTCTGGTCGTTCCTCGTCGGCGGCGGCCTGCAGGTGTTCACCGTGGGACTCGCGGTCGCGCAGCTCGTCTCCGCCTACCCACTGGCCGGCGGGGTGTATCAGATCACCGGGCGGATCACCGGGAAGCCGTGGCTGGCCTGGCAAACCGGATGGTGGCTGCTGATCGCGCACACCGTCGCGGTCACCACCGTCGCCGTGAGCATCGCCCCCTTCGTCGCCGGCTGGTTCGGCGTCACGTTCGAGGACAACACCGACGCACTCCCCTGGGCGCTCGGCCTGATCGTGCTCGGCACCGTCATCAACATCGCCGGAGTCAAGGTCGCCGCCGTGCTCAACAACATCGGTGTGGTGGCGGAAGTGCTCTGCGTCGTCGCACTCGTAGCCGTGCTGCTGATCGTGAAGCACCCGACCCAGCCGCTGTCGTTCCTGAGCGAATCCGGCGGAACGACCACCGGCGGCAACTGGTTCGTCCCCTTCCTGCTCGCGATGATCCTTCCCGCATATGCGATCTCGTCGTTCGACGCGACCGGAAACGCCTCCGAGGAGACCAAGGACGCCGCCCGCAAGGCGCCGATGGCATCCGTGATGGCCAACGTCTCCTCCTACGTCGTCGGCATCTTCATGGTCGCGTTGATCATGCTCGCCATCCAGGACCTCCCGGCGGTCATGGAGAGCACCACCCCGGTCAAGCTGATCCTCGACACCGCGGTCGGTACCGCATTCGCGAACATCTTCGAGGCTGTCGCGATCGTCGCCCTCTTCGCCGCCCTGGTCATGCTGCAGCTCACCGGAATTCGCGTCCTGTGGTCACAGGCACGCGACGGCCAGATCCCCGCGGCCTCCTGGCTGCGGAAGGTCAGTGCCCAGCGGATCCCGATCAACGCGACCCTCACGATCTTCGCGATCTCCGTGGTGTTCGCACTGTGGTCCTCGCTGCTGTCCGTACTCGCAGCGATGACGGCACTCGCCTGGGGAATGGCCTACGGTGTCGTGGTCGTCGTCGGCTTCTACGGACTGGTCAAGCGCAAGTTGCCGTCCCACCCGTGGCACTACGGCATCGTCAGCCCGGTCATCTTCGTCCTGGCGATCGCCTGGTCGGTCGTGCTGTGCGCACTGCTGATCTACTCCGACCCCACCCATGTCGGCCTCGGCATGCTGCTGGTCATCGCGTCGGGCGCCGTCATCTACATGCTGATCCCCAAGAGCAGGCGCGGTAAGTCCATCGACACCCAGGCCGGACACCTCTGACAGCCCGCTCCCCCGAGAACCGACCCACATTCGAAAGGAACTTCATGTCATCCACGCTTCGTTCCGTCACCAACATCATCGACGGCAAGGCCGTGGCAGGATCCTCCGAGCAGGTGCGACAGGTCCGCAACCCGTCCACCGGCGAGGTCGTCGCCGAACTCCAGGAATCGACCGTAGAGGACGGCTACCGCGCCGTCGACGCGGCCCGCGCGGCCTTCCCGGCCTGGGCCGCGAAGACGCCCGGCGAGCGCTCGCAGATTCTGCACGACCTCGCCAACCTCCTCGAGGCGAACCTGGACGACCTCGCCGACCTCGAGACGCTCGATGCCGGCAAGCCGACCACGGCGGCGAAGGGTGACGAGCTTCCCGGCATCGTCGCGGCGTTCCGGCACTTCGCCGGTGCGGGCCGGGCGTTGTCCGCGCAGGCCGCCGGTGAATTCACCGCCGGCAACACCAGCTTCGTCCGGCGCGAACCCCTGGGTGTCGTCCTCGGAATCACGCCGTGGAATTTTCCGCTCTGGCAGGCGATCTGGAAGCTGGCGCCCGCACTGGTCGCCGGCAACACCGTGGTCATCAAGCCGGCCGAGCTGACCCCGCTGGCCACCACCCGGTTCGCGGAGCTCGCGCAGCAGCTGCTGCCCCCGGGTGTTCTCAATGTCGTGCACGGCAAGGGCAGTGTGGTCGGGGACGCTCTCGTTCGTCACCCCGACGTCAACCTCGTCTCCTTCACCGGCTCGACGTCGGCCGGACAGCGGATCGCCGAGGCGGCGGGTGCGACACCGAAACGGCTGGTGCTCGAGCTGGGCGGGAACGCTCCCGTCGTCGTCTACGACGACGTCGACCTCGAGGCCGCTCTCCCGATCCTCACCAACGGCATCCTGTTCAACGCCGGCCAGGAGTGCATGTCGGCAACCCGGCTGCTGGTGAGCGAGACCATCCACGACACGTTCGTCGCGGCGCTGGCCGACAGCCTGCGGGCGGCCCGGATCGGTGACGCGGCCGACGCGTCGACGGTTCTCGGACCTCTCATCTCGGAGGGCCAGCGGGCCCGCGTCGCCGAGCTCGTCGACGACAGGCCCGACCACGCACGGGTGGTGACCGGCGGCAGGATCGTCGACGGTCCCGGCTACTTCTACGAGCCCACGCTCATCGACGGTCTGCAACAGGACGATCAGCTGGTGCAGGAAGAGATCTTCGGCCCGGTGGCGACGGTCCAGACGTTCACGGACGAGGCGGACGCGCTGGAGAAGGCCAATGCGGTCGAGCAGGGTCTCGCCGCGTCGGTCTGGACCCGCGACATCGGTCGTGCGCTGCGCAACGTCAACGCGATCGAGTCCGGAGTCGTGTGGGTGAACAACCACATGGCGGTCGGCCCGGAAGGACCGCTCGGCGGTTTCAAGGGCTCGGGCTACGGTAAAGAGGGCGGCGCGGCCGGCCTCGAGGAATTCACCCGGGTCAAGCACGTCATCGTGAGCCTGTCGTGACGGCGCCGAGCCGCCACGACACCGCGTGGCGCACGTGGGAGCCGGCAGAGCCGGAAGACGCGGTCGGACGGGCCATCCGGCGGATCGACCTGCGCAGCGGTACGGCGTCGCCCTGGGCGCACGCCACCATGGTCGTGCCGTCGCGAGGGCGCAAGTGCTGGTTGGTGACGTTGTGGGACGGCAACGTCGACGTGTGGCGGGTCGACGACACGACCGCGAGATACGAGTTCGATTTTCGCAATCGGACCGACTAGACCTGTCCCACCCATCCGATTCGAAAGGAAGAGCTGTGACAGTCCTTGCCATCGACCAGGGCACGTCCGGCACGAAGGCTGTCGTCGTCTCCGAGGACGGCGACGTCCTCGCGATCGCCGAAACACCGGTCCATCCCGCATATCTCGCCGCAGGCGGCGTGGAGCAGGACCCGATGGAACTGCTGAGCTCGGTCCTCGAAGCGGGACGGAGCGCGGTCGCGAAAGCGGGTGTGCCCGTGTCCGCCGTGTCCCTCGCCAACCAGGGTGAGACCGTCCTGGTGTGGGATCCGGACACCGGCCGACCGCTCAGCCAGGCCGTGGTGTGGCAGGACCGTCGGTCGGACCAGCTGTGCCGCAAAAAGTCCGAGTCCAAAGCATGGGTCGAACAGCGGACGGGCCTGGTGCTGGATCCGTACTTCTCGGCGCCGAAGATGCAGTGGTTGCGGCAGAACGCCACCGCAGCGGGCGTGGTCACCACGACGGACACCTGGATCGTGCACTACCTGACCGGAGAGTTCGTCACCGATTCCGCCACCGCCGGCCGCTCACTGCTCACCGACCTCGACACGGTCGCGTGGGATCCGCAGCTCCTCGATCTGTTCGAGCTCTCCGCCGAACGGATGCCCACCATCGTCGCCAACGACGTCGTCGTGGGAACCACGGATGTCTTCGGATCCGACACTGCCGTCGGCGGTCTCGTCGTCGATCAGCAGGCGGCCCTCCTGGCGGAGCGGTGCTTCGACGCGGGCACCGCCAAGTGCACGTTCGGCACCGGGGCGTTCCTGCTGGCCAACACCGGCACGCTCCCGGTCCGTTCGGCCGCCGGGTTGGCGTCCTGCGTCGCGTGGAATGTGCGCGGGAAGACGTCGTACTGCGTCGACGGCCAGGCCTACACCGCCGCCTCCGCCATCCGGTGGATCCAGGACCTCGGCCTGATCGAGTCGGCGCGCGACCTCGACAGTGTGGCCGCGCACGATTCCGGTGGAACGTACTTCGTGCCCGCGCTGGCCGGTCTCGCCGCACCGTGGTGGCGGCCGGACGCGACGGCGTCGTTCTCCGGGATGACGTTGTCCACCGATCGGTCCCAGTTGGTGGCCGCCGTCCTCGAGGGGCTGGCGGCGCAGACGGCGGAGCTGGTGTCTGCCGTCGAAGGCGACCTGGGCGCTCCCCTCACCCGGCTGCGGGTGGACGGCGGACTCACGCGGTCCCGCCGCCTCATGCAGGCCACGGCCGATCTGATCCAGATCCCCCTCGACGTCTATCCGTCGTCCCACGCCACCGCTCTCGGTGCGGCGGCCTGTGCCAGATTGTCACTGAACCCGGACCTGTCCCTGGAGGACGCGGTAGCCGACTGGGAACCGGCGACCACCTACGAGCCGCGGTGGTCGGTCGACCGCGCGGCAGAATTCCGATACCACTGGCGGGCGGCCGCACGAGCGGCGCTGCCACAGGAGAAAAGCGATGACTGACACCCCTCCGCCCACCGACTACGATTTCGTCGTGCTCGGTGCGGGCATCGTCGGCTCGGCGATCGCGCGGGAGCTGGCCGGATACCACCACACCGTGGCACTCGTCGAGGCGCGGGACGACGTGGGCGACGGGACGAGCAAGGCGAACACGGCGATCCTGCACACCGGATTCGACGCGAAACCGGGCACACTCGAATCCCGCATGGTGAGCCGCGGTTACACGCTGCTCTCCGAATACGCACAGCAGACCGGGATTCCCGTCGAACGGTCGGGCGCCATCCTCGTCGCGTGGAACGACGAGGAACTGGCCGCACTGCCGGGCCTGCGCGACAAGGCGGCCGACAACGGCTACACCCACTGCGAGATCATCGACGCCGACGAGGTCTACCGGCTCGTGCCCGCGCTCGGTGACGGCGCGCTCGGCGGGCTCACCGTCCCCGACGAGTCGATCATCTGCACCTGGACCACCAACCTCGCGCTGGCCACCGACGCCGTCGCCCGCGGAGTGACGCTGCGGACGCGGACCCGCGCCGAGTCGGTGACGGTCGAGTCCGAGCGGACGATCCTGCACACCTCGAGCGGCGACATCGGCGCGCGGTGGGTGATCAACGCCGCCGGTCTGGGAGCCGACTACGTCGACAAGGAATTCGGCTACGACCGATTCCACGTCACGCCTCGGCGCGGCGAACTGCTCGTCTACGACAAGCTCGCGCGCCCGCTGATCGACAAGATCGTGCTCCCCGTCCCGACGTCCCGCGGCAAAGGTGTTCTCGTCAGCCCGACGATCTACGGCAACGTGATGCTCGGGCCCACCGCGGAAGACCTCACCGACCGTTCCGCGACGGCGACGTCGGAAGCCGGCTTCGAGTTCCTGCTGGGCAAGGGCGGCAAGCTGATGCCGCGACTGCTCGAAGAGGAGGTCACCGCCACGTATGCCGGACTCCGTGCCGCCACCGATCACGGCGACTACCTCGTCGAGGTCGACCACGACCAGCGTTACGTCCTGGTCGGCGGAATCCGCTCGACCGGACTGACGTCCGGAATGGCGGTGGCCGAGTACGTCGGCGAACTGCTCACCAAGGCAGGCGTACTCGACAGCGCACGCACCGAATTGCCGCCGCCACCCCGGATGCCGAACATCGGCGAAGCATTCACTCGCCCGTATCAGGACGCCGAACTCATCGCGCGTGACAGTGAATACGGCAGGGTCGTCTGCTTTTGCGAGCGCGTCACGGCGGGTGAGATCCGCGACGCGTACCAGTCGCTGATCCCCCCGGCCGGACTCGAAGGGCTCCGTCGCCGCACCAGGGCGATGAACGGCCGATGCCAGGGCTTCTTCTGCGGCGCCGAGGTCGGTTCGCTCGTCGACGCACACCGATGCCCCGCCGGGTCGCCCGAGGCGACCGAGACCCGGAAGGAAGCCGTCCGATGAGCGCTCCCGACACCTCACGCACCGTGATCACCGCCGATGTCGCCATAGTCGGCGCAGGCCCCGCCGGGTTGGCCGCGGCCACGCAGCTCGGAAAGGTCCACGGGCGCCAGGCTCTCGTCCTGGACCGCGAAAGCCACGCGGGTGGGATCCCGCGGCATTGCGATCACCCCGGTTACGGCATCCGCGACATGCACACGTTCATCGGCGGCCCGGCCTACTCCGAACGCCTGGTGCGGGAGGCGAAGTCCGCGGGAGCCGACATCATGCCGAACGCGATGGTGACGGCAGTGCATCCGGGCGGCGCGCTCGACGTCACCTCGCCCGCGGGTCTCCTCCGCATCGAGTCCAGGGCGCTCGTCCTCGCCACCGGTGCCCGCGAGCGTGCCCGTCCGGCCCGGATGATTCCCGGCGACAGACCGTCCGGGGTCTACACCACCGGACAATTGCAGAACATCGTGCACCTGCACCACGGACGTGTCGGAACACGCGCGGTGGTCGTCGGCGGCGAACTGGTGAGCTGGTCCGCGGTCATGACGCTGAAGCACGCCGGGTGCACGACCGTGCTCATGACGACGCAGTACCCGTCGCCGGAGTCCTACGCCGCCTTCACCATTCCCGGCAAGGCACTGTTCCGGCTCCCGATCGCCACCCGCACCCGCGTCGTCCGCGTCATCGGCCACGGAAATCTGGAGGCGGTCGAGATCGAGAATCTCGACACCGGCGCCCGCGAGATCGTCGAATGCGACACCGTCGTCTTCACGGGCGAGTGGATCCCGGACCACGAACTCGCGCGCACGGCGGGTATCGCCATCGACCCCGGAACGAAGGGACCGCTGGTCGACACCGCTCTGCGGACCAGCCGGCCGGGCGTCTTCGCCGCGGGCAACGTCCTGCACCCGGTCGACACCGCCGACATCGCTGCCCTCGACGGCACGTTCGTCGCAGACCGGGTGGCCGCGTTCCTCGACGCCGGCGAAGCGATCGATCCGGGTGCGACCGCGGTGCGCATCCTCGCGGCCCCGCCGTTCCGCTGGGTTTCCCCCGGAATCCTTCGGGCCGGCGACCCGGCCCCACCACGCCGGCGCCTGCTGCTGTGGACCGATCAGCTGGTCCGGTTCCCGAAGGTGACTGTCTCACAACGGGGTCGCGTCGTCGCGACCAAGCTGCTGCCGTGGGCCGCGTCACCGGGACGGGTCTTCCGCGTGCCGTGGTCGATCATGGACGCCGTCGACCCGGAGCAGGGACCCGTGACCGTCGGACTGGCGAACGCGCCTCAGGTGGGAACCATGCGCAACGCGGCAGGGGAATTCATCCCGACCCGCTGCAGCTGAGCACACCCCGACACCCTCTCTCGTTTCAGCATCATCTCTCACACAGATTGTCGACAATAAACTTCGATCGATCGGAAGACACATGACGGAAGTACAGGGCGGTTTGCACGGCCCCGAGATGCGGCGGGCCATCACGGCCGCCGCGATCGGAAACTTCATCACCTGGTTCGACTTCGCCGCATACGGGTTCCTCGCCGTCCTGCTCGGCAGGATCTTCTTCCCGTCCGAGAATCCGGCGACGAGCCTGCTCGCGACGTTCGCCGCGTTCGGAGTCGCGTTCCTGATGAATCCCATCGGCGGATTCGTCTTCGGCCGGCTCGGAGACAAGGTCGGCCGCAAGAAGATCCTTGCGACAGTAATCATCCTGATGTCGCTGTCGACGTTCGCGGTCGGTCTGCTGCCGGGATACGCGACCATCGGCCTCGCGGCGCCTGCCCTGCTGGTGACACTGCGGATCATTCAGGGTTTTGCCGCCGGTGGTGAACCCGGCGGGGCGGCGACGTTCCTCGTCGAATCCGCGAAACGTGGCCGGCGGGCGCGCACCGTCAGCTTCTGGCACTGCTCGAGTTACCTCGCCAACGCGGCGGCCTCGGTTCTCATCCTCGGCCTCAACACCGCACTGAGCGAGGCGGCGATGTTCGAGTGGGGCTGGCGCATTCCCTTCCTCATCGCGGGACCACTCGGGCTGGTCGGGCTCTACATTCGCCTGAAGCTGAGCGACACAGCGGAATTCGAACGACTTCAGGCCTCGGGCGAAGTCAGCGAGTCCCCGGTCAAGGATGCCCTCGCGACCAGTCGCCGGCAGATCCTGCAGGTGGTCGGTTGTATTGCGCTGCAGGCCGCGGCCTTCTACTTCATCTTCGTCTACATGGAGACGTATCTGCAGTCGGAGGTGGGATTCTCGTTCGGTCTGGCCTCCGCGTCCACGGTCACCTGCCTGTGCTCGGCGGCGGTCGCCATCTTCGTGTTCGCCCGCTTCTCCGACCGCTACGGTCGCAAGCCGGTGATCATCCTCGGTGCCGTCTCGAGCACGCTGATCGTCTATCCCGCGTTCATGGTGTTCGCGACGGGGAATGTCCCCGCAATCGTCGTGGCGCACGCCGCGATGGGGATCTGCCTCGCCATGTTCATGTCGGCGTCGGGCGCCGCGATGGTGGAGATCTTCCCGAGTCGTGTTCGGTACGCAGGATTCTCGATCGGGTTCAACATCTCGGTCGCAGTCTTCGGCGGCACCGCGCCGTATGTGGCGACGTATCTGATCGCGGCAACCGGCAGTCCGTTGTCGCCCTCGGTCATCCTGATCGTGACGGGCGTGATGGCCATCGTGGCGGCGGCGACGCTGCACGAGACCGCAGGCCGGAAAGTCGATGCGCGGGTCTCGGCGGAGCCCCTCCGCCGCGATCCCATCACCGTCGGCGAATAGCGGCCGAAGAACCCCGGCCGATCCCTTGACACCACCGCGGATCGACCTTAGATTTAACATCGTTCTATTGTCGACAATCGCCAATGTAACAATCGCTGAGGCCTAGAGCGCGGTCGACACCACAAGACATCACCTGACCACCACCACCGAACAGGACACGACATGACCAAGAAGCTGGGTGGCATCCTCGCCGCCGTCTCCACTCCCTTCGCCCAGGACGGCACCGTCGACGAGGGCGCACTGCGCAACCACGTCGACTTCCTGATCGAGAACGGACTGCACGGCCTGGTCCCCGGCGGCAGCACCGGAGAGTTCGCAGCACTCACGCTCGACGAGCGCAAGCTCGTCAACACGGTCGTCATCGACCAGGCCGCCGGTCGCGTGCCCGTCGCACCCCAGACCGGCTCCACCCGCACGGCGGAGGCCATCGAACTGTCCCGGCACGCAGCCGACGCCGGCGCCGACGCAGTCCTGCTGGTGCAGCCCTTCTACGAGGCCCCCACGCGCCACGAGGTCATCGAGTACTTCGCCACCGTCGGCGAAGCGGCGAACATCCCGGTGATCGCGTACAATCTGCCGGGTGTCACGGGAATGAACCTCGACCGCCCGTTCTACCGTGAACTGCTCGAACGCACGGACGCCGTCAAGTACATCAAGGACACGTCCGGATCGATCGAGCAGGCCTTCGACCTCATCTTCAACCTCGGCGACGCCATCGACACCTTCGTCGGCTGGGACACGATCGTGCTGCCCGCCTTCTCCGCCGGTGCCGCCGGTTCCATCTGGGGTGCGCCCAACTTCGCGCCCAGGGAGTGCGTCGCGATCTACGAACTCGCCAAGGCCGGCAAGTACACCGAGGCCCTCGAAATCTTCAAGCGGCTATGGAACGTCCTCGACTTCCTCGGCAAGGAGGGCTACGCCGTGGCCACCAAGGCCGCCGCTCAGGCCGTCGGCGTGGACCTCGGAGTGCCCCGCGCACCGTACGGCGAGCTGCCCGCGGACAAGAAGGAAGAGCTCACCAAGCTCATCGCCGAGACCGGACTCACCTACGCCCGCAGCTAGGGCGTGTGTCCCGATCCCAGACCGCGCGCGTTCATCACGGAGTGACCCTTCCCCGACACGTGCGCAGAGGCCTGCAGCAATCACCCCCGCTGCCGGCCTCTGCCTCTCGCCGGCAGGCGCAGAGAAGTTCAGCCCTGGCAGGGTGGAACCAGGCAACGCAATTGCAGAACGCAGACGAACACACGGAGGAAGATCGTGCGCTGGAGTCGAGTAGTCAACGTAGTGAAGTGTCACGTCGGGGGCGAGATCAACAACGTCGTCACCGGCGGAATCGGCGACGTCCCCGGTGCCACGGTCTTCGACAAGATGAAGCACTTCCGCGAGCATCGCGACGACCTCCGGCAGCTTCTGCTCCACGAGCCGCGGGGCTCGGTGACCCAGTGCGTCAACTTCGTCGTCCCGGCGACGGACCCCGAGGCCCAGCTGGGCTACGTCATCGCCGAGTCCACGGAGTACCCGGCCATGTCGGGCAGCAACACCATGTGCGTCGCCACCGCCCTGCTCGAGACCGGCATGATCCCGATGGTCGAACCGGTCACCGACATCGTGCTGGAAGCACCCGCCGGACTCATCCGCATTCGCTGCACCTGCGAGAACGGCAAGGTGACCAGTGTCGAATTCGAGAACCAGCCCGCATTCGCCTACGAGATCGGGGTGCCGCTCGAACTCGACGGCTACGGCACCCTCACCGTCGACGTGGCGTGGGGTGGCATGGCCTACGTACTCGCCGACGCCGACCAGCTCGGATTGAAATTGCAACCCGACGAGGCGCGCGAGATCTGCGGTCTCGGACAGAAGCTCAAGACCGCCGCCGCCGAGCAGATTCCCGCGGTGCACCCGACCAATCCCGAGTTCGCCGGAATCACCCAGACCGAGTTCGTCGGCCCGCTCGCACGCACCGACGGGGTGCTGACCGCCCGGAATGCCGTGGTGGTCTCCCCCGGCCGGCTCGACCGCTCGCCCTGCGGCACCGGCACGTCCGCCCGACTGGCGGTGCTGAAGGCGAAGGGCCTCATCGAGGTCGGGGAGAAGTTCGTGCACGAATCGGTGATCGGCAGTCGCTTCGAGAGCCGGATCGACCGACTGACGAAGGTCGGCACGTACGACGCCGTGGTCCCCCGTGTGAGCGGCCAGGCGTACATCACCGAACTCAGCCAGGTCGGGCTCGACCCCGCCGACCCGTTCCCGACCGGCTACACGCTGTCCGACACCTGGCCGACCGGCAACTGACCCCACGTGAGTGGCAAAGTGTGCTCGGGCACTCTTTCCCACTCACGTGGGGATAAGGGGTTTGACGGCGCGGCCGAGGAACTCGACGAAGCCCAGCAGGTCCGGTTCGTCCTCGGTCGGCGCGAAGGCCACCGACGTCGCGCCCAGGCGGACGAGCCTTCGCACCTCCTCGGCGACGGTCTTCGCGTCACCCGCGACCCCGATTCCGGTGTCGGACGGCTTCTCCCACCGCGCCAGTTCCTCGTCCACCCGGCGCCGCGCACCCTCGCCGGTGGCGGCGATCTTCGGAACGATCATCCGCTGCGAGGCGGCACCGTCGGCTCCGATTTCGTCCAGGATCAGGTCGCGGGTTCTGCGGATTTCGTCGTCATCGACCGCGGAAGTGACGAGGTTGCCGTCACCCAGACGTGCCGCGAGGCGTATCGACTTGGGGCCCTCGCCGCCGAGCATCAACGGAACCCGTTCGGTGGGAGGCCAGTCGAGTCTCACACGATCGAGCCGAACGTACCGCCCCTGCGTGGTCACCGACTCGCCGTCCAGCAGTGCCCGGAGCGCCACCGTGTACTCCTCGAGGAGGGTCATCGGCGACGCCGCCCGCGCGCCCACCTGCTCCATCCACCTCTGCACCCCGTGCCCGACGCCCGCGATCACTCGACCGGGAAACAACCGGGTGAGCGTGGCGATCTCCATCGCGGTGAGCGCGACATTGCGCAGCGGGACGGGCATCAACCCGACGCCGACGTGGATTCGCTCCGTCCACGCGAGTGCTGCGGCCGCCGAGGCCACGGCGCTCTCCTTGAAACAGTCTTCCCACAACCAGATCTCGTCGAGGCCACTGTCCTCGGCCACCCGCGCGAAGTCCTTCAACCGCTCGGGTTCGATCGTCGGGATGAACGTCACGCCCAGTCGCGGCACTGCACTCGTCATCGATCCATCATGAGGGATGACGCCCGGCCGTCGCGGAGCATCGTCACATTTCGCGCGGCGGCGCGGTGCTGGATTCGCGCGGCGGCGCGGTGCTGGCGCGGACGACCAGTGACGTCTTCATCAACGATCGTGTGCGGGTACCGCCACCCAGGCGATCGAGCAGGATCGTCGCGGCCGCGCGGCCCTTCTCGACGATCGGTTGATGAATTGTGCTGAGACCGAGAAGTTCTGCAACGGGTGCGTCGTCGAACCCGATGACGGACAAGTCGTCGGGCACCGTCAGACCGCGCTCGCGTAACACCTGCCACGCCGCCACCGCGTGCACGTCGGACGTCGCCACGAGGGCGGTCGGCTGAGCGGCGTCGAGCAGGATCCGGGTGGCCTCGGCACCGGCGGCGCGATCGATGTTGCCCGCCACGACGATCGACAGTTCCTCCACCGGGAGGTGGTGGTCGCGGGCTGCGGCGAAGTAGCCGGCGAGCCGCTCCCGCGCGTTGCGCTCGGTCGCCGCGCCGACCTCGTCCACCGTGACCATCCGGCAGTCGGAATCCTGGCCGAGCTTGTCGACGATGATCCCGATGCGTCGATGGCCCAGGCTCAGGATGTGATCCATCTGCAGGTAGGCGCCGTGCCGGTCGTCGATGGCCACGAACGGCAGTCCCGCGCTTCTCGGCGAATCGACCACGACGGCCGGAATACCCCGCGCGATGATCGCCTCGACCAGGGGATGACCGTCGGGGACGTTGTGGATGACCACACCGTCCACGAGCCCACGGAGAACCAGCGAGTTCGGTGGTGAATCCGGGGAGCCACCACGCGAGGCCGGGAACAGGGTGAGGGCGATGTCGGCCGAGTTCCCGATCTCCGCGATGCCCTTCATCAGCAGGGTCACGGACGGATCCTCGAGCGCTTGCACCGGGGAGTCGGGCACGATCACGCCGACCGCGCCGATCCGCCCCGACCGCAGACTGCTTCCGGCGATGTTCGGCCCGGCGTAGCCGAGTTCCGCGGCGACGGAATAGATGCGTTCCCGTTGTGTCGCAGAGACCTTCGACGATTTGCTGAAGGCGTAGGAGACGGTGGCGACCGATACTCCGGCCGCTTTGGCGACGTCTTTCATCGTGACCACGTGGTACTCCCTCGTCGGCGTTCATCGGCCACAACCGGCCGTTGCGCACCGAAGCGCACAGGTGGCGAAGCCCGATCCTAGTCCGCGTTCGGGTGCTTCCGACGTTCCCCTCGACATAACCCATTGACACCGGTCCAGCCGGTGATACGATTCACCACCATAAGTTAATCGTTTCACCATTCCGGTTTCACCATCCATGGGAGCACTCATGACCAAGGTCCTCTACCTCTACGGCGGCTGGCCCGGCCACCATCCGTACGACATCGCCGCATGGGCACGCGAACTGTTTTCCGAACTGGACTACCAGGTCGAGGAGTCGCAGGACATCTTCACCCTCGACCGCGACCTGACCGGATACGACCTGATCGTGCTCGGCTGGAACAACGCGCTCACCACCGAAGACCTGAGCGATTCGCAGGAGAAGAACCTGCTCGACGCCGTCGCCGCCGGAACCGGGGTCGCAGCGTGGCACGGCGCCGCCGCCGCGTTCCGGGCGAGCCTGAAGTACCACTTCCTCCTCGGCGGCGATTTCGTCGAACATCCTGCGGGAGAAGCTTTCCCGCAGCCGTACAAGGTGAGCATCACCGACCGAGAGCATGAGGTGACGGCCGATGTCGAGGACTTCGCCGTGGCGTCCGAGCAGTACTACATGCACGTCGACCCGAACAACCGGGTACTCGCGGAGACAGAGTTCAGCGGCGAGCACCTGCCCTGGCTGGAGGGACTGCGCAGCCCGGTGGCGTGGGTGCGCCAGTGGGGTGCCGGCCGGGTCTTCTACCACTCGATCGGCCACACCCCGGAAGACCTGTCGGAGCCGAACGTGCGCCGACTGACCAAGCAAGGACTGCGCTACGCCGCCCGCGTAGCCAACTGACACAGCAAGGAGACACGATCATGGCGAAATTGACCGGCGGGCAGGTGGTCGCCCAGGTCCTGAAGCAGTACGGCGTCGAGTACGTCACCGGCATTCCCGGCCACGGCATCTGGTCGCTCACCGATGCGTTCCTGGAGAAGGGGTCCGAGATCCCGTTCATCCAGGTCTACCACGAGCAGAGCGCCACACACCTCGCGGACGGGTACTACCGGGTGTCCGGCAAGCCGATGGCCGCGGTGGCGTCGATCGGGGCCGGTGCGGCGAACACCGTGCTCGGACTCGCGACCGCATACAGCGACTCGACGAGTCTGCTGTGCATCACCGGCGGACCGCCCACCCACATGCGCGGGCGCGGCCTGCTCCAGGAACTCGAGCGGCACACCGACAACGGCTTTCCGCAGGTCACCGACGCAGTGTCGAAGCGCAGCTGGGTCGCCACCCGCGTGGAGGAACTGCCGTTCATCATGCACCGCGCATTCAGCACCATGCTGACCGGTCGCCCGGGGCCTGCGCACATCGAGGTCCCGATGGACGTGCAGGCCGAGGCCGCCGACGTCTCCCTCCACGACCTCGCACGACGGCTGCCGGTCGGGCTCCAGCAGCCCGACCCGCTGGCGATCGACAAGGCCGTCGACGTGCTCCGTGACTCACGCCGCCCGGTGATCGTCGTCGGCGGCGGCGCCATCACGTCCGACTCGGCCGACGAAGTGCTCGCCCTCGCCGAGGCGTGGCAGATCCCCGTGGTCACCACGTGGAACGGCAAGGGCGCGTTCCCCGAGGACCACGCACTGTTCGCAGGCAGCGTCGGCCAGACCGGAACGATCGTGGGCAACGCCGTCGCGTCCCGCGCCGACGTGGTGATCTCCATCGGATGCCGGTTCACCGACTGGTCCTCCTCCAGCTACGCGCAGGGAGTCACGTTCTCGATCCCGCCGGCCAAGCTCATCCACATCGACATCGATCCGCACGAGATCGGCAAGAACTACCCGGCGGAGGTCGGCATCGTCGCCGACGCCAAGCCGACCGTCGCCGCGATCGTCGCCTCCCTCCCCCACAGCAGCGCCGACCGGTCCGAATACCTTGCCGAACTCGAGCAGCTGAAGGCGGAGTGGGAGACCAAGCTCGCAGGCCGTCGCGATTCCGACCGGTTCCCGTTCACCTCCCAGCGCCCCCTCGGCGGCCTGCGGTCGGTGATGGAACGGGACGGCATCATCGTCGCCGGCTCCGGCAACACCCAGGGCGCCGTGAAGCAGACGTTCCCGGTGTATCACCCGCGCACCCACCTGACGTCCGGCGGATTCTCGTCCATGGGCTGGGCCGTGCCCGCCGCCATCGGCGCCAAGCTCGCCGCCCCCGACCGGCAGGTGGCGTGTGTGCTCGGTGACGGCGACTTCCTCATGACGTCGCAGGAGATCGGTGTCTGCGTGCAGCACGACATTCCGGTGGTCTTCGTGGTCCAGGACAACGCCGGCTTCATGTCCATCCGCGGTGGCCAGCGCAAGCAGACCAGCCGGCACATCGGCACCGAGTTCAACCGCCCCGACGGCACCCCGTACAGCCCCGACTTCAAGGCGCTCGGCCAGTCCTTCGGCCTCGAGTCGTTCCGGGTGGACGACCCGGCCGACCTCGAGAGCACCTACCGGAAGGCCTTCGACTCGAAAGCTCCTGCGCTGATCGAGATCCCGACCGATCGCGACGCGGCCGGACCGTGGGTTCCCGGCTGGTGGGACTTCCCGGTTCCCGCCTACATCGAGGACGAGCGCCAGGACGAGTACTGGGCGACGCGAGCAAAGGAACAGCACCTGTGAGAACGTCGGGACACGATCAGATCGACGCGTATTCACCTCTGCGCGAGGGCGCGGTGGTCGACGTGGGCGACTCCGACACGGTCACGGCCGATGTCGTGGTCGTCGGATCCGGGATGGGTGGTTCGACGCTGGCGTGGGCGCTCCGCGATCGGGACGTCGACGTCCTGGTCGTCGAGCGCGGGCGGTTCCTCCCCCGCGAGGTGGAGAACTCGCAGGCCGCTGAAATGTTCCTCGAGGGCCGGTACAAGACCGCGGAACCGTGGTTCGACGGCAGCAACGGTGAGCCGTTCCAGCCCGGCGTGTACTACTGGGTGGGAGGCAACACCAAGTTCTACGGCGGCAGCCTCCCCCGCTTCCGCGTCACGGATTTCGAGGAGACGCAGCACTGCGACGGCATCTCACCGAAGTGGCCGTTCAGCTACGCCGATCTCGAACCGTTTTACGCCGAGGCGGAGCGTCTCTACCAGGTGCACGGTAGCGACGGCGAGGATCCGACGGAACCGCCGCGGTCGTCTCCGTACCCGTTGCCACCGCTGCCGCACGAGCCGACGATCGAGCGTTTCGCATCGTCCCTTCGTCAGCAGGGCCTGCACCCGTTCCACACACCGAACGGCATGAACCTGACCACACAGGAGCGTCGACGGCAGTCGACGGCGTCGGACGGCACCCCGTCGCAGACCGATCACAAGAGTGAGGCGGAGAACCGGGCCTTGCGTCCCGCGCTCGAGTCGGAGCGGGTGCGCCTGCTCACCGAGGCGAAGGTGACGCGTCTGCTCACCGACGCGAAGGGAACGCGAATCGTCGCCGCGGAGGCCGATTTCCGTGGTCGCACGATCCGAATCACGGCCAATCAGTTCGTGGTCTCGGCGGGCGCGGTCAACACCGCGACACTGCTGCTCCGATCGGCCGACGAGCGGAATCCGGACGGCCTCGGCAACTCGTCGGGGCTGCTGGGCCGGAATTACATGGTGCACAACAGCACGTTCTTCATGGGCGTCAACCCCTTCCGCACGAACACGACTGCGTGGCAGAAGACCCTGGGAATCAACGACTGGTACGTCGCGGGCCCGAACAACGAGTACCCGCTCGGCAATCTGCAGATGCTCGGCAAACTGCAGGCCGCGCACGTGAAGGGGGCACGGCCCTGGGCTCCGATGTGGGCGCTGAAGGCGGTGGTGGATCGCAGCCTCGACATCTACCTCACCACCGAGGATCTGCCGACGCGGAACAACCGGGTCCGGATCGACGGCGACCGGATCGTCGTCGACTGGACTCCCAACAACACTGCACCGCACAGTGAACTGGTTCGCCGCGTCTCCGCGACGGTCCGCAAGGCGGGGTATCCGATCATCCTCACCGAGCGGATGGGGATCGCGACGAACTCGCACATGTGCGGAACCGCGGTCGCGGGTACCGATCCGGCGGCGAGTGTCCTCGACCCGAACTGTCGCAGTCACGACGTCGACAACCTGTGGGTCGTGGACGGTTCGTTCTTCCCGTCGTCGGCGGCGCTCAACCCCGCGCTGACCATCGCGGCCAACGCGTTGCGAGTCGCACCCCACATCGCTTCTGCCGCAGTGTGATGTGATCGGAACACGTGATCGCCCGGCCTCGCTCTCGGAGGCCGGGCGATCACGTGTTCATTTCCAGCTGATCTGTTCCGCGGCGAGCGGATGGTCCTCGGTCTCTCGGGTTTCGCCGGCAGCATTCGCCACCAGCCCGGCGAGGACGGCGCCGGCGAGGACGATGTAGAAGGCCTGCAGGAGTCCGAACTGCTCCCCGAGCAACCCGAGGAGCGGCGGCCCGACCAGAAACGCCATGTACCCGAGCGTCGATACCGCGCTGACGCGTCGCGCGGCGTCGGCCCCCGAGTCGGCCGCCGCGGACAGTGCCAGCGGAAAACCGAGGGCCACCCCGACACCCCACAACGCGCACCCCAGTGCGGCGAGTACCAGGTTCCCCGCCAGGATCACGATCAGGATCCCCGCCACCGCGAGCGCCGCGGACCAGCGGACGGTCGCAGAGCGGCCGTACCTGTCGACGACGCGCCCACCGAGCAGGCGGCCCGCCGTCATCGCGGCCACGAACACGACGTAGAACGCGGCGCCGGTGGCCGACCCGACGCCGTATCCGTCGACGATTCCCAGTGGCAGCCAATCGTTGGCACTTCCTTCCGCGAACGCCATGCCGAGAGCGATCAGGCCGAGGAGAACGATCCGGGTGTCCCGCCATATGGCCAGACCGCTGGACGTGCCGGACCGACGGCGCGTGCGCCCGACCTCTCGTCCGGTGGCCGGAGGTAGCAGGGCCACCACGCTCCCGCTCGACACGAGGACCACGACGGCAAGCACCCCGAGGTGCAGGGGTACCGGAACGTCGAGCAGTTCGGCGATCGCCCCGAGGCCGGCGCCGGCGAGCGTTCCGAGACTGAATGCGCCGTGTAGTAACGGCAGAAAGCTGCGTCCCATGCGCTTCTCGATCGCTGCGCCCTCGACATTGAGCGCCACCTCGCACATGCCGAACCCCGCACCGGTGAACGCGAGTCCCAGAGCGACCAGAGCCGCGATCGCGACACCCGAACCGAGCCCCACCGTGAACAGGCCGAGGCTGGCGACGGCCGCCGCGGCCGTGATGACGTGACGGGCGCCGACCCGGGCGACGACGGGACCGGCGAGCAACAGCCCCGCCATCGATCCGATCGACAGACCGAGAATGATCAGGCCCATGTCGCCCGTGCCGACTCCGAGGGACGAGCGAATGGCCGGCGTGCGGGTCACCCAGGACGCATAGGTGATCCCCGTCCCGACGAAGATCACGAAAGTTGCTGTTTTCCAGCCACACTCACCGCGCTTCAACGGCGGACTCTCGGTAGGCACAGCTGTCTCCTGTTCGCGTCGGGAAATGGTTAATCGTATCACCGGATAGTGACACCAAAGCGGTCCGGCACCTCGGGAGAGGTACCGGACCGCAGGAACCGAAAGCGCCGGAGGACCTATCCGGTCGCGACCTCGTGTCTGCTCGTCTCCGACGCCGGCTTGTGGTAGCGCGGCACCAGGCGCATCAGCGCGGGACCGCCGATCGCGATCAGCACGAGAAGGATGACCGGCAGTAGGGGCATCCATTCGATACCGAGGTTGTCGACGACGACGGTGATCGCGGCCGGCCCGACGAGCATGCCCACGTAGCCGATTGCGTTGACCAGACCGATGTTCCGTCCCGCGTTCTCGGGATCGCGTCGCCCGGCCGCCGACAACATGAGCGGCGCCATGCACGCCAGGCCGAGTCCGAGCAACACGAAGCCGGTGAGGGCGAGCGGCGCCGATCCACCCAGCATCGCGAGAAGCGCACCGGCGGCACCGATGACACCGCTCGCACCGACGATCAGTCGAGCACCGAAGTACTCGGCCAGCTTGTCGCCGAACAACCGGCCGACGAACTGCGCTCCCGAGTAGAGGGTGACGGCCGTCGCTGCCAGGCCCGCCGTGGTGCCGACCGCGCGGCGAACGAATTCCTGACCCCAGTCCAGGACCGCGCCCTCGCTCAACATCGATCCGAGCAGGAGCACACCGAATCCGATCATCACGAGGAGCGTCGCCGTGGTGGCCGAACGCTTCCCCGGGTGCGCGGGGTCGGCGGCGCCCGGAATCTCGTCCCGTTCCGGAGGCAGCAACTCGTCGAGGGAGAGAAGCCATTTACCGAAGACGACACCGAGTACCGACAGGACCACGCCGATCGAGATGTAGGCGACGGCCGGACTGTCGGTGAAGTGCCGCGCCAGAGCGCTGCCGACGAGGCCGAGAACGAAGCCACCCGCCGGGTAGGCGGCGTGGAACGCGGACATGATGGGTCGCCCGTAGTACCGCTCGACCTGCACACCGTGGGTGTTGAACGCCGTGTCGAAGGCGCCGCGGAGCAGTCCGATGAGCACGCCGATCACCATCGCTCCGACCAGTCCGTCGAGGAAGGCGAGGGGGATGTAACAGAGGGGGTAGACGACCATCGTGGGCATGGCCGTGTTTCTCGGACCGTACCGATCGATGAAGGGGCCGATGGCGAAGCAACCGACGGCGGCGCCGATGCCGATCGACAGCGCGAGGAGGCCGAACTGGGAGTCGCCGCCGTCGCCTTCCCATCCGAGGTGACTACGCAACGAGGTGGTGCTCGTCGACCACATCAACATCACGGCGCCCAGCTGGAAGAAGCCGAAGAATGTCGCGATTCGCGCCTTACGCACGCGTGTATGGTCGAGCACGGGAGCGGTGCCTGCTCCATGTGTTGCCATGATTTCGTCCTTGCGGTAGGTCTCGGACCGCCGCGGGCGCCTACGGGGGTAGGCGTCCGTTCAGCGAGAAGCGAGTGCGTGAACTTTCGATCAACGCCGACTGGATGGCCGGAATCTTGGGGAAAACACTACGAAGGTGACGCGCCGCACAACAGGTACAGACCGTGTACCTCCTGCGCGCGAACTGCACAGAATGAGAAGACGGCACTGACCGTGTCATCGTCGCCCGCTCCGCCATCATGGTCGCCCGCTCCGCCATCATGGTCGCCCGCTCCGCCGCGCCACGATTGACGACCCCTCGAGCAGATCCAGCCCCTTCACCGCCAGCAGCAGGCTTTGCCGGGTGGCGGCGTCATCGAGGGATTTGCCCAGGATCGCGGCGATGCGGTCGAGCCGGTTGTACAAGGTCCGGCGCTGGATGAAGAGTTTCTCCGCCGCTTCGGTCTTGCGGCCGTCGACGGCGAGGAATGCTCGCAGTGTCGGCAACAGCGGGGTCGTGGACTGCGCATCCTTCGTGAGCAGTGGGCCGAGCTCGTCCTCGACGAAGCTGGCGAGCTCGGGCCCCTGCGCCAACGTCACGAGCAGACGTTCGACGCCGAGATCGTCGAAATGCAGCATGGGTGAAGCAGGCAGGGAACGCGACACCGCGGCAGCACTTTTCGCCTGCGTGACCGCGACCTGCAGCATCGACGCGGGCACCGCGCGGCTCATGCCGCCGCCGTGCTCCATCGTCCCGAGCAGGCCCGCGAGCTCGGCGCGGGTCCGGCCGGACTCCGCCGCCACGGCCACGACGTAGTCGCCCATGTCGGCGCTGATCGCACCCGTGTCGATCTGACGGCCGGCGCGCGGACCGGGCGACTCGTCGCGGGCATCCTTGTTCGCGATGACGACGACGATCTGCCCCGACCCCAGCTGGTACCCGAGTCTGCCTGCCTGGTCGACGAATTCGGCCCCGGAGAGATCGCCGATCAGCAGTCGCGTGATCAGTGCCGTGCTCCGCTGATCGTCCCTCGCTTCCCGGCTCCGGTCGGTCAGCAATGAGATCGCGACGGACGCGGCAGCGCGCTCGGTCGCGAAAGCCGCGGTGGACCGTTCGGTCGCGGGCCGGTCGGTGAAGACGTGAATCCAGCCCCACGGCTGACCGCGCATCAGCACCGGCCTGCGGACGCATCCACTGTCGTCGCTGTGGAGGCCCCGCGCGTGCCGGTCCCAGTCCTCGATGCCGGCCTCTTCGTCGAACTCGCCGACGTACGCCATCACGCGATGCGCGATGTTCTCGAGTACCACCGTGCCGTCGGTGAGTTCGGCCAGCGTCTGCACGATCGAGAGATAGTCGGCGCCGTCCAGGAGCAGGTTCGAGAACGTGGACTCGACTTCCCGTTCGTAGGTGAGGGCCTGCAGGCGCTTGTCGGTCAGGATCTCGTGGACCTGCGACGAGACACCGGCGAACGACACCTCGCGGGCAAGGGCGATGATCGGCAGGCCGCAGGCCTGCCCTTCGGCGACTACTGCATCCGGTACGCGGTCGAACATCCGTCCCGACTCCTCGATGACGAGAGCGGCGGCCCCGGCATGAGCGGCTGCGCGCACGAACACCTGTTGAAGGGCGCCCGTGCTGCCCATTCCGAGCCCGGCGGTCAGGAGTAATTCTCCACCCCGGAGGAAGCGGGCGATATCCGAGATCTCCGACGAATGCACCCAGCGGACCTCACGGTCGAGGCTGCCGGATCCGGTCAGGACACGGGCTCCCGCGTCTTTCAGGAGATCGATGTCGAGAGCGTCGGCGACGGTGAAGACCATGCTCAATGGTACACAGAACGTGCATGAACCGACGCAAACAGTTCCCACAATGCAACTGTCGGAAACACGTGCGGCACCGCGATGCTGAGTGACAACAGATCCAGCCCCTCGCTCATCCGAAGGAAGCATCCCATGTCATTCGTTCTCAAGGCCGCCGTCGGTGAACCAGCGCAGCGGGCGAGCAACCCCGCCGTGGTCGACACCGTCGCCGCCGTCATCGCCGATGTCCGCGCGAACGGCGACGAGGCCGTCCGGAAGTACTCCGAGAAGTTCGACGGCTGGTCCCCCGAATCGTTCCGGCTGAGCGAGGACCGGGTCGCGGAGATCGTGAAGTCCGTTCCCGAGACCGTCCTCGACGATCTGCGATTCGCGCAGCGCCAGATTCGCGACTTCGCCCAGGCGCAGCGGGACTCCATCCAGGACCTCGAGGTCGAGACCCTGCCGGGCGTGTTCCTCGGGCACCGCAACGTCCCGATCGACGCGGCTGCCGCCTACGTCCCCGGCGGGCGCTACCCACTGACCGCGTCCGCGCACATGACGGTCCTCACCGCGAAGGTCGCGGGTGTCGAACGCGTGGCCGCGACGACGCCTCCGAATGCCGGGGAGCCGCCACAGATCAGCGTCGCGGCGATGCACCTCGCCGGCGCCGACGAGATCTTCGTCCTCGGCGGAGTGCAGGCCGTAGCCGCACTCGCGCTGGGCACCGAAACCATCGACCCGGTATCCATCCTCACCGGCCCCGGCAACGCCTACGTGGCCGAGGCGAAGCGCCAGCTGTTCGGCGAGGTCGGGATCGATCTCTTCGCCGGACCGACCGAAACGCTCATCGTCGCCGACGACCTGGCCGACCCGTTCACCATCGCCGTCGACCTGCTGAGCCAGGCCGAGCACGGCCCCGATTCGCCGTGCGTGCTGATCACCACGTCGGAGTCCGTGGGCCGAGCGGTGATCGATCATATCGACGCCCTGCTCCCCGGCCTGGTCACCAACGCGATCGCCGGCCCCGCGTGGCGTGATCACGGCCAGATCCACGTGGTCGACACCCTCGACGAGGCGTACCGACTTGCCGACGTCTTCTCGTCGGAGCACGTCCAGATCCTCACCGAGGACCCCCGTCGGGCCCTGACCTCCATGCGGAACTACGGCGCCCTGTTCCTCGGCGAAGGCACGTGTGTTCCTTACGGCGACAAGCTGATCGGCACCAACCACGTTCTCCCGACGCTCGGTGCGGCCCGCTACACGGGCGGTCTGTGGGTGGGCAAGTTCCTCAAGACGCTCACCTACCAGGAGGTGCGCGACCTCGGCAGCAGCGCGAAGCTCGGCGAGGTGTGCGGTCGCCTGTCGCGTCTGGAGAAGTTCGAGGGGCACGCCCGCTCCGGCGACCTTCGCGCCGCCAAGTTCGGCAACGCCCCGCTCCCGTGGGGCAACATCCCGACCCGGGTGACGTCCGAACGATGACCCGCATCGAGCACGACCTCCTCGGCGACCGCGAGGTCCCCGACGACGCCTACTACGGCATCCACACGCTGCGGGCGACGGAGAACTTCCCGATCACCGGCATTCCGCTGGCCAGCCATCCCGACCTCGTGTCGGCGCTGGCGTCCGTCAAGCAGGCGGCGGCGCAGACCAACGCCGGCCTCGGCCTGCTGCCGCGGCGCGAAGCGGACGCCATCGTGGCGGCCTGCGAGGAGATCCGGGCCGGCGCCCTGCGCGACCAGTTCGTCGTGGACGTCATCCAGGGTGGTGCCGGCACGTCGACGAACATGAACGCGAACGAGGTGGTGGCCAACCGGGCGCTGGAATTGCTCGGCCACCGGCGCGGCCGCTACGAGTATCTCCATCCGCTCGAGCACGTAAACATGAGCCAGAGCACGAACGACGTCTACCCCACCGCGATCAAGGCCGGCCTGCAAACCGCCCTGACCAGGCTACGGGCAGCCATGCACGACTTGGCGGCGGCGTTCGCGGTGAAGTCGACGGAGTTCTCCGACGTCCTCAAGGTCGGCCGCACCCAGTTGCAGGATGCGGTTCCGATGACCCTGGGGCAGGAGATCGCGACGTTCGCTCTCATGATCGACGAGGATTCTCAGCGACTCGGGGAGGCGGCGACGCTCATCTCCGAGATCAATCTGGGCGGAACAGCGATCGGGACCGGCCTCAATGCGCACCACGAGTACGCGTGGCGGGTGCGCGAGCATCTTGCCGCGATCACCGGGATCGAGGTGACGACGGCGTCCGACCTGATCGAAGCCACCCAGGACGTCGGGGCGTTCATGCAGCTGTCCGGGGTGCTCAAGCGCACCGCGGTGAAGCTGTCCAAGATCTGCAACGATCTTCGGCTCCTGTCGTCGGGTCCGCGCGCCGGCTTCGGTGAGATCACGTTGCCGCCCGTGCAGGCGGGGTCGTCGATCATGCCGGGGAAGGTGAACCCGGTGATCCCGGAGGTGGTGAACCAGATCGCCTTCCGGGTGGTCGGCAACGACCTGACCGTGACGATGGCGGCCGAGGGTGGGCAGCTTCAGCTCAATGCCTTCGAGCCGGTGATCGCGCACAGCCTGTTCGAGACGATCGAACTGCTCACTCGCGGTTGCACCGTCCTGCGGGAGCGATGCGTGGTCGGCATCGGCGCGAACATCGACCACCTGAAGAACATGGTGGACGCATCGATCGGCGTGGTCACGGCCCTCAACCCGCACATCGGGTACACCGCGGCCACCGCGATCGCGGCCGACGCACTCGCGACCGGGCGCACCGTCGCCGCGCTCGTGCTCGAGCGGGGCCTGCTCAGTCGCGAGCAACTCGACGACGTGCTGCGGCCGGAAAACCTCACTCGACCGCTCGTGCCCTGACGGCGCGAGCAACTCATCCTCAGCCGGGATGAGTTGCTCGTGCGGGGTTGACATCCAGCACACTGCCGCTAACCTTTAGTTATACGTATAACCAATTCACCGACTGCCGGTTCGCGTCGACCCGCCCGGCAGAACCGTGACACCACTCCCTACGACCGAGGAGCAGGACCCATGAGAGACGCATCCGTGGGGGAGCCCACAGGCCCGAGCAAACACAGCTACGACGTCGTCATCGTCGGCAGCGGAATGGGCGGCGGGACGCTCGCCTACGCGCTCGCGGACTCGGGAGTCGATGTGCTTCTGATCGAGCGCGGCGACTTCCTGCCGCAGGAAAAGCAGAACTGGGACCCGCAGGAAGTTTTCGAGGGACACCGGTACGCGAATGCCGAGCAGTGGTACGACACCGAGGGCACACCGTTCAGCCCCGGCACGTACTACTACGTCGGCGGTAACACGAAGCTGTACGGCTCGTCGCTGGTGCGGTTCCGGCGTGAAGATTTCCAGTCGACGCAACACGAGGCCGGCGAATCTCCCGAGTGGCCCTTCTCGTACGACGACTTCGCGCCGTATTACGCACGGGCAGAACAGGTGTACCGAGTCCACGGCGATCCCACCGACGACCCGACGCTCCCCCGCGACGAACCCTTCCCCTACCCGGCGATCGGACACGAGCCACCGGTGCAGGAGGCGGCAGACGCACTGCGGCGTCTCGGGTACACGCCGTCGAACATCCCACTGGGCATCGACCTGCGGGACGGTGGCGGATGTATTCGATGTCAGACCTGCGACGGGTTCCCCTGCCGGTTGCTGGCGAAGTCGGACGCGGATGTGCGCTGCGTCCGGCCGGCCATCGCGTCCGGCTCGGTGGAACTGCTGACCAACGCGTACGCCGAGCGCGTACTCACCGACGAGACCGGGCAACAGGCCACCGGCGTGCAAATCCGGCACCGCGGTACCGAACTCGTCGTCGACGCACGCACCGTGGTGGTGTCCTGTGGCGCCGTCAACTCCGCGGCGCTGCTGCTCCGGTCCGCGAACGCCGCACACCCGGACGGTCTCGCCAACTCCTCCGGCATGGTCGGGCGAAACTACATGGTGCACAACAACTCCATCATGGTCGGCATCAACCCGCTGAAGAAGAATACGTCCGAGTTCCAGAAGACGTTGTACATCAACGATTTCTACACGCACGGCACCGCAGACCACCCCTACCCGCTGGGACACGTGCAACTCATCGGCAAGTTGCAGGGCGAGATGATCAAAGGCCAACGGCCGCTGATCCCCAAGTGGGCACTGAACCAGGCCACGGCCCGCAGCATGGACTGGTGGCTGTTCACCGAGGATCTGCCCGATCCGGACAACCGGGTCACGCTTACCGACGACGGCAACATCCAGATCGCGTGGACCCCCAACAACACTCGCGCCCACGAGGTCCTCGTCCGCGAGGTACGGAAGATCCTCCGGAAGATCGGCTATCCGTTCGTCTTCAGCCAGGGCACCGGCATCGAGGTCAACTCCCACCAGGCCGGCACGGTACGGGCCGGAACCGACCCCGCGACCTCCGTGCTCGATGCCGACTGCCGCACCCACGACGTGAACAACCTGTACGTCGTCGACTCGTCCTTCTTCCCGTCCCTGCCCGTGATGAACCCTGCCCTGTCCATCGCGGCCAACGCCTTCCGCGTCGCCGAGAGCATCGCCGACCGAGTCGGCAAGACCCGTTCCCACGACACCCCGACCCAGTCCGCGTCCCTGTGACGCTTCGCCCCCACCACACCCAGAAAGCCTCTTCGATGACAACACAGAAACTCACCGGCGGACAGATGGTCGTCGACTTCCTCATCCGCGAGGGAGTCGAGAAGGTCTTCGCGATCCCCGGACACGGCAACACCGCCCTCCTCGACGCGTTCGTCGACCGAGCCGACGAGATCGAACTGGTGCCGGCCATGCACGAACAGGGCGCCGCCCACATGGCCGACGGCTACTACCGGGCCTCCGGCAAGATCGCCGCGATCTGTACCTCCATCGGACCGGGCGCGACCAACACCCTCACCGGACTCGCGACGGCCTTCGCCGACTCGATGCCGATGCTCCTGATCACCGGCGCCGTGCACACCTACATGGAGAACCGCGGGGTGCTCCAGGAGATCGACCGCCCGCACGGCAACAACTTTCCCCGCATGGTGGAGCCGGTGGTCAAGCGCTGGTGGCAGCCCAGCCGCCTGGAACAGCTTCCGGTGGCGCTCGCCCAGGCGTTCAACACCATGCACGAGGGTCGGCGCGGACCCGTGCTCGTCGACATCCCGCAGGACCTGCAGGCGGAGTACGGCGACTACACCCCGGACACCGGTGCCCGCCGTCCTGCCACCCGTGCAACCGGTGACCCGGCCGTGATCGCCGAGGCCGCACGCCTGCTCGCCGGTGCGAAACGTCCCGTCATCGTGGCCGGCGGCGGCGTCATCCACGCCGAGGCCGCCGCGGAACTGATGGCCGTCGCCGAGCACCTCGGCGCACCGGTGACGCACTCGTTCCAGGGCAAGGGCGCGTTCCCCGCCGACCACGACCTCTACGCGTGGCCGTGCGGCGACATGGGTTCGATCCCCGGCAACGGCGTGACGCGCACAGCCGACGTGATCCTCGCGGTCGGCTGCCGGTTCAGCGACCGCATCACGTCGTCGTACCGTCCCGGCGTCACGTTCGACATCCCGAACACCAAGCTCGTGCAGATCGACATCGACGGTTTCGAGATCGGCCGCAACTACCCGGTCGAGGTCGGCGTCGTCGGTGACGCGAAAACGTCCCTCGCCGCGCTGCGCGACGTGCTCGCCGACCTCGGGCCTGCCCTCGACTACCGCGACACCGACTATTTCGCCGAACTGCAGGACCTCAAGGCGCAGTGGGAAGAACACCTGCGGCCGATGCGGACCACCGACTACCTGCCGATGACCAATTCGCGGGCGATGGTCGAGATCCGCAAGGCCCTTCCGCGCGAGGGCATTCTGGTCACCGACTCGTCCAACCCCGCGAACCAGGCGTTCAACGAGTTCCCGATCTACGGCCCGAAGACCAACATCGTGGCCGGTGGCTTCTCCGGCATCGGATTCGGTGTGCCTGCCGCGATCGGCGCGCAGATCGGTGCCCCGGACACCCCGGTCCTGGCGATGGTCGGCGACGGCAGCTTCCTCCAGACCGGCACCGAGATCGCGACCGCCGCCATGCTCGGGGTGCCGCTGGTGATCGTCGTACTCAACAACGGCGGCTGGGAAGCGATCAAGGACCTCCAGATCAGCCTGTTCGGTGAAGAACGCGAAATCATCTCCGGGTGGAAGAACCTCGACGGGACACCGTATTTCGCCGACATCACCCGGTTCGCTCAGTCACTCGGCTGCAGTGCCGAGCGCGTCGAGGACCCGGAGAAGCTGGCCGACGCCATCGAGCGCGCGTTCGCGACGCCGGGCCCGGTGATCATCGAGGCGATGAGCGCCCACGAGCTGCCGTGGACCGAGATGCACCCGACCGGCTGGTGGGACGTCACCGTTCCCGCGTACCACGGCGAGGTCCGCGACGACTATGTCGCGCAACGCGGATTCTGATCGGAGACCGGCATGGGAGAGATCAAACTCGGTCTCAATCTGGAGTTCGCCCGATTCGAGAACGGGTCGTTCGACTGGGCCATGGACCAGGCCGCGGAGATCGGCTACAAGTACGTCGAGCCGATGGTCTACTGGGGCCGCGAGTTGCTGAGCACCGCCGGGTACTTCCACACCCGGTCGATGCTCGACGACCCGCTCATCATGCGGGACGCCGCCGAATCGCGCGGGCTGACCATCTCCTCGCTGTCCAGTCATGCACCGCTGGCCAAGCCGGACGTGAGCGTCGACTATCTGAAGCAGTCGATCCGCTACGCGGCCGAGGTCGGGTCCCCGATGATCATGGTCGACGATGGGCCGCTGCCGACGTGGACCACCGAGGCGGAAAACTACACGCTGATGCGGTACACGCTGCAGGAGGCGGCGAAGGTGGCCGAACCGCGCGGCATCAAGATCGCGATCGAGACGCACGGCGAGTACACCGCGACCCCGGAGCGGCTCGAGAAGATCATGACGCTGATCGACAGCCCGGCGCTGACGATCAACCTCGATACCGGCAACAGCTATCTCAGTGAGAACGACCCGCACGAGTGGCTCGACCAGATCGTCGGCGGCGTCACGCACCTGCACGCCAAGGACATCGGTGTCGAGGACGCGAAGAGGCTGCGCGGCAAGGTCCGCGGCATGCTCGGCTGCGCCTGCGGCGACGGCGTCATCGACTGGGAACGGATCGTAAAGACCCTGCACGACGCCGACCACGACGTCGTTCTCTCCGTCGAGTGCGGTGGCCTCGAGGCCGCGAAAAAGAGCTACACCTACCTCACAGATCTGATCACTCGCACCCGGGCCGGCTGACAACGGCGTCGCCGGTCCCGCAGGTGATCTCGCGACACGCCGGGTCCTGAACCGACATTCGAGTCTCCGGTGCGTCGTGTCCACCGTGCCGCCCGACACCCCGTGTGTCGGGCGGCATGCTTCACCCCTACCAGTAGTGCGGATGGCGATAGCGCGATCCGGGAAGAGCTCGTGATGAATACTCCTGCCCGCACCGAGGCACGTCATCGCGTGGTGATCGTCGGTTCCGGATTCGGCGGCCTGTTCGCCGCGAAGGCGTTACGCCGCGCCGACGTCGACGTGCTCGTCGTCGACCGCACCAGCCACCACCTGTTCCAGCCGCTGCTGTACCAGGTGGCGACCGGAATCCTGTCCGAGGGAGAGATCGCACCGTCGACCCGGATGGTGCTGAAGAAGCAGTCGAACGCCTCGGTGATCCTCGGGGACGTCACCGGCATCGACCTGGCCGCGCGCAGGATCACCTCGACCCACCGGGGTGGAACGACCACCACCGAGTACGACAGTCTGATCGTCTCGGCCGGAGCCCGGCAGTCGTATTTCGGTAACGACCACTTCGCCGAACACGCCCCCGGCATGAAGACCATCGACGACGCACTCGAACTCCGTGGCCGGATCCTGGGCGCGTTCGAACGTGCCGAGCTGTCCACGGACCCCGAGGAGCGGGCCCGCCTCCTGACGTTCGTGGTGGTCGGCGCAGGACCCACCGGGGTGGAGATGGCCGGTCAGATAGCGGAACTGGCGCATCGAACCCTCGTCGGCGCGTACCGGAACATCGACACCCGTGACGCCCGGATCGTCCTGCTCGACGCCGCGTCGGCGGTGTTGCCGCCGTTCGGCGACCGGCTCGGGTCCACCGCCGCCGAGCGCCTCGAGAAGATCGGCGTCGAGGTGCGGCTCGGGGCGACCGTCACCGACGTCGACGCGGACGGCGTGACGATCAAGGACGGGCGAGGCGAGACCGTCCGCATCGAATCCGCGTGCAAGGTGTGGTCGGCGGGTGTGGAAGCCAGCCCGCTGGCCCGGCAGCTGGCCGAGCAGTCGGGGGCCGAACTCGACCGCGCCGGGCGGATCGCCGTCCACGAGGATTTGACGGTGCCGGGACACCCCGAAGTGTTCGTGATCGGCGACATGATGGCCCGCGACCGCCTCCCCGGGGTGGCGCAGGTCGCGATCCAGGGTGGCCGCTACGCGGCGCAGCAGATTGTCGCCGATGCCGGCGGGCGCGCATCCTCACCCGCCCGCGTCCCCTTCCGGTACCGGGACAAGGGGTCGATGGCGACGATCTCGAGATTCAGCGCGGTCGTGAAGGTCGGGGGCATCGAACTCGCGGGATTTCTGGCCTGGATCCTGTGGCTGGCCGTCCACGTCGTCTACGTCGTCGGGTTCCGGAGCCGGCTGTCCACGCTCATGTCGTGGACGTGGACCTTCCTCGGGTCGTGGCGGGGACAGATGACGGTCACCGATCAACAGGTGGTGGCGCGCAACGTCATGGGCAAACTCGTTCTCCTCGACCGGTGTGAGGACGACGATGACGCTGTTGTCGCCAGAGCGAGCTGACACCCGGGGGACGCGCACGGTCCGGCCGATAAGCTGGGCTCGGTAACCGTGCGACGGAGAGGATCGGCATTCGTGACCACGATGCACGACGTCGCCCGAGCGGCAGGCGTGTCGCAGGCCGCGGTCTCGTACGCGTACAACCAGCCCCACAAGCTGTCCGCAGCCCGGCGCGCCCATATCTTCCAAGTGGCCGCGGAACTCGGCTACGCCGGTCCCAACCCCGCGGGACGCAATCTCCGCACCGGGCAGGTCGGTGCACTGGGGCTGATGATCACCGACTCGTTGCGCTACGCGTTCGACGATCCGGCCACCTCGCAGCTGCTGAAGGGCATATCGGAGGTCGGTGAACTCGCCGAGGTCGCGCTGACGCTGCTGCCCTGCCCACTCGAGTCGACCCGGGTGGCCGAGGGTTCCGGCGTGCTCGTGCGGGGCGCGGTGGACGGCTTCCTCGCGTACGCGATGCCGGACGGCCACCCCGGAATGCAGACGGCGATGAGCCGCCGGCTGCCGATAGTCGTGATCGACGGTCCCAATCCTGGCGGACTGCCGCGGGTCGGAATCCGGGACCGGCAAGCTGCCAAGGAGATCGCGGAGCACGTCCTGTCGCTCGGACACCGCCGCGTCGGGTTTCTCGTCGACCGGCTCGTCCCCGACGGGAAGGGCGGGCCCGTCGACGCCGCCCGCACCAGGGCCGCACGAGACCACGTGATGAAGGAACGCCTCGCCGGCTACGCGTCCGCCTGCCGCAAGCACAAGGTGCCGTGGTCGTCCGCCGTGGTCGTCGAAGCAGGCGGGTTCGACTACGAACTGTCGCGCACCGCCGTCGAGACGCTGCTCGATGCCGGCCCCGTGACCGCCGTCATCGCAGCCTCCGACCTGCTGGCCCTCGCGGCCATCGACGTCGCACACGAACGTGGCCTCCGGGTGCCGCAGGATCTGTCGGTGGTCGGTTTCGACGACATTCCCGCGGCCCGGGCCGCCGGACTCACGACGGTCCGGCAACCACTCGTCGACAAGGGCCGCGAGGCCGCGCAACTGCTGCTCGACATCATCGGCGGCGGAGCGGGACGGGAAATCACACTCCCCACCGAGCTCGTCGTCCGCGAGAGTGCCGGACCCGTTCCCGCGGATCGGTGAGTTACCCTGTTGCGCCTCGCAGTTCGGGATTGCCGTCGACGATGGAGTAGAGCGCCTCGGTGATCGCCTTGACCCGGGCGAGTCGCGTCAGTTCCCGCGGTACCACCAGCCAGTAGGTGCGGTGCGCGATGAAGTCGTCGCGGAGAACCGGCACGAGATCCTCGTCCAGCGCCCCGATGTAACTCGGCAGCGGCGCGATCCCGACTCCGTGCTTCACGGCCTGGTAGTGGCCCGCGATGTTGTTGGTCTGGATCTGCGCCTGGAAATCCGGAATCAGCGCGTCGAGGATTCGCAGCGGTTCGACGTCGAGGAAGGCATCGACGTACCAGATGAGCGTGTGGTGCCGGAGATCGTCGAGTGACGTGATGGGGCCGTGTTCGTCCAGGTAGTCCCGTGACGCGTACAGACGGAGGTCGTAGTCGGCCAGTTTGCGGACCACGACGGACCGCGGCGACGGACGCTCGAGGGTGACGGCGATGTCGAAGTCGCGCCCGGTCAGCAGGTCGTGGGTGGTCGACGTGACGAGTTCGGTGAACAGATCGGGGTGCTCGGACCGCAGTGCGGCCAACCCCGGCACCAGCACGAACGACCCGAAACCGTCAGGAGTGATGATCCGGACGGTGCCCGTCAGCCCACCCAGGGACGAGGTTTCATCGAGAGCGGAGAGCACCGCGGATTCCACCGCCTCCGCATGGGGAACCAGTCGCCGGCCCGCCTCGGTGAGCTGCCACCCCGACACGCCACGATCGAAAAGTCTCGTGCCCGTGTCTTTCTCGAGTCGGGTGATTCTCCGCGAGACGGTCGTGTGATCGACACCGAGCCTCTTCGCCGCATCGGCGAGGCGGCCGGTTCTCGACAACTCCAGGAGGTAACGCATGTTGTCTGCCGTAAACATCGCCCACATCCCTCGTGCAAAAGTGCAGTCCGAAGTGCCATTTTACTCGTTGACGCAGGCATTGTTGCCCAGCAGACTCGTGGGCACCCCACCTTTCCCAGGAGTGAACCCCATGGCCGTTATCTCGCATTGGCTCAACAACAAGTCCTACCCCGGAACGCGCGTCGATACCGCTCCCGTGACGAACCCGGCGACCGGTGCCGTGACCGGGCAGGTCGCCCTCGCCAGCGTCGAGGACGCCCGCGCCGTGATCGATGCCGCCGCCGCCGCGTTCCCCGCCTGGCGCGACACCTCCCTCGCCAAGCGTTCCTCCATCGTGTTCAAGTTCCGGGAACTGCTCAACGAGCGCAAGGGCGAACTCGCCGAGATCATCACCGCCGAGCACGGCAAGGTCGTCTCCGACGCGTTGGGTGAGGTGAGCCGCGGGCAGGAAGTCGTCGAATTCGCCTGCGGCATGCCCCACCTGCTCAAGGGCGGCATGACCGAGAACGCCTCCACCAACATCGACGTCTCCTCCATCCGCCAGCCCGTCGGCCCGGTCGGGATCATCTCCCCGTTCAACTTCCCCGCCATGGTCCCGATGTGGTTCTTCCCCATCGCCATCGCCGCCGGCAACACCGTCGTGTTGAAGCCGTCCGAGAAGGACCCGACCGCCGCGATCTGGATGGCCGAACTCTGGGCCGAAGCCGGCCTGCCCGCCGGGGTGTTCAACGTCCTGCAGGGCGACAAGACCGCCGTCGACGAACTCCTCACCAACCCCGCCATCAAGGCCATCAGCTTCGTCGGCTCCACCCCCATCGCCCAGTACGTGTACGCCACCGGCACCGCCCACGGCAAACGCGTCCAAGCCCTCGGCGGGGCGAAGAACCACGCCATCGTCCTCCCCGACGCCGACCTCGACCTCGCCGCCGACGCCATGGTCAACGCCGGCTTCGGCTCCGCCGGCGAACGCTGCATGGCCATCTCCGCCCTCGTCGCGGTCGGGGACATCGCCGACGAACTCGTGTCCAAGATCAAGGACCGCACCGCCACCTTGAAGATCGGCGACGGCACCCAGGACTCCGACATGGGACCGCTGGTGACGAAGGTGCACCGCGACAAGGTCGCCTCCTACATCGACGCCGGAGAAAACGACGGCGCCACCATCGTCGTGGACGGCCGCACCGTGCAGGCGAATGGCGGCACCGACGGGTTCTGGCTCGGCCCGACCCTGATCGACCACGTCACCACCGACATGTCCGTCTACACCGACGAAATCTTCGGACCGGTCCTGTCCGTGATCCGCGTCGAGTCCTACGACGAGGCCCTGGAATTGGTGAACTCGAGCCAGTTCGGCAACGGCACCGCCATCTTCACCAACGACGGCGGCGCCGCCCGACGGTTCCAGAACGAGGTCGAGGTCGGCATGGTCGGCATCAACGTCCCCATCCCCGTCCCGATGGCCTACTACTCCTTCGGTGGCTGGAAGAACTCCCTCTTCGGCGACAGCCACGCGCACGGCACCGAGGGCGTGCACTTCTTCACCCGCGGCAAGGTCGTCACCACCCGCTGGCTCGACCCCAGCCACGGCGGCATCAACCTCGGCTTCCCCCAGAACAACTAAGGAACCTCTCCCATGACCGCACACCTCTCACTCCCCCGCTTCGCCAGAATCGGGGCTGGAGCAGTCGACGAGATCGGCTCGGTTGTCGACCAATTAGGTCTGCAGAGGCCGGTTCTCGTCACCGACTCCTATCTGACCGGCACCGGCGCGGCCGATCGGATCATGAGCCTCCTCAGGTCCGCGGGCAAGGAGCCGGCACTATTCGCCGGCACCGTGCCCGACCCCACCACCGATTCTCTGGAGGAAGGGCTGAGGATCGTCGCCGAGCACAATGCGGATTCGGTGATCGGGTTCGGTGGCGGTAGTCCGATGGACACCGCGAAGGCATTGGCCGTGCTGTCCGCGAACGGCGGCGAGATGCGGTCGTACAAGGCACCTCACGTATACACCGGTAATGCACTGCCGATCATCGCGATACCGACCACCGCCGGAAGCGGCTCGGAGGCGACGCAATTCACGGTCATCAGCGACAGCGCGTCCGACGAGAAGATGCTGTGCCCGGGGCTCTCCTTCCTGCCGATCGCCGCGATCGTGGATTTCGAACTCACGATGTCGATGCCGCCGCGGCTGACCGCCGACACCGGAATCGACGCGCTCACTCACGCGATCGAGGCGTACGTCAGCAAGAAGGCCCAGCCGTTCACCGACGGACTCGCTCTCTCCGCGATCCGCACCATCGGCAAGCACATCGGCACTGCGTATGCGGACGGTGAAGACCGCACCGCGCGGGAGGCGATGATGGTCGCGTCCATGCAGGCCGGCATGGCGTTCTCCAACTCGAGTGTGGCGCTGGTGCACGGAATGAGCAGGCCGATCGGTGCGCATTTCCATGTCGCACACGGACTGTCGAATGCCATGCTGCTTCCCGCCATCACGGCGTTCTCCGTGAAGGGAGCGGAGAGCCGCTACGCCGACTGCGCGCGTGCGTTCGGCGCTGCACCGGAATCGGCGGGCGATTCCGTCGCAGCGCAGTTCCTCGTCGAAACCCTGAGCACGCTGTGTCACGACCTGAAGGTTCCGACGCCGCTCGCATACGGGATCGACCGCGACGCCTGGGACGGCCTCATTCCGTTGATGGCAGAGCAGGCGCTGGCGTCCGGATCGCCCGGCAACAATCCGGTTGTGCCCACTGCCGGCCAGATCGAGACGCTGTATTCGGAGGTCTTCAGCTAGCGCTAGAACCCGACGGTGCCCCTGAGGTATCGCCGGTACGCCCCGGACAGGTGGACGCGGTCGCCGCGCACCTCGCAGTGAACTGTTCCTCCCCGCGCTGACAGTTGGCGTCCGACAAGGCTGTTTCGGCCCAGGACGTCAGCCCAGTACGGCGCGATCTGCGAGTGCGCGGACCCCGTCACCGGGTCTTCCCGAACGCCGGCGGCGGCGCCGAACCAGCGCGACACGAAGTCGAGTCCGTCCGAGTCCGACGTTGCGGTGACGACGATGCCGCGCACCTTCAGCGGGCTGATCACGGCGAAGTCGGGGGCCATCGACGCGATGTCGCGTTCGGACTCGGCAACGAACACGAGGTCAGTGGCCTTCAGGCACTCCCGCACCGGAATGCCGAGTGCTGCGACGATCCGGGAATCGGCCGCGGTCGGCACCGGCCGCTCGGCCGGGAAATCCATCACCAGCGTCGCGTCCGGTCCACGGTCGACATGCAGCCAGCCGCTGCGCGTCCAGAACTGGATGCGGGCGGCCCCCGGGTGCACGTCCTCGAAGATCTGTGCGGCGGTGGCGAGGGTGGCGTGGCCGCACAGGTCCACCTCGACGGCCGGAGTGAACCATCGCAGGTGATACGCCGGGTGTTCCGGGTCGTACGGCTCCGCGTCCACGGGAAGGCGGGCGGTGTAGAACGCCGTCTCGGACAGGTTGTTCTCTTCGGCGAGTTGCTGAAGAACCGAATCGTCCAGCCAGTCGGTCAGCGGCATGACCGCCGCCGGGTTGCCCTCGAAGGGTCCCGCGGCGAATGCGTCGATCTGATAGATGTCCAGCTTCATAACGTCCGATGGTGGAGGATGCCCGGACGCTCGTCGAGGGCCATGCCGCACACTCTGGACCGGTCCCGCCGACGTCAGGCCCGCGCGAAGCTCATCGTCTCGCCTTCGACCCCGCGCATCCACAGGTCGTTGCACGCGGCCGCCAGTTCCGGCAGTCCCTCCTCGATGGCGGCGAACACGTTGCCCGGCACCCAGCCGACGTCGCCGTTGAGCAGGAGATTGTTGCGGCCGTAGAAGATCGCGAGGTCGGTGGCGCCCTGCGCGGCGTGCGCCTCGGAGCCGGGCTCGTACCCGTAGGCGGAGTTGCCGATCTCCCACGGCTCGAAGTCGAACAGGCACACGTCACCGGGAATCGGTGTGACGGTGGGGTTTTCCCGCCTCGGTGCCGCGGTGATCCGCGGGATCAGCGTGTACACCTCGTTGCGCGCGTACTTGGCGTGGTACGCGTCGCCGCTCTGCGGAAGCACGTCCCACACCGCGTCGCACGTGAGTGGTGCGTCCTCGTCCAGAAGCCGGGCACGGCAGGTCACGCCGCGCTTGTCCAGGCTGATGGTGATGTAGCGAGCCACAGGTCCTCCTTCGGAGCCTGTGAGTACTTATTAACCGCGGGCGGTTAATAAGTACTCACGGGTGCTTGTCACACTTCGTCGAGTACTTCGGACCAGATTTTCAGGGCGTCCTCGATCTGTTCCGCCGTCACGATGAGCGGTGGAATCATCCGTACCACGTTCATGTGGGCGCCGCAGGTCAACAGCAGCAGCCCCTTCTTCGCGGCCAGCTGCTGCGCCGCAGCCGCTTTCGCGCGGTCCGCACTGCCGTCGGCGGCCGTGAACTCGCTGCCCACGAGCAGTCCGAGACCGCGGACGTCGCCGATCCCGTCGATGGCGCGCGTGCGCGCACCGTCGAGCAACTGGACGCCCCGCGCAGCGGCGTTGGCCACGAGATCTTCCTTCTCGATCACCTCGAGCGTCGCGACAGCGGCCGCGCAGGACACGGCGTTCCCGCCGTACGTTCCGCCCTGCGACCCCGGCCAGCCCTTGGCCATGAGTTCCTCGGACGCCGCGATGCCCGACAGCGGGAAGCCGCTGGCAAGACCCTTGGCGATGGTGATGATGTCGGGGCGGACGTCGAAGTGCTGGTGCCCGAAGAACTTGCCGGTGCGGCCGAAACCGGTCTGGATCTCGTCGATGACGAGCAGGATGCCGTATCGGTCGGCGCGCTCGCGGAGCCCCTGGAAGAACGCGGTGTTGCCGGGCACGTAGCCGCCCTCGCCGAGGACGGGCTCGACGACGAACGCCGCCGTCTCGTTCGGCGCGGTGAGTGTCGCGAAGATGTAGTCGAGTTCCTTCAGCGCGAACGCGGTCGCCTCCTCCTCGGACCAGCCGTAGCGGTAGGCGTTGGGGAACGGTGCCACGTGCACGCCGCCCATCAGCGGGCTGAAGCCGGCCGAGAACCGGGTGCCGGATGTGGTCATCGTCGCCGTCGCGACCGTGCGTCCGTGGAATCCGCCGTGGAAGACGATCACGTTGGGGCGGCCGGTCGCCTGCCGCGACAGCCGCAGCGACGCCTCGACGGCCTCGCTCCCCGAGTTCGCGAAGAACAGCGAGTCGAGTCCCGGGGGCAGGACCGACCCCAGTCGATCGACCAGCTCGAGCATCGGCTGGTGCATGACCGTCGTGTACTGGCCGTGGATCAGGGAGCCGACCTGTCTGCGCGCGGCCTCCACGACGTGCGGGTGACAGTGCCCGGTACTGGTGACGCCGATGCCCGCGGTGAAGTCGAGATAACGGCGGCCGTCGGTGCCGTAGAGGTAGCAACCTTCACCGTGATCGACCGTCACGGGTGTGGCCTGAGCGAGCAGTGGAGATAGCCGAGTCACGAGAACCCTCCCACGCGTAGATGCCGTCCGATGTCGGCAAGTGCATTGTCAGATTGTTGACAATCTGTATAACATGGGGAGCGTCCCTTCGGCAACGGAGAATGGGGAAAAATCATGCTCGAGGAAGCAGCAATCGCATCGGTGCAGACCGGCCTGTTCATCGGCGGCAAGTGGCGCGACAGTGCCCGCACGATGCCGGTCCACGACCCGTCCACCGGACAGATCCTGTGCACGGTCGCCGACGCCGACGCCGCGGAGGCCCGCGAGGCGCTCGATGCGGCGGTGGCGGCGCAACCGTCGTGGGCGGCCACGACACCCCGCGAACGCAGCACCATCCTCATGAACGCGCACCGGCTGCTGCTCGAGAACGTCGACCGGCTCGCGCTGGTCATGACGCTCGAGATGGGCAAGCCACTCACCGAGGCACGGGGCGAAATCGCCTACGCCGCAGAGTTCTTCCGCTGGTTCGCCGAGGAGGCCGTCCGCATCGACGGCGGCTACATGACGGCGCCCGGCGGCGGGTCGCGGTTCCTCGTCACCAAGCAGCCCGTCGGACCGAGCTTGCTCATCACCCCGTGGAACTTCCCGATGGCGATGGGCACCCGGAAGATCGGGCCCGCCATCGCGGCCGGGTGCACCTCCGTCATCAAACCTGCGGCCCAGACACCGCTGTCGATCCTGGCGCTCGCCGACATCCTCACCGAGGCCGGGCTGCCGGACGGCGTCGTCAACGTCGTCACCACGTCCAGCCCCGACGAGGTCATCACTCCACTCATCCTCGACGGCCGGGCCCGCAAGCTCTCGTTCACCGGTTCGACCAAGGTCGGGAAGCATCTGCTCGAACTGTGCGCCCGCACCGTCATGCGCACATCCATGGAACTCGGCGGCAACGCGCCGTTCCTCGTCTTCGACGACGCGAATCTCGACGACGCCGTCGACGGGGCGATGGCGGCGAAGATGCGCAACATCGGCCAGGCCTGCACGGCTGCCAACCGCATCCTCGTGCACAGTTCGGTCGCCGAGGAATTCACCCGCAAACTCACCCAGCGGATGGAGGCCCTGCCTGTCGGGCGCGGCACCGAGGACGGCGTCGTCGTCGGACCGCTGATCGACGAGGCGGCTGTCGCGAAGGTGAGCAGTCTCGTCGCGGACGCGATCGAACGCGGCGCCTCGGTGCTCACCGGCGGCGAGGCACTCGACCGCCCGGGCAACTTCTACCCGGCGACGGTGCTGACCGGTGTGTCCGACGACGCCGAGATGTGCCACAACGAGATCTTCGGTCCCGTGGCCGCGATCAGCACGTTCGAGACCGAGACCGAGGCCGTCGAGCGGGCCAACGACACCCCGTACGGGCTGGTGGCCTACGTGTACACGGAGAGCCTCAAGCGCGGCATCCGCGTGTGCGAAGCGCTGGAGTCGGGCATGGTCGGACTCAACCAGGGAGTGGTGTCGAACCCTGCCGCGCCATTCGGCGGCGTGAAGGAATCCGGGCTCGGGCGCGAAGGCGGGACCACCGGCATCGACGAATTCCTCGAGACCAAATACATCGGTGTTGCCGTCTAGAAGCCTAGAAGCCTAGAAGCGGCGTAGCCGGTTTTTGGGGTCAAGTTTGTGGTGTATGGGTCACGTTCGACTGCTTGATGTTTCATGCTGC
>NZ_JBHXWI010000055.1:0-65324 GCF_042671975.1 Rhodococcus sp. NPDC127593 | reverse complement strand
GGACAACCTCGCCTACGACCCGGACAAACACGGCGCCCTCCAACGACTGATCGCCCACCAACAACCGGCGGCTTGACACAGGGCAACTCATGCCGACACCTCCGCCGCGCACGCCTCGGACGGGACGACCGGCCCGCCCTCGGTCAGCAACACCGCGGACAACTGCTGCAGCGCCGACGGGATCACCCAGTAGTACACCCAGGTGCCGCGACGCTCGCAGTTCAGCAGGCCGGCGGCGCGGAGCACCTTCAGGTGGTGCGAGATCGTCGGCTGCGACAGGTCGAACGACGCGGAGATGTCGCACACGCAGGCTTCACCACCGGCGTGGCTGGCGATCAGGCTCAGCAAGCGCAGGCGCACGGGATCGCCGAGGGCCTTGAACATCCGGGCCAGATCCCCGGCCCAGTCCTCGGTCAGTGGTTCACGCGCGAGCGGCGAGCAACACGCACCACCGTCCGGCAACTCCTGATTCGACATCCGTCGATATTGACAGATGTCGAATCAAGGTGCAACGCACCGGACGGCCAGGGCGCGGATCAGGCCGAGCGCCGCGTACTACTCGGCGCGTCCGGACGGGAAGTGCACCGACCCGTCATTGCCGATGCAACCACCCTGGACGGGGCCGCTGCCGAAGAAGACGCCGTTGAGTTGCCCGCTTTGTCCGGGAGCGTTCGATCCGACTCCGGCACCGCCGACGCCGATCGCCCCGCACTGGTAACTGTTGTTGTCGGCGGGGGTGTTGGGGTCGGCGTGGACGTGGAGCTGCGAGCCGGGTGTGTTCGGGTCCCCATGAAATGCCGGTGCCGCCGCCACGACGCCCGAACCGAGCGCAAAAGAGGCGGCGATCGCAGCCGATGTAATCGCCGTGCGCAATGCGAACGTGTTCATCTGATGTCACCTTTGATTCGATTGTCGCCCGGCTTCGCACCGGTCGATGATTCTCGGGTTACACATGATTTCGGTGTATCCGTTTTCCCGATGAAACAATTATGGTCCGAGCGGTTGGCGGAAATCACCCCTTCGAGTGGTTATCGGTGTTTTCAAGTGCGACGCCTGCGCCCACCTCGCCACGGCCGCAGCGCCCCTGGTCGTGACCGCGATCCTGTCGCCGCGCCGAAACTGACTGACCCCGAACGGTTCACGTGTCAGTTTCGGACGACCGCTAGCGTTGGAGTGCCCGACATTTGCACGTTCGAAGGGAAACTGCCACGCATGGCCGGTGACGAGATTTCGGAAGGCAACGACGCGCACCCGACCGCGACGCCACAGTTGCGCCGGCGGCTGGGGGTGTTCGACTCGGTGATGATCGGCCTCGGGTCGATGATCGGGGCGGGAATCTTCGCCGCGCTGGGGCCTGCCGCGTCCGCCGCCGGCGGCGCCCTGCTCGTCGGGTTGGCCGTGGCCGCGGTGATCGCGTACTGCAATGCCCACTCCTCGGCCCGGCTCGCCGCGCTGTACCCGCAATCCGGTGGCACCTATGTCTACGGCCGCGAACGCCTCGGACCGTTCTTCGGATATCTGGCCGGCTGGGGATTCGTTTTCGGCAAGACCGCCTCGTGTGCCGCGATGGCCCTGACCGTCGGCGCCTACGCCTGGCCCGGCCGCGAACATCTCGTCGCGGTCGTCGCCGTCGCCGCCATCACGGCCGTGAACTACCTGGGTGTACAGAAGTCCGCGCTGGTCACCCGGGTCATCGTGTTCGCGGTGCTCGCCGTCCTCGCTGTGGTCGTCGTCGTGTGCCTGACCGGTTCCGACACCGACTTCGACGGCCTCGCGATCACCTCCGGCCACGGCATGACCGGAGTTCTGCAGGCCGCCGGCCTGCTGTTCTTCGCGTTCGCCGGGTACGCCCGAATCGCCACGCTCGGCGAGGAGGTGAAGGACCCGGCCCGGACCATCTCCCGGGCGATCCCTATCGCGCTGGCAATCACACTCGTCGTGTACCTGTGCGTCGCGATCGCCGTCCTGGAGGCTCTCGGCGCCGACGCACTCGCTGCCGCGACGGATCCACTCGCGCAGGCCGTCGCCGCTGTGGGGTTCGGGGGCCTCGAGCCGGTGGTCCGGGTGGCTGCGGTGATCGCGGCGCTCGGCTCGCTGCTCGCCCTGATCCTCGGGGTGTCACGGACCACGTTCGCGATGGCGCGGGACGGCCACCTGCCACGTCAACTCGACGCCGTCCACCCGCGGTTCGCGGTGCCCTATCGGGCCGAGTTGGCCGTCGGTGTGGTGGTGGCGCTCCTCGCCGCGACAGCGGATCTGCGCGGCGTCATCGGGTTCTCCTCGTTCGCGGTGCTGGTCTACTACCTGATCGCCAACGCATCGGCCTGGACGTTGTCCGCGAAACCGTGGTCGCGGCTGGTGGCCGTCGTCGGCGCCGTCGGATGCCTCGTTCTCGCTGCGTTCCTCCCTCTTGCCTCGGTGATCGCGGGTGTGATCGTCCTCGGTATCGGGGCCATGATCTACGGGATCCGCAGCTCCCGGCGGACGTGACGCTCGCGTGCGCACTGCGACCCCGCACAGCATTTCGACTATCTTGCGACGGCAATTCACCACGCGCAGTCGTCTCGCGTGGGAGTCTTCAACGACTATCCCTGCGCCGGGAGAAGGTGAGAATGTTCGTCCTGGTCCGGCACTCCCATGCAGGCGACAAGAAGCAGTGGCACGGCCCTGACACCGAGCGACCGCTGAGCCCGCTCGGGCACGAGCAGGCCCACGGCCTCGTCGCGGCGCTGAGCGGCATCGAGATCGCGACACTGTTCTCGAGTCCCACCACCCGTTGTCGCCAGACCCTGCTGCCGCTCGCCGAGGCGGGTGGTCTGCGTATCGACGATCACCCACTGCTGGCACCGGATGCACCGCCCGACGAACTGTTCGCCGTACTACACGGACTCGACGCCGACAGGGCAGTCTTCTGCACCCACGGGGAGATCCTCAACGCGCTGGCCGAGTTCGCGCGGTCGCGCGGCGTGCCGGACATCCCTCCCTCGGGGGCGACCGCGAAAGGGGGCGCGTGGTTCGTCGATTGCGGCGCCGGTCCGCCCCCGACGCTGCGGTACCTCGCGCCGATTCCGGCCGGCTGACCCCGACTGCTAGGCCGACGCGAGCCGGGCGGCGTCCGCCCGGGCCTGCCGCGCCTTCTGCAGTTCCAGGCCGTACAGCAGGCCGAAGGTGAAACCGTTCTCGCCGGGTGTCGTGCCGGCGCGGGCACCGAGAGTCCGGAGCGTCTCCGCGGCGACGACGCTGTCCTGGTGCTCACCGAGTACTTTCTGCATCTTCTTGAACCGAGCTGCCTTCTTCTTTGCCGACTTCCTCCCGAGAATCGGTGCGGCGAGTTCGGCGGCGTACCGGGCTCGTTTGGCGGCCTTCCGCGCGCGGTGCAGGGCGGCGTCGTCGTTGCCGGCAGTCGCGGTGGCGACGCGCGTGAGCGCCTTGCGTTCGGCTTTTCGCACATTCTTTTCGATCACGCGGGGATCGTCGACGGCCTCGGCGGTCAGCGGTGGAGTGGTGCGCCACTGCGCCAGGGCGGCCAGCAACGCACGGTAGCGGTCACCGTCGAGCGCAACCATCACCTCTTTTCTCTGACGGAGTTGCTCGGCGAGCAGATCGTTCTCGATGCGCGCGGCAACCGGGCCCATCACGAGTTCCGTAGACAGGGCGGCGAGAGCATCCGCGAAGCGTGCGCGTTGCACCTGCCGATCCCGCACCTCCCCGAGCAAACCGGCGTACCAGGACAGTTCCGCGTCGAGTTCTGCCCGCGCTGCCGGTTCGAACAGACGCCTGAATACCCGCAGCGTGCTGCGGAAACGCCGGATTCCCACACGGGTGGGATGGACGGGGTCCAGCCCACGACGCAACCACACGTCGCCGGCCACGATCGCCTGAACCTGGGCATCCAGATAGTCGACGAGCACCGCTTCCACCGTCGTTCGGGGCGTGCCGCCGCCGTCGACCGCGAGGTGCGCGACGGTGAGCACACGGCTGAGCTTCGACGGATACGGGGACGGCTGCGCACCGCGGCGGGTGAGGCGTTTACCGATCTTCCCGAGCAGTTTCTCGTCCCCGGCGTCGCCGAGTTCGACCTCCACCTCCCGCCACTCACTCAGGACGGCGCGATCACCGGCGACGGCACCGCGCACCTGGTCGTCGGCCACTTCCGCCAGCAGTCGGTCCTCCCGGTCGAGGAGTCGCTGCGTGCGTCTCACAGTTTTCAGCGTCGCCACCGGGTGCACGGGTTTGCCCAGTGCGACACCCGCAATCATGGTCGCCAACTCGTCGGGAACCCCGTCACTCTCACCCGAAGGCATACGAATCTCGGTGCGGGCTTTGTCGGCGGGGACCTTCAACTGCCATCCGACATCGGCATCCCCGGTCCGGCGGCGGAACGTGATCTTCTGACGGAGCAGATCGCGGTCATCCGTGTCGTAGTAGACGCTCTTCAGATTCACCGTGCCCTGCTCGATCCGTCCACCGGCAGGCAACACGTCCTCGAGATCCGGCAGGACGAACTCGAGCCCCACCTCGTACTTGTCTTCCCGCTCCCGCTGCGTCGACACCATGGATCCAGTCTGCACCCACGCGGGCCGACCCGATCTTCGCCGCGCGATCGGCACGAAGTGCAGTTAATCTGTCAGCGGTGCAATTGTCGATCGCACCTCGCCACCGGAGCCGATGCGTTGCGAAAATCTATCCGCAACTGAATCTTTCACACGATCCATCGGGTCGTGCCCGCATTCCCAGTGCCTTGACTGTGCTCGGTGTTCGAGAGGGGAATGATTCGACATGAGCAAACCGAACAGGCGTCACGACCTCGCACACCCCGCAGCGGACCTCGGCTGGATAACGCGGGCTCAGTGTCGAGAAGGAGACCCGGATCAGCTCTTCGTCACAGGCGCCGCGCAACGCAAAGCCGCCGCCCTGTGCCGGCACTGTCCGGTGCTGATGGAATGCGGTGCGTACGCGCTCGACAATCGAGTCGAATTCGGCATCTGGGGTGGGATGACGGAACGGCAGCGCCGCGCACTGCTCGCGGCGCATCCCGGGGTCCGCTGGTCCGACTTCCTGACGGCGAAACACCGGCGCTGACTCGGTTCACTCGATCACCGTGGACGAACTTGTGCGACGCACTCGACTCGTATGCTGACCGCTGTCGCTACAACGAGACATCTTTCTTTCCGATACTGATGAGGTATTCGTCAGCTTCGGGTTCTTCGGTGAAGGAGATTACTTCGCCGATCTCGCGTCGCAGGACTGTGAGTACTTCTGCAGGGGTCGCATAGAAGAACTCGCGCCGTGGATTGACCTTGTTCACGCGGCGGTCGGCGAAGGCCAGCGCGTGTACATCGAAGCGGAAGGGCACAGATGCGTCACCGAGTTCGCGGACGCGGTCCATTGGTTCGAGTCGGCGGGTCATGCCGATCTTGACCGTGTTGATTCCGAACGCTCCCATGTTGGAGATGACATAGACGAATCCTGCACGGATGTTCGCGGCTCGGTAGTCGACGTTATCGAGAGCGTGCTGCACGTCGCCGAGCTTGTCGCGTAGACGTTGCGCTCCCGCGGTGTCACCACTTGCTTCGAGTGCGGTGAGGGCGTTGCGGTAATGCGCGAGTTCCTTCTCCAACTTCGCGCGTTCGGCCTGAAGCTCTTGCTCAGCTTTGCGTTGCTCGCGCAACTCCTCCCGGCGTTCGCGCTCAGCTTCTTTCTCTTCCTGAACTTTCATGTGGAAGTCGGCTGCCAGCTCCAGTTCTGTGAGCCGCAGTCGATGGTAGTGATCGGTGACCCGCAAGCTGATCATCTGGCCCTGCTTCGAGATCTGGTCAGCGGCCTTGAACAGTCTCTGGCTGGCCACGGGCAGGTTACCGGCCTTCACAGTCTTCACGCAGTTCTCGGCCTCGGCGTTGTAGGCGCGGAGCATGATTCGCGACATATCGGAGACAAACTTGCGGCCCTGAGCTGCGGAGTTATTGAACGTAAAGTTTGTGGTCGCGGTGATCGCCGTCTTGTCTTTGACAGCCTGTTTGATCGCAGATTGCACGCGGAGAAGCTCGTCCTTGAGCTGTACAGAGGTTTCTGCGGGGTGGTGGTAGCGATAAAGCCCGACCGATTGCAACTCTTGTTGTACTTGCGCCTCGACGAGCGCGCCCCGCGCCGCTGTGATCTGCTGATCCACCTCGACCTTCTCCTGTCGAAGTCGCGCGACGTCCGCCGTCAAGCGTGTGGATTCGGCGTCGAGCGCAGCAACCCCGGCAAGGCCCATGCGGTCGACGAGATGCTGCAATCTGTCGACTTCGGACTGAAGTTCCTGGGCGCGCTTCTTGGCGTTGAATACGGACAGGGGTCGCTGCGCCTGCGCAATGTCGGCGGTGCCGGAGGCAGGGGTGCGGGGTGCCGGATTCTCCGCGCCTGCGAAGGGTTGTGTCGCGGAGCTCCACCGACTGCCGTCCCACCAGCGAAGGTGAGGCTGGCCCTGCGGATCGGGGTGCCAGCCAGGAGGAATCGGCGTTGTCATGCCCAATAGATATCAAAATCGATCGAATGAACGAAGAGAGGATCGCAGTCTCGAAGTCGTGGATTTTAGTCAATACGCCATTCGATCGACATCGGAGAACAAGTGAAGAGACACCGATTGATTCATCACGAACCCTCCACCTCCGGTCGGGTGAGGAATGATCGAACCGTGACCGGACAACCCGTGATGTACGTGATCGACGGCGCGCGCATCCACACGCTCGACGACGTCTTCACGGTGGTCGGAGAAGCGGTACGCGGTGAAGGCGGGTATTTCGGCCGCAACCTGGACGCGTTCGCCGACTGCCTCACCAGTGGATACGGCACGCCTGATGACGGTCGTTTCTTCTTCGTATGGGAGAACAGCGACAGATCCCGCGAGGCCCTCGGGTACGCAGAGACTGCTCGTCAGCTCGAGCGGCGTCTCGCGCAGTGCCACCCGACGAACCGGGCGAGGGTGCGCGCCGAACTCGAGCGCGCTCTGAGGGAGGACGGGCCCACGGCCTTCGACTGGGTTGTCGACATCTTCGAGTTCCGGGATGTGCGGCTCGATCTCCGGTAGGAGGTAGTTCTCACTCGGTCCGGTAGAGAACCACCCGGAAGTATCGGGAATCGCGGCGGAAGGTCGGTGCGGTGACGCCGTACCGTGCGAGGAACTCGTGCTGTTCGATGAACCGAAGGTCACCGGACGTGCCGGGCACCGAGAACTGCCGATTCGGCATGCGCCACGTACCTGTGTCGGGTACGTCCCCCATCTGCACGGTGCCAGGCAGCAGTTTCCAGCCGTGGTCAGTGTGCAGTTCGAGGTTCGCGACGACCTCGATCGACGCGACCACTCCGCTCGCGGACAGTACGGGCTGAGGTGAAAATACCGGATACCTGTCGACACAGAAAGCTCCGCGGTCGACCCCGTTCGGCCGCACCTCGACCTCCTCGGCCAGTGATTGGAGCCCGGCGGGAAGCTGCTGCTCGTCGAGCCAGGAGAGAGAGGTGGTCACGGTGTCGCCTGGGTGCCAGACAGAGTCTGCGGAGACGGGTTCGTCGTCGACGAAGACCGTGAGCGTCTGCGGTGAGCGATGTTCAGGCGTGCGTCGTTGCCGTTCGACGGGCATCGTCAGACCCCGCGCAGTAGGCGGGCCGATGGGCGAAGCCATCGGGTGCGGGGTTACCTTGCAGCAGACGATACGCGCCCTGCCGCATCGGTTCGAACGCCGCTGCCGCACTGAACGCGGCAGCGGCGTCGGCGAGCACCGCCCGATCGCTGCGAATCAGTACGGTAGCGACGAGCAGCTGGGGCGGTCGACGATGGCCTGACCCTCGCAGAACATGGCCTTCTCGTCGTCGTCGAAACGGTCACGCCGATCCCGGTCACGGGCGTCGCGGTCCGACTGCGAGGTCACTGCGACGTCAGACCCCGACGAGGCGGGCATGGCGCTCGCGATTCCGGCTGCGCCGGTGACAGAGAATGCGACTGCGACGAACATCAGGCCGGCGCGAAGGGCGGTGTGGCGAAACATGCGAAGTCCTTGGTGGTGTGTGGTCGAGTATTCCTTGGCCACACCAACATTGCCTCCCCGGAAAGCAGGTCGACAGATACCCTAGGGTGCGCGTTGCCCACCCCTGTGCGCTGACGCGCCCGTGAGTACTTGTTAACCGCGGGCGGTTAATAAGTACTCACAGGCGGCGAAGCCGCAGGGCGGTGCGGAGTCCCGCACGCCGTCCGGTGCCTCCGTCGACGGGCATAGTGAGCGCTGTGCGGAATTTCAGTTCGGACGCGGTCTCGGGAGCATCGTCGGCCGTCGCGGACAGAAACCGGTCCGGGAGCGCCAACTTGTGGATGGTGCGCAGGGTCAAAAAGTATTGCTTGGCAAGCGAGCCGGTGGTGTAGGGCAGATCGTACTTATCGCACAGTCCGCGAACCCGCGTCGCGATTTCCGGGTAGCGGTTGCTGGGGAGGTCGGGGAACAGGTGGTGCTCGATCTGGTAGCACAGGTTGCCGCTCAGGAATGCCAGCACGGCGCCGGCCCGGAAGTTGGCGGTGCCGAGCATCTGGCGTAGATACCATTCCGCCCGGGTCTCGTTGTCGAGTTCGGCGGGGGTGAACTTCTCTGCGCCGTCCGGGAAGTGTCCACAGAAGATCACGACGTAGGCCCACAGGTTTCGCAGAAGGTTGGCGGCGAGGTTCGCCTTCAGCGTCCGCCGCCACCGCCGGCCACTGAGGGCAGGAAAGAGTATGTAATCCTTGCCGGTCTGCCGAACGATCTTGCCGATCAGTGCTCGGGTGTGGCCGGACTTCTCGGCGGCGGTGCCGGCGCGCTCCTGTTCGGAATACAGCCCGTGCAGGGCGATACCCCATTCGAACGTGGCCGCCAACAACAGGTTCCGCAGCGGTTGCAGAAGGTTGTCCGGTTTCCACGGCTGGTCGCGGGTGATGCGGATGACGCCGAATCCGAGGTCGTCGTCCATCCCGATCACGTTGCTGAACACGTGGTGGCGATAGTTGTGGGAGTACTGCCACTGGGACGACAGGCCCGCCATGTCCCACTCCCAGGTGCTGGAGTGGATTTCCGGGTCGTTCATCCAGTCCCACTGGCCGTGGGACACGTTGTGCCCGATCTCCATGTTCTCCACGCTCTTGGCCACGGCGAGAGCGGTGGTCCCGAGTGCCCATCCGACGCGCGTCCGGCTTGCGTGGATCACCAGCCGCGCAGCGGCATCCAGCCCGCGCTGGAAGGCGATCGTGCGGCGGATGTAGGTGGCATCGCGCTCACCGAGTGAATCGGTGATGTCCCGCCTGATCGCGTCGAGTTCGGTGCTGAGCGCCTCGACGTCCTCCACTGTGAGGTGCGCGTATTCCTTGATGTCGGATATCGCCATGCTCGACTCCAGATTCCGGATCCACCCCGGGACGGCTGTGGGTCAGTAGTAGTGGCGTCGGCCCGCGACCGCGTGGCCGGCCATGCCCATGACCTCGAGCACCACTCCGATGATGATGAGCGCTATCCCGATGTACAGGAGCACTGGGACGCTGAGGACCAAGCCGACTATGGCGAGGATGATTCCGAGAATGATCATGATGACGGCCTGATTTCGGGACGGGGGTTGAGATTCGGACTGGTGTGGGTGCGGTCAGTGTTTGAAAATGCCTTTGATCTTCTGCCCTGCCTGCTTGATCTGGTCGCCGGCTTGCTTGGCTTTGCCCTTGGCTTCCTGTGCGCGTCCCTCGGCTTCCATGCGCTCGTTTCCGAGCGCCTTCCCGACGGTCTTCTTGGCGGCGCCTTCAGCGGTTTCAGCTTTGTGGCGAAGCTTTTTCCCGATACTCATGGCGGTGTTTCTCGTTTCTCGGTTGCGCGGCGGGCGCGGACCAATGGTCGTTCGTCAGCGGGTGTGTGTCACCGCTGGAGTTCAACACGCTTGCGACTCCGACGATCTCGGACGATCATGACGGCCTCCTGTGGCCCACGTTGCATACCCAAGTCAACGCCGGATTTCGTCGCATGTCAACACTGTAGATCTACGGTTTAGGCCTACAGTTGAAGCGAGGGAAGGTGTCGTGATGGCGAAGATGCCTGCGCGTCGTTCGATCCACTCCGACGGTGGCCCGATCACCCGTGAGCGGATACTCGAGTGCGCGCTCGAGATCATCGACCGTGACGGCATCGACGGGCTGTCCATGCGCCGCCTCGGTAAAGCACTCGGCCGCGACCCGATGACCCTGTACCGCCACGCCCCGAACAAGGCGGCGTTGCTCGACGGGGTCGCCGAGCGTGTCGTCGAAGAACTCGAGGTTGATACCGACGACGGCGACTGGGCCACGCAGCTGCGGGAGGTCGCGCGGGGCTTTCGCCGGCTTGCTCTCGCCCATCCTGAGGTGGTACCGCTACTGGTCACCCGGCCGCTGTCGACACCGCTCGGGCTCAGGCCGCTCGGCACCCTGCGCCCACTCGAGGACATCCTGGCCCTGCTCACCAAGGTGGGGTTCACCGACGCCGATGCCTTGCACGTCTATCGGGCGTTGTTCGGCTTCCTCTACGGCCACGTCCTCAACGAGTTGCAGGAACTCGTCGAGCGCCCCGACGAGTCCGACGACCTTCTGCGCCTCGGCCTTCACCGCCTGCCGATCGGCGAGTTCCCTCTACTCCGGGGCCTGGCACCGGTGCTGGCGTCCTACGACGGCGCCGCCGAACTCGAACGTGGAGTCGACATCCTCCTCGCCGGCCTGACCGCGACGCTGACGCCGCCCGACCCTCCGCCGGGCCGGTGACGTGAACGGGCGCCGGGTACCGTCGCCGGCGTGGCTCTCATCCATCAGGCTCAGCTGTCCCCGTCCAAGGCCGAGATGCTCGGTGACTGGGTTCCTCGCCAGTCCTGGATCGGGTCCGCCGACGCGTCGGCGCTCGAGGTGGTCGGTGCGTACCGGTTCGACGATCCGGCCGGGGAGGTCGGCATCGAAACCCACCTGGTCCGGACGGCGGACGGGCAGGTCGTGCAGGTGCCGGTGACCTACCGCGGTGCCCCGATGCCCGGTGCGGAGGCGTCGTTGATCACCACGATGCAGCATTCCGTGCTCGGTGAGCGCTGGGTCTACGACGCTTGCGTCGACCCGGTGTACGTGAGTGCGCTGGCGACGGCCATCCTGACGGGAGGGACCGAGGCGGAACTCCAGTTCGCCGCACCCAGCGAGCGTCGAGAGGTGACCACCAGGGTGTCGGGTAGCGGCTCACCAAGCTCGGCCGTACCCGTCGTCGGTGCCGTGACCTGCGCGAATGAGGGAACGACCACCGTCATCGCGACGGACGAGATCGGCGTGCGAGTGTTCCGGGTGATCGATCCGGATCAGGTCGCGGCTCTCGGCTCACACACCCTCGAGGGCACCTGGCCTGGCCGAGGCGCGCCGGCGCTGCTCGCGATCGCATATCCGACGGAGCACGACGAGGTGTGACGTCGGAGGGGCGGAATATCTCCGAAGGCGGTACTGTTGAAGCCGTCGACGGTGTCGGACATACCCCGGGTACCACATTAAAATTGTCGCCGAGTGCGACCACTTGCCGAGAGGCGATATGACGGCACCGTCGCAGAGGCCGCCGGCACCTTCAGGTGTCGGCGGCTTTCTTATGCCGTGATCCTTACCCGACAGTCTCGAATCCGGCCAGCATCTGCTCGAGGGCGGCCTGGTCGGGCCCGACGAAGGGATCCGACTTCGGTGCCTCGGCGAGCATGTCCAGAAACTCGGCGGTGCGTCCGTCCGCCGGTGGGAGGTGGGTGCTGAGGATCCAGCGGGGATCGAGCGCGCGCAGCGCGGCGACGGTGTTCAGGAACTTCGTCTCGTCCACCAGGTGCACCCAGGGGCTGTCGACGGTGGCCCACACGTGCTGCGCGGCACGGACGGCGCCGGGTGTGGAGTACCCGACGTCGTCGGCGGTGGCGAGTTCGGCGGTCTCCATCGGCGCCCCGAAGCAATCCGATGAGAAGTAGGCTTCGCTGCGGTCGTCGTAGAAGCCGACCGTGCTGGGATTGTCGAACAGCGGCGGACGCAGCGCCGTCAGTGTCCGATCGCCGACGTCGAGGGATTGACCCGGATTGAGCAGGTAGACCCGGTCCATCGGGACGGGCCGTGCGCACGACATGATGCCGACGCCCGTGAACGTCGTGATCAGGCGGGCGCGTGGCGCCGCGTCGAGCAGATCGAAGAGCGCGCCGGTGTGATCGCGGTCCGGATGTGTCAGCCAGATCCACTCGACGTCCGCCGGGTCGAGCGCCGATCCGAGGGCGTCCATGAAACCGCGTTCGGGCAGGGTCAGTCCGGTGTCGACGACGACGGGTTCGGCGGCGTGAAGCACGTAGGCGTTCACCGGTAGGTGCCCGATCCCCGGTACTTCCAGTTCGTCGCCGAGTACCGTGATGTCGCGTCGGATTCTGTTGATACGCATGGGATCGCCTTTCGCTCGTCGTGACCGTCACGAACTGGACATCCCTGACGCTAGGAGCGATGGAACGCGCGCACCATTCCACAATTCTGGTATTTCCGGAGGCCGATCCCCGCTCGTAGGATTGACTGGTGAGCGTGGATTCCGCGCAGTGCGCGGCAGACAAGATCGCACGACTGTGCGCCGCCCCACGTGGTCTGGTCTCGCTGTGGCAGGCCGCGTCGGACGTCGTCGCCGCTGTCGTCCCGTACTACTGGACGCCGTGCTGGTTCACCCTCGACCCCGTGTCCTTGCTGATGACCAGTCACTATCACCCCGGCATGGACGAGTTTCCGGTGGAATGGCTGGCCGCCGAGTACTACGAGGACGACGTTCAATCCGTCCCCGACGTAATGCGTTCCTTCGAAGGGATTTCCACGCTGCACGAGGCCTCGAACGGTGATCCGTCGAGAAGTCCGCGCTGGCTCCGGAACCGGACGCTCGGTGGCGACCAGGAGTTGATCGTGCGGCTGCGCACCCACTCGGGAGAAACATGGGGAGCGCTGTCGCTCTATCGCAACGAGGGGATGCCGGTGTTCTCCGAAACCGAGAAGTCGTTCGTGAAGGAGATTGCGCCGGCTCTCGCGGGCGGTGCCCGCCGTGCACTGCTCTTCGGGCAGGCCGAGGAACCGGAGTATGCCGATTCGCCGGGTCTGCTCGTCCTCGACGAGAACTGGAACATCGAATCCGCGACCCCCGGGGTCGACCGGTGGATGCTGGATCTGCCGGGCGGGGACTGGGATCGCGGTCGGCTACCGGCCGCGGTGATCACTCTCGCCGGTCGTGTGCTGCGCGGTGTGGAAGACCGCGACCGGCTGGGCGACGTGGCCATCTCGCGGGTGCTGTCGCGGTCGGGAGCGTGGGTGGTGCTGCACGGCGCCTGCCTGACGTCGACGGGGCGGCGGCGTATCGCGGTGATCGTCGAGCCGGCTCATCCGAGTCGTCTGTATCCGCTGCTGATGTCTGCGTACGGGCTGACCGAGCGTGAGAAGGAAGTCACGTCGATGGTGTTGCAAGGGGCGTCGACGTCGCAGATCTCCGCTGACTTGTCCGTGTCGGCGTACACCGTGCAGCAACACCTGAAGAGCATCTTCGACAAGACCGGCGTGCACAGTCGGCGAGACCTGGTCGGGAAGGTGTTCTTTCACCACTACGAACCGCGGTTCCGCGACAACGAGAAGCGGACCCTCGCAGGTCGGCCTGTCCGAGGTGGTCCCTGGCCGACGCAGACCGTGCCCCGGTAGACCGGTTCTACCGGCAACCGGGGCACGGTCCTGATCGGGCGGCGGTCAGGGGCCGGAGCCTACTGTTCCTTCTTCAGGCGGGCGGCCAGCATCGCCTTACCCAGGTCGCCACCCTTCCGGCTCACGGCTTGGGCGCGGCGGAAGAAGTCGGCCAACTCGGCGTCGCCGTCCATGTCGGCGTCCGAGATGTAGCCCTCGAGACGCAGGGCGTTGCTCAGTGACGCTTCGACGAACCAAATCAGGTTGTAGTCCTTGTCCCGAACACCGGTCACCGAACCTGCGTCTTGTTCACTCATCAGTGCGTCCTTCCCGAGAAACGGCCGACTGTCTTGTGGTTCCTGCCTACCCGTGTGGTTGCGTCGTAAACGTGAGGCGCGCCGGGCTCAGGCGAATACCCAGTTCATCAGGACGACGTACAGCCCGGTCCCGACGACGATCGAGAGCACCGCATTTTTGCGCCACAGGTGCACCCCCGCCGTCGCCCCCACTGCGATCAGTTCGGGGATCCCGTGCGACGGGGCGGTGACGGAGACGTTCTTCAGGGAGTACGCCACCAGGATCAGCATGATCCCGGCCGGCATGTAGACACCCAGATGGCCGACGAGTGCAGACGAGCGCAACGGCATGACGATCGCGAAGGGGACCGCGCGCAGAGCGAACGTGACGATCGCCATGATCGCGATGGCCGAGAGGATGTAACCGGCGTCAGGCATCGGTGCGCACCTTTCGCCGGCTGAAGAAGTAGCGGATGACGAGCAGGCTCACGAAGGCGAACATCGCTATCGGCAGCATGTGTTCGGGGTCGACGAGTCGCGCGATCAGCGCGCACATCACGGCCATCGAGGGAACCGCGAAACCGCTCTGGGCCCGGATGGCCTCGATGGACAGCACGACGAACAGCGCGGTCAGCGCGAAGTCGAGGCCGACGATATTCTCCGGGATCCATTGCGCCGCGGTCGCTCCGAGCATCGCTCCACCGATCCAGTACGCGTGGAGATACAACTGCGAGTACACGATGACCCGACCGGACATCGACTTCCGGTCGCCGGTGACCGTCATGGCGTAGGCCTCGTCGGTCAGCGCGAACATGCTGTAGAAGCGGGCGAGCCGGCCCTTCACCCGGTCGAGGGGAAAGCTCAAGGCGTAGAACACGTGCCGGAAGTTCACCAGCAATGCGGTCAGCGCGATGTACGGGAGCGGCGTCATCGCGGCCACCATGCCGACCGCGATGAATTCGAGGGAACCGGCGTAGATCAGCGAGGTGAAGACCATCGCCCACCACGGGTTGAGGCCCTGCTGGACGACGAGCACCCCGAGGGCGATGCCCAGCGGAACCAGCCCGATTCCGACGGGGAGGGACGCCTGCAGGGCGCGACGCCACTCCGGGGGCTGCCGGGGGTCGGGGTCGACGACTGCGGTCGTCGAGAGGGTTGCTGGATCGATCACCACGCAAATCTATAGCAACTATCCCGGTGCACGATTGCGAGCAAATGCCCATTCTCCGCACTCTGCGCAATATTAGTTCAATGGACGACATCGATCACGCAATTCTGGACCATCTGCGGAACGACTCCAGTCTGACCAACACGGAATTGGCGGATCTCGTGGGTCTGACCCCTTCCCCGTGCCTGCGCCGGGTCAAGAAGCTCGAGGCGGACGGAGTCATCACCGGCTACCGCGCCATCGTCAGCCAGGAAGCGCTCGATCGGGGTTTCCAGGTGATCGTCACCGCCGAGATCGGTGTGAACGACCAGGCGACCATCGAACAGTTCGAGTCCCGGGTCGCCGCCTTCGACGAGGTGATCGAATGTCGGAGGCTGTTCGGGATCCCCGACTACTTCATCCGGGTAGCGGTCCGCGACCTCGCGACGTACGAGAACTTCATGGCCACCAAGCTCAGCGGGCTCCCGGCGGTCTCGCGGGTCACCTCGTTGATCACGATGAAGACCATCAAGAGCGCCGACTGAGTCAGCGGTGTGCCGCGACCTCTCGGTAGAACTCGAGATGTTTCTGCGCGACGTCGTCCCATCGATGTGAGCGAGCGAAGGCGCGCCCCTCGTCGAGGGAGGAATCGTCGGCGGGTTCGGTCAGGGCACGTGCCATCTCTTCGTGGGTGGACGCGTACCGGACCGTCCCGAGAAAGACCTCCCGGAGGACCGGCAGGTCGCGGGCGGCGACGGGAACGCCCGCCGCCAGGGCTTCCATCGCGGCCAGCCCGAATCCTTCCTTGGTGGAGAGGAAGGCGAACGAGTGCGCCTGGGCCACCAGCGAGGGGAGCTCGGCGTCGTCGATCGTTCCGAGGATGGTCGGTGCCACACCCAGCTCTGCGGCCCGTCGGTCGAACTCGTCCCGGTACCCCCGGTAGTCGAACAGGGTCTCGCCGCCCGCGAACACCAGCCGCAGGTCCGGTCGCTCCTTGACGAGCAGCGCGTACGACTCCACCAGGTCGATGCTGCCCTTGCGCGGTTCGATACCGCCGACCGCCAACACGTAGTCGCCCAATTCACCGGCCCACCTGCCGCGGCGCCCGGTGTCCTCGCGGGCTTCCTCGAATCGGGCGGCGTCCACACCGTTCGGAATGACGGCGCAATCGAGACCCCACCCGGCGGAGACCTCCGCGGCGACGGCGGCGGACACGCAGATCCGCGCGTACGGATCCACGATCGCGCGCTCGTGGCAGGCGGCGAGCGCGGGCGTCGTGAACTGGTCGAGATGGTGGATGGTTCGCACGCACCGCCCGACGGCGTTGGCACTGATGCAGTCCTGCGCGTGGACGATGTCGTAGGCCTCCGGTGTGAAGGCGGCACGCATCGTCTCGATGGATCGGAGGATCCGCTCACCGACGGTCTCGTCGTCGACGTGTGCGAAGGGCACCACCCGCACGGCGACCGTCGGGTCGACCGGACGGAAGAAGGCGGCGTCGCCCTGCCTGCCCAGGGTCCAGACCGTCACGTCCGCGCCCTGCCGTGCGAGGGCCTCGGCCAACGCCAGCGTGTGCACGACTCCCCCGCGCGGTTTGGTCGAATAGGTCAGAAGCGCGATCCGCACGTCAGTGTTCTCCTCGGTCCAGCAGTCTCCGATAGGTGTCGATGCGGCGTTCCTCCAGGTGCCGCAGCACCTTCCTGGCCCGGTCCACCTCGTAGTCGACGTCGAGTTCGGCGACGGCGAGGCCGCCCTTCGTCCCCGTTCGCGCGAGCACGTCGCCGCCCGGGCCCACCACCTTGGCCTGACCGAGGAATCGCAGTCCACCCTGGATTCCGGTCTGGTTGGACGACACGAGGACCACCTGGTTCTCGGCGGCCCGTGCCGAGTCGTAGAGGTCGAACAGGCGTGATTGCCTGTCCTGCGTCATGCGCGCCGCCCGGTCCGTGATGCTGGCCGGCCACGCGGACAACGCGGCGATGATCCGCGCGCCGTCGAGCGCGAGGGTGCGGGCGGATTCCGGGAACGTCTTGTCGTAGTCGATCAGCATCCCGATCCGGCCCACCGGTGTGTCGAAGGCGGTGAAAGAGTCACCCGCGGCGTACGCCAGGGATTCCCCGGCCGGCTGATGCACCTTGCGGTGACTGCCCAGCACTCCGTCGCCGGTCACGCAGGTGGCGGCGTTGTATCGCACCCCGTCGCACAGTTCCGTGTACCCGATGCAGACCGTCATGCGGCCCGCCATCTTCGCGACGGCATGCAGCTCCGGGCTGTCCGCGGCGAGCGCGGGCGGGAGCTCCTCCGTGTCCGGCCGCCGGAGATCCGAGATGTAGCCGCCGAGGCAGGCGTCGGGCAGGACGAGCAGGTCCACGCCGTCGTTCGTCGCACTCTCGATCAGCGCCTGCAACTTCAGGAGCGCTCGATCGATGTCGCGGCCGAAGTGCCCCGCCAACGCTGCCAACCGTGTCGTCACCATAGGCGTCAGGCTAGTGTCGCCGTCGCCGGCAACACACCCGCCTCCAGTTCGATGCGATCCGCCAGATACTCCGCGTCCCGCGCCACTCCCGCGAACCGTCCCGAACCCCACGTGTGCTGCCACGGAAGGCCGAGGAAGTACAGCCCGGGCACCGCGGTGACGCCGCGGTTGTGGGTGGGATGGCCCTCACCGTCGAACACGCCCGCGCGGAGCCACCGGTAGTCGGTCCGGAAACCGATGGACCACACCACCGACGTGATGCCCGACGTCGGCAGGTCCAGCTCCGTGACCTCACGTTCGGGGCGCCAGACCGGCACGTAGCGGTCCTCGTGCGGCGCGTCGATGCCCGCGCGGTCGATGTAGGCGTCGATGGAATTCTTGATGCTCTCACTCACGGTGTCGGCAGCATCCAGCGACGACTCCAGGGTGGGCGCGAACCGCAGGGTTCCGTCCACGACGTCGAGCAACCGCCCGTACAGACGCATTCCTGCGAGCGCAAAGGCGCGGAGGTCGATGTCGCGGCCACCGTCCCGGCCGGTGACGTAGTGGTTGGTGTTCTCCCGCTTGCCCAGACCGCCCGGGTGATCGGCGATCGAGACATCGTAGGTGCCCATGTCGTGCAGCCAGGCCACGCAGTCCCGGCCCCGGTAGAACCGCGCGACCCGCGGCGCCCCACCGGTGACGAGGTGGACGGTGCGACCCGCCAGATGAAGATCCTCCGCGATCTGGGCGCCTGACTGGCCGTTGCCGACCACGAGAACCTCGCCCGCGGGCAGGTCGCCGGCGCTCCGGTACTGCGACGAGTGCAATTGGGTGATGTCGGCGGGCAGCCGTTCGGCGAACCGGGGCACGACAGGAGTGTGGTACCCGCCGACCGCGACCACGACGTGGTCGGCGTGCATCGAGCCTTCCGTCGTGTCCACGTCGAACCCTCCGGAACCCGATTGCCGCACCGCGACCACCGTGACCCTCTCGCGCACAGGAGGATCGAAGGTATCGGCGTACCCGCGCACGAACTGGTAGGTCTGCTCGCGGTTCATGAACCCGTCCGGATCGCCGCCCGAGTAGCTGTATCCCGGCAGGCTGCACTGCCAGTTCGGGGTGACGAGAGTGAAGCTGTCCCAGCGACTGTCGCGCCACTCGTGTGCGATCGACTCTCGTTCGAGCACCACGTGGTCGATTCCACGCTGCACCAGATGCCAGCTGATCGACAGGCCCGCCTGGCCGCCGCCGATCACGACGACTGTGTGTTGTTCGGTCATCACGACTCTCCGGGGAGGGAAGCCGGGTTCATCTCGAGGACCCGGACGAGGGATTGGGGGTCGAGGGTGCGGCCGGCGCGTTCGAGTTCCTGCATCTGCTCGGACGCGGACGTGCAGTACATCCCGAACTTGGCGCGGACCCGCTCACTGGCCTCGGTGAGCGCCGTCGTGGTGCGTGTGAGGAAATCGGCGACCGTGTAGTCCTCACCGGCCACCAGGTGGTCGTGCATGACCAGCGACGGCGAGTAGCAGGACTGGGTGCGTCCGTCCGGCCACCGCACCGTGAACGTCATCTCAGGCATCGACGGGCTCCAGTTCGGCTGTCGTGGTGCGGAGGAACGACGGTCGCGCCGTCGCGTCGAGGCGGGTGCCGCTCACCCGGTTGTCCGCGATGACGTCGCCGTACAGTTCCGGCCGGCGGTCCCGGAGGTTGTACATCCCGCCGCTGCGAATCGCGTCCAGTTCGGCCCGCACATCCAGCGTGGCCGAGGCGAGGCCGGGTTCCACGCCTGTGGTGGAGAGGATCTCGCCGCCCGGGCCGACGATTTTCGCGCTGCACACGAACCGGAGCGACCCGAACGTCCCCGCCTGATTCGACGCCACCCAGACCACCTGATTCTCCGTGGCCCGCGCGCGGTCGTAGATGTCGAATCTCTGCTTCCACCGGTCGTCTTCGGGATTCTCGACGCGGTTGGTGCGGGCGGTGGGCCACGCCGACAGGGACGTGATGATCTCCGCGCCGTCGAGGGCGAGCGTCCTCGCGGCCTCGGGAAAGGCCTTGTCGTAACAGATCTGCATGCCCATCCGTCCGACCGGTGTGTCGAACGCTTCGTACTTGTCGCCGGCGCGGTAGCAGAGGTTCTCCCCCAGTGGCTGGTGCACCTTGCGGTACGAGCCGAGTATCCCGTCGCCGTGCAGCGTCACCGCGGCGTTGTACCGGTCGGCGCCGTCGGCTTCGCAGAACCCGAGGGTGATCACCAGGTCGCCGGCCATGTCGGCGACCCGCCGGATCTCGGGCCCGTCCAATTCCAGTGCGGGCGGAAGGCTGCGGAGCCGGCGCTGCCGCTGCTCTTCGCTTTCGTCGCCTCCGCCCAGGCTGGGCAGGTAACCGCCCAGGCAGGCCTCCGGAAGCACGAGTAGCGAACTCCCGGCTGCCCGCGCCTGCTCGATCAGTTCACCGATCGTGCGATACGCCTGTTCCATGTTGCGGCCGAACTCTGCTGCCGCAACGGAGATTCCGATGTCAGTCATGCTCTTCCCAATCCTGTGACCGTGGAGTGCACCACGCGTGTCGTTACGCCGTCGGGCCAGCGAAGGCTGACCCCCGGCTCAAATGTCAATTCCCCGCAGACGCCCGAGGTGGCCGGTCCGGCGGGCGCCACCGCGCTACCCCGCCGATCGGCAGTGACCATCGCGAACCCGGGAAAGCACGTCATCCAGTCACCCGCCGTAGTCCCGGGCGGCCGCGGGACCGCTGCGACGTCGAGGACGGCGCCCAGTCCACTCGCCTCGGCGAGCATCCCGGTGGTGCCCGCGATCCCCGCCATGCTGATGTCCTTCGCCGCGGCGGGGCGGGTGCGGGCAACGAACGAGGCCATGTCCCGCAGTGCGTCCGACCTGCGATGGGACGTCGAATCCCACTGTTGTCCGGTGTATCCCGGCCGCCATCGCCCGCCGAGATCTGCCGTCAGCGTGAGCTCGTCGCCGACCCGGCCACCACCCGCGGGCACCGGATCCGGGGTGCGTCCGAGCGCCGTCACCGACAGCGCCGCGGGAACACCGAGTTGGGTGTGGCCGCCCAGTACCGGTACGTCCCACGCCGCCGCAGCCCGGCTGAGCCCACGGATCACCTTCGACAGGATCGACGTGTTCGGTGCGCCGACGGAGTCGAGCATTCCGACCGGGACGGCACCCATCGCCGACAGGTCGTTGAGGTTGACGAGGGCGGCGCACCATCCGGCCCACTCCGGATCGCGTTGAACCATGGCGGGCAGGATGGCGTCACACGCCGCGATCAGGTCGCTGCCCGGTACCGGCGCGCCGTCGTCGCCGCGGAACCCGCTGCCGCCGAGCGCATCACCGTGCGTACCGAAGGGCGCCAGGGTGTCGGCCAGACAGGACTTCGTGCTCTGGACCAGACGCTCGACGCGATCGATCGGCCACGTCATGTGCACGTGCGGGGCGCCCGCCACCGTGACGTCTCCCATCCGCGTCCAGCCCAGGTGCGCGAACATCGTTTCGTTCCCGCTCTGTACGGTGGCGTCGAACCGCAGCACACCACGGGATTCGGCGTGAGCGCAGGCGGCGCGCACGAGTGCCTTTCCGATTCCCCTGCTGTTCCGGACGTTTCGACCCACCACCAGGCGGCTTCCCGCCCACCACCCTAGGTCGGTGCCGTCCGTCATCGGTGCGAGGCGAACACCGCCGAGCACCTCGCCCGTGGTGCTGATCGCCACTAGCACCACGGTTCGGGGGTCGTCGTCGACATCGTCCCGGTCGCTGGCGGTGAACAGTCCCTGTTCCATGACGAACGTCTCACGCCGCAGTCGTCGGTACGCCTCGGTCATCACCCGACCGGTGGCGGGTTGCACGAGGAAGCTCCGCTGTGACTCCTGAATCGACGGCCCGGTGAGGACGGCGAAGTCGGAGGGAGTGCTCTCGGCGGTCGGCAGGTCCCACATGTCAGCCTCCGGCGTTCTGAAGGACGCTGCAGGCCCCGCACGCGGCGCAGCCCGCCTTCTGGTCGGCGCCGCGCATACCGCCCGCCTGCAATTCCTTCGCCACCCGTGAGGTGACGTCGGCGAGCAGGGCGGGCGACGGCGCCTGCGCCCCGTCCTCGACGGCCAGCGTGCCGGCGAGCGGCCGGAACGGGACGACGAACGGGTAGACGCCCATGTCGATCAGTTCGGCTGCGCCCGCGACCAATTCGTCTGGATCTTCACCCAATCCGACCAGCAGGTAGGTCGACACCTGATTCCGCCCGAAGACCCGTACCGCCTCCCGCCACGCCGCCCGGTACTCGTCCAGCGGCACCGTCGACTTGCCCGGCATCCAGCGCCGCCGAACCTCCTCGTCCAAGGACTCCACGTGGATGCCGATGGAGTCGGCCCCCGCGTCCCGGAGATCCGTGATGGTCCTGAGATCGCCGGGCGGTTCGCACTGCACCTGGATGGCGAGTTCCGTAGCCACCGCCTTGACGGCCGCGACGCATCGCGCCAGGTGACGGGCACCGCGATCCTTGGCCGCCGACGTGCCCGTGGTCATGATCATCTGGGTGACGCCGTCGAGACGCACGGCGGCTTCGGCGACCTCGGCGAGTTGTTCGGGCTTCTTCACCGCGACGGTCGAGCCGGACTGCAGTGATGCCTCGATCGAGCAGAACCGGCACCGCTGCTGCGGGTCGTATCGAATGCAGGTCTGGACCACGGTGGTGGCGAGGACGTTCGTCCCGTGCAGCCGGGCGATCTTCTCGTAGGAGATGCCATCGGCGGTGTCCAGGTCGTAGAACCGGGGCCGGCGCACCGGCTCGATCTCCACCCCCATGTCGGTGCCGTTCATCAGCAGGCGGTTTCCGCTGACTTCGTACGGGCTGTCGGACCGGATGGGGATGGCGCCGCCGATCCCGCCGATCAGTACATGACCGTCGTCGCTGGGGCCGGCACCGGAAGTCCGGGTGACCGGGACGTTCAGTGACCGAATCCCGCGTACTGCTACGTCAACTCGCGTCGAGAGATCGCTCATGGTTCACACCTCAGACCATGTATGTGGAATTGATGATGGCGCCCTTGCGGGAGTAGTGGATGATGGCGTCCTGCACATCGAGGGGATGTGCGGGCACGACGCCCTCGATCAGGTCCTCTTCCCTTCCACCGTGCAACGCGAGACCGAAGCGGCACGCGAAGACGGTCCCACCTTCGGAGATGAACGTCGCGAGTGCGTCGTTGATGTTCTGCTCGCCCGGGAACCCGTTGTCGCCGGTGGTCGGAAATCCGCGTGTCGCAAGGCAGTTGAGGGCGCCGGGGCCGTAGAAGTAGATCGCCGACTCGAACCCCTTGCGCAGTGCGCGGGTTGCCTGCAGGACGGCGACGAAGCTGACGGAGGATTCGTGCGCGATGCCGTGCACCAGCGTGAAGTAGGACTCGCCGTCCTCTGCCTTGTAGTCCGGGAAGATCTTCGTCGACCCGTAGATGTTGCTGCCCTTGGGCAGCGCCGGGTGGGGAATCTCGCCGAGTGACTTCTGGATGTTCTCGGCGATGCTGTTCTCGATGTCGGTCACAGGGGACTCCTGGTTGTTCGTGGGGCGGAGGCGCCCGAAGGGCCTGAACGCGCTGATGAGATGCTTGGGCGACGGGCCGGGCGTAGACTTCGATGTCCATTCGCTCTGCGTGAGGAGAGTGCGCTGCGCACTCCGTCGACCTGAAACAAGTACACGGTTCGGTGATTTCCGAATGGTCACGCGCGGAACAAGCTCAGGTTTCGTAACCCTCACCGCGGCCCGAATCCGGAAATCCGGTAGTAACACCGACCGTGTGACTCGGCGCACCCATCGGTCGAAAAAAGTAAAGAGTCCTTTACTATGGGTGATTCGTACCCCGAATACAGAGAGAGCCATGACCAGCGCGTCGCGCCCCCGAAGACCCAGCCCGCCCCAGAGTGATCACCGCAGTCCCGGACGCAGGGCGCGGGTGAACCCATGGTGACCGTCCTGAGCATCGGCTTCGGCGTCGTCGTCGTATTACTGATCACCGCCCTGACCGGCTACTTCGTCGCCCAGGAATTCGCGTACATGTCGGTCGACCGCTCGCGGCTCAAAGCCCGGGCCGAGGCGGGAGACGCGGGCGCCACGCGCGCCCTCGGCGTCGCCCGCCGCACCTCGTTCATGCTCTCCGGCGCGCAGCTGGGCATCACCGTCACCGGCCTGCTCGTCGGTTACGTCGCCGAACCCCTGATCGGGCGCGGCCTCGGTGAGCTCCTCGGCGGCGTCGGCATACCGACCGCGGTCGGGATCGGTGTCGGCGCCGTCCTCGCCGTCCTGTTCTCCACCTTCGTTCAGATGCTGTTCGGTGAGCTGTTCCCGAAGAACCTGGCGATCGCCCGTCCCGAACCGGTGGCGCGATGGCTCGCGTTGTCGACCACGATCTACCTGAAGCTGTTCGGCTGGTTGATCTGGCTGTTCGACCAGTCGTCGAACCTGCTGCTGCGCGCGCTGCGGATCGAGCCGGTCCACGACGTCGAGCACTCGGCGACCGTGCGCGACCTCGAACACATCGTCGCCGAATCCCGCGACGCCGGTGAGCTGCCGCGGGAACTGTCGACCCTGCTCGACCGGATCCTCGACTTCCCCACCCGCACCGCCGGGCACGCGATGATTCCGCGCGCCCACGTCGACACCGTCCGGGCCCACGATTCGCTGAGCAGTGTTCTCGAGAAGATGGGCGCCGGCCACACCCGCTACCCCGTGGTCGGCAGTTCCTCCGACGATCTGCGCGGCGTCATCCACCTCCACGACCTTCTCGGCGAGCAGGCCGACGGTACGGCCGCGTCCCGGGCCCGTCCGGCCGTCGTCGTGCCGGCGTCGCTGCCTCTGCCGGACGTGCTGGAACAGCTGACGGCTGCCCGGGACGAAATGGCCCTCGTCGTCGACGAGTACGGCGGCTTCGCGGGTGTCATCACGATCGAGGACCTCGCGGAGGAACTCGTCGGTGAGATCGCCGACGAACACGATCCCGACGGCGACGCATCGGTGACGGGCTCGGAGTCCGACGGCTGGACGATGCCCGGCGATCTGCACATCGACGAGGTGGAGCGCATCCTCGGACACGACCTGCCGTCCGGCGACTTCGAGACGCTCGCGGGTGCCGTCATCGCCGAGTTCGGCGGTCTCCCCGTCGTCGGGGACGCCGTCGCGATCCGATTGAACCCGGATCCGGCCGACCTGATCAACGACGCCGACCCACCCGTCCGCAGCCTCGACGCCGAGGTGCGGGCAGTCGACAAGCACGTCCCGTCCTCGCTGTTCGTGAGGCTCCGCATCGTGGAGAGTGACTCGACCGATGAGTAATCCGTGGGTCGTCGTGCTCGTCACCGTCGGGTTGATCGCGGCCAGCGCGTTCTTCGTGGCGATCGAATTCGCGTTGATCGCTGCCCGTCGCCACCGGCTCGAGGACGCCGCCCCCACCAGCAGGGCGGCCCGCGCGGCTCTGCGCAGCGCATCCGAGTTGTCCGTGTTGCTGGCCGGATCCCAGCTGGGCATTACCGTCTGCACCCTCGCGCTCGGTGCCGTCACGAAGCCGGCCGTGCATCACTGGCTCACCCCGGCCTTCGAGGGGTGGGGCGCCCCGCTGTGGCTGGCGGACGTGCTCGGATTCATCCTCGCCCTGATCATCGTCACGTTCCTGCACCTCGTCGTCGGTGAGATGGCACCGAAGTCGTGGGCGATCGCGCACCCGGAGAAGTCGGCGACCCTGCTGGCGATCCCGATGCGCGGGTTCATGTGGGCCACCCGCCCGCTGCTGCTGGTGCTGAACCGGATGGCGAACTGGTGTCTGCGGAGGTTCGGCGTGGAACCGGTCGACCAGGTGGGGGCCGGGCAGGATCCCGACGCGCTGCGGCACCTCGTCGAGCACTCGGCGACCGTCGGCACGCTCGACGAGCGATACCACGGCCAACTGACCAGCGCCCTGGAACTCCAATCGCTCGCCGTGCGAGACATGGTGCGGCCGAACACCGCCCCGAGCAGCGTCGCCCCGGACGCCACCGCGGCGGCGATCAGGGCGGCCGCGGATCGAAGCGGCCACCTCCGACTGCTCGTGCGCGACGAGGACGGGATCAAGGGTGTGGTGCACGCCCGGGACAGCCTGCGGGCCGGCGCCGCGGTCACGGCCGCCGACCTCATGCGCCCGGTGCTGACCCTCGACGCGGACGCCGCCGTGTACGAGGCACTGCACACCATGCGAGAGACGCGCAGCCATCTCGCGATCGTCACCGACAGCGAGCAACTGATCGGTGTCGTCACCTTGACGGACGTCCTCGCGCGTCTGCGCCCGGCGGCCGGGGCTTCCGCCTGACCCTGTAGCGAACGCCCGCGGCCGGGGTGGGTATCGGAAGCGGTACCCTCGCGGGGTGAATTCACGGTTGGATGTGGTCGCGCGGGTGCGCGGCTCCGTCGTGGGTTCACTGTCCGGCGCGGTCAGCATCGCCGCGCACGGCATCGGTGGAGGCGGAATGCCCCCGAGCGATGGCTCGGTGGTGCTGCTCCTCGCGGCGTGCGCCGCGGTCGGGGCGTCGGTCGCCGCCGTTCGGGTGGCCACCCGTGAATGGTTGTTCGTGCTGTCGGTGCTCGCGGCGGGCCAGTTGATCGGCCACACCACGCTGGCCTTGGCCGCTGATCATTCCCATGGGCTGGGGCTTTCCACCCCGATGATCGCCGCGCACCTCGCCGCGATCGCGGTGGCCGCGGTGCTGGTCCGGTCGGCCGAACGCGCCTGTCTGAGGGCACTGGCGGCGTTGACGCGCATCGTTCTCGCAGTCCTCGCCCCGTTGCAGGTCGATACCGGCACCTGGACCGCGACCCCGGTCTACCGCGCGAAGCTGTCGTTGTGGCTGCTGGTCGCCGCGGGCGCCGGCACCCGCGGACCACCCGCTCTCGTCTAGTCGAATCCTTTTCTCACCGCCCTCCCGGCGCACACGTCAGACGTGTGGTCGCCGGTCCGGCGTGTTCTCACACGGCACCAGCAGACTCCCCGGCGGGTCCCGGTGCCGATCCCTTCCTGAGTCGGCGCATCCCTGCCCTCGAGTTGCCCAGCGCACCCCTGACGCGCGCGGCCCCGGGGGCGCTGGGTGCCCGTCTCACCCGATTCGAAGCGAGATCGTCATGTCCATCCCTGAACTCGAACGCGACAAACCCGTCGCGCCCGCCCCGTCCCCGCAGGCGTCGCCGCGCGGTTTCCGGCCACTGATTCTGCGCCTGCATTTCTATGCGGGGATCCTGGTGGCCCCGTTCCTGGTGATCGCGGCTGTCAGCGGCGGCCTCTACGCCCTCGCACCGTCGGTCGAGCAGCTGGTCTACCGTGACTACCTGCACGTCGATTCGACCGGCCCGGACCTGCCGATGTCCGAACAGGTGCGGGCCGCGCAGCAGGCTCGCCCGGATCTCGCCGTCGCGGCCGTGCGCCCGGCGACCGAACCGGGTGACACGACGCAGGTGATGTTCGCCGATCCCACCCTGGGAGAGTCCGAACGCCGCGCGGTCTTCGTCGACCCCGTCACCGCGCAGTCGGTGGGCGAGCTGGTCGTGTACGGCAGTAGCGGCGCGCTGCCGATGCGGACCTGGATTTCGCAGTTGCACCGGCACCTGCACCTGGGCGAGCCCGGCCGCATCTACAGCGAGCTCGCCGCGTCGTGGCTGTGGGTCATCGCTCTCGGCGGCGTGTACCTGTGGGTGCAGCGCTACCGCACCACCCGGGCCCGGAACGCGGACGGCGCCGGGCTGTGGACGCTCGACCGGTCGAGCCGCGGACGCAACCGCACCCTGAGCTGGCACGGTGTGGTCGGCATCTGGATCGCGGTCGGCCTGGTGTTCCTCTCGGCCACTGGGCTGACGTGGTCGCGGTACGCGGGCGAGAACGTCGGCGAACTCCGCACCGCCCTGAGCTGGACCACCCCCAAGATCGACAAGAAACTGGCTTCGGCGCCCGATGCCGGCGACGCCACATCGGGCGGTCACGACGGACACGGCGCAGGGCACATCCCCGCGTCGGACCCGGGAATCCTCGACAGCACTGTGGGCGAACTCGACACCGTCCTCGACGTGGCTCGGCGGGGCGGTGTCACCGGCGCTGTCGAGGCGACCGTTCCCGCCGACGCAACAACCGCGTTCACCGTCACCCAGACCCGCGAACCGTGGCAGTTCTCGACCGACTCGATCGCGGTCGACGGAGCCACGGGCGCGGTGACGGACGTGTCGCGATTCGGTGACTGGCCGCTCGCAGCGAAGCTGACATCCTGGGGAATCGCCCTGCACATGGGGTTGCTGTTCGGCCTGCTCAACCAGCTGGTCCTGGCGGCCCTCGCGGTAGCGTTGCTGGCCGTGATCGTCCGCGGCTACCTCCTGTGGTGGCGGCGCCGGCCCACCCGCGGCACCACCCGGGCCGTCGGCAGGCCGCCGGTGCGCGGCACCTGGCGCCGAATCCACCCGGCCGCGGCCGTGGCCGGGGTCGCCTGCGTCGTCCTCGTCGGCTGGTTCGTTCCGCTGCTCGGCGTCAGCCTCCTCGCGTTCCTGCTCGTCGACGTCGCGATCGGGGCACTGGCCCGCACCCGGGCAGGGTGATCGAGCGGGGCACCCTGCGCCGACGCGGCGGTTACGGTTTGGGAACCGGGTGCCCCTCCGAGGCCTGGACGACGACGACGCCGTTTCCGGTGAGGCACAGCTGATATGCCTCACCGGAACCCCGGCCGATCGCGGCGCCCATCTTCGCGGTCTTGCGGATCGTCGAGTGCAGGCCGGTCGACCACAGGACCGCGCTCTGCATGTCGACGTAGGTGGGGGTGTCCACGTTCAGGACGACGGGGGTGCCGTAGATGGTGACGGCGAGGACGCCGCGGCCGGTGAACGTGGTGTTGAACAGTCCGCCGCTGAGCATGGACGCGCCCTCGACGCGGTTGATGTCCCAGCTCAGGGAACTGTCGAACGCGAGGACGTTGGAACCGCTGACGGTCACCGACTCGTCCTCGAGTTCGAGCAGGAAGATCTCGTCGGCGTCGCGGGCGAGAAACACGTCGCCGCTGCCGGAGACCTTCATCAGCGACATGCCCTCACCGGTGAATGCCTTCTTGAAGAACTTCCCGACGCCGCCGCTGCCCTGGTAGGCGAAGTCGACGTCGCCCTGGTAGGCGACCATCGATCCCTGCCGGGCAAAGAAGTGACCGCTGGTTCCGGCCAAGTCCACCTTGAGCATTCGGGGATTCTGTAGCACGAAGGTGCCCGGTTCACCACTGCGTTCCGCGTTCTTCATCAGGTCGCTGCGCATGACGGAATCCTATCCGTCCCGTCAACGAACCCATTCCGGTCCGGGCCCGTTGGCTTCCTCGAAGATCAGCCACGTCTTCGTCGCCTGCACACCTTCGAGGCTCTGCAACCGTTCGAGGACGACATGACGCAGTGCGCTGTTGTCCGGCGCGCGCACCAGGACGAGAACGTCGAAATCGCCGCCCAGTAGCGAGAAGTGCTCGACGAAGGGAAGTGTCCGGAGCTGGGTGGAGATTCCCCGCCACGAGTCCTGTCTGATCGAGAGGGCGATGAACGCGGAGGAACCGAGTCCGGCCTTGGAGTGCGAGATCCGGGTGGTGAAGCCTTCGATGATCCCCGCCTCCTGCAACCGCTCGATGCGGACGTAGGCGTGCGCGCGGGAGATGTGCGCCTTCTCCGCCAGCGCTCGCATCGAGATGCGGCTGTCGGCGACGAGTTCCTTGATGATGCGTCGGTCGATCGCGTCGAGTTCATACGTGTCCGCTGTGTCGCCCGCCATCTGTCCATCCCTGCTGTGGTCGCTCACCCTCCGGTGAGACATTCTGCTCCCGATGCGCCGATTCTAGACCATTTGTCTCTGATTCCTCCTTGTCGTTGTCGATAGGTTGTTCAGTTGCGAGCATTGACGGACACAATGCATCTGGAGGTAGACGTGACGCTCGTAGAGCCGCCCCTGGCGAGGCCCTATCGGAAGTTCCTTCCCGCCGAGTGCGCGGTGCAGTATCTGGACGCGGCCGGCGAGCTGACCGAGAGCGAGGCCCGGTATCCGAGGCCGAGCTACGACCGTCTGTTGGAGATGTACCGGAATATGGTGCTGGGCAGGCGCTTCGACCAGCAGGCGACGGCGTTGACGAAGCAGGGCCGGCTGGCCGTGTACCCGTCGTCGCGTGGTCAGGAGGCCTGCCAGATCGCGGCGGCGATGAGCCTGCAACCCAACGACTGGATGTTCCCCACGTACCGCGACTCGGTGGCCCTGGCCGCCCGCGGCATCGATCCGGTCGAGATCCTCAGCATGCTCGCCGGCGACTGGCACTGCGGCTACGACCCGGCCGCCCACCGCAGCGCACCGCAGTGCACCCCGCTGGCCACCCAGTTGCTGCACGCGACCGGTGTGGCCTACGGCGAACACCGCAAGGGAAACGACACCATCGCGCTGGCGTTCTGCGGTGACGGCGCGACCAGTGAGGGCGACTTCCACGAGGCCCTCAACTTCGCCGCCGTGTTCAAGGCCCCGGTCGTGTTTCTGGTGCAGAACAACGGATTCGCGATCAGTGTGCCGCTCGCCCGGCAGAGCGTGGCGCCCACGTTGGCGCACAAGGGGGTCGGCTACGGAATCGGCTCCGAGCAGGTCGACGGCAACGACCCGGTCGCCATGCTCGCCGTGATGGACGAGGCAGCGAAGTTCGTCCGCGCCGGCAACGGCCCGGTCATCGTCGAAGCCCACACCTACCGGATCGACGCGCACACCAACGCCGACGACGCCACCCGCTACCGCGACTCGTCCGAGGTGGAGCAGTGGCTCGGACGCGACCCGCTGGCCCGGCTGGAGAAGTACCTGCGCGGGAAGGGCCTGATCGACGACGCATCGTCGGAGGCCCTCACCGTGGACGCCGAGGCCGCCGCGTCGGTGCTGCGTGCCGGCATGAACGTCGACCGACCCACCGACCCGATGGACCTGTTCCGGTACGTCTTCGCCGAACAGACCCCGCAACTACGAGAGCAGCAAGCGCAGGCGGAAGCCGAACTGGCCGCCGAGTCCGAGGAGAACTGACACCATGCCCGTGCTCACCATGGCCCAGGCCTTGAACACCGCACTGCGTGACGCCCTCGTCGCCGACGAGAACGTCGTCGTCTTCGGCGAGGACGTCGGCACCCTCGGCGGGGTCTTCCGCGTCACCGACGGCCTGACCCGCGACTTCGGCGACGACCGGTGCTTCGACACCCCGCTCGCCGAATCCGGCATCATCGGCTTCGCGATCGGCATGGCGATGTCCGGGTTCAAGCCGGTCGTCGAAATGCAGTTCGACGCGTTCGCCTACCCGGCGTTCGAGCAGATCGTCTCCCACGTCGCGAAGATCCGGAACCGCACGAAAGGGGCGCTGTCCGTGCCGATCGTCATCCGAATCCCGTTCGCTGGCGGCATCGGCGGGGTCGAGCACCACTGCGACTCCAGCGAGGGCTATTACGCCCACACCCCCGGCCTGAAGGTCGTGGCCCCATCCACCGTCGAGGACGCCTACACCCTGCTGCGTGAGGCGATCGACGACCCGGACCCGGTGATCTTCCTCGAGCCGAAACGCCTGTACTTCTCCCGCGCCGACGTCGATCTCGCGGTGGGCGCGCCGATCGGGCAGGCCGCCGTCCGGCGTTCCGGCCGGGACGCGACCATCGTCGCGTACGGGCCGTCGGTGACCGTCGCGCTCGAGTCCGCCGAAGCGGCCGCGGCGGAGGGTCGCGACATCGAGGTGATCGACCTGCGTTCGATCGTGCCGTTCGACGACGAGACAGTCATGGCCTCGGTCCGGAAGACCGGCCGCTGCATCGTCATTCAGGAGGCACAGGGGTTCGCCGGTGTCGGCGCCGAGATCGCCGCCCGCGTCCAGGAACGCTGCTTCCATCACCTGCATGCGCCGGTGCTGCGGGTCAGCGGGTTCGACATCCCATACCCGGCACCGAAACTCGAACGCCTCCACCTGCCGAGCGTCGACCGTGTCCTCGACAGCGTCGACCGACTGCAGTGGAACGACAACGTCGACACCCAGTGGGCGGTGACCGCATGAACGATCAAGTGTTTCTCCTCCCCGACCTCGGAGAAGGACTCACCGAGGCCGACATCGCCGAATGGAAAGTCCGGGTCGGCGACACCGTCACCATCGACCAGGTGGTCGTCGAGGTCGAAACCGCGAAAGCCGCGGTCGAGGTGCCGATTCCCTTCGAGGGCACGGTGATCTCCCTGCACGGCGACGAAGGCTCGACACTGAAGGTCGGCACCCCACTGATCACCGTCAGCGGAACACATGCCACACACGAGCAGTACCGCGAAGAAGAACGAGCCGGCTCTGGCAACGTCTTGATCGGCTACGGCACCAGCGAGGACACCGGGCGGCGTCGGCGGCGGGTCGGCGTGAACCGCGAGGTCACACCGCCGCGGGAACACACCGGTGTTGCGCGACGGGTCATCTCGCCGATCGTCCGCAACCTCGCGCGGCAGAACGATCTGGATCTGTCGCGGCTGTCCGGGAGCGGTCCCGGCGGTGTGATCAATCGCGCCGACGTCGAGCGGGCACTCGCCACGCCACCCGAGACGGCCGACGCACAGCGGATTCCGATCAAGGGCCTGCGGAAGGCGGTCGCCGACAAGCTGTCGGCGAGCCGACGGGAGATCCCCGACGCCACCACCTGGGTGGACGTGGATGCCACCGAACTCTTGCAGGCCCGTCGCACGATCAACGCTGCGCTGCCGGATGCTGAGAACGTCAGCCTGATGGCCCTGCTCGCCCGCCTGGCCCTCGCGGCGCTGAAGCAGTACCCGGAACTGAACTCGACCGTCGACACCGAACGCAACGAGATCGTCCGATACGGTCACGTCCACCTCGGCATCGCGGCGCAAACGCCACGTGGCCTGGTCGTCCCGGTGATCGAGAAAGCCGACTCGCTCACCACTGTCGAACTCGCCCGGCAACTGCGGGACACCACGGCGCTGGCCCGTGAGGGGACGCTCCCGCCGGCACGGTTGACCGGTGGCACATTCACCCTCAACAACTACGGCGTCTTCGGTGTGGACGGCTCGACCCCGATCATCAACCATCCCGAGGCGGCGATCCTCGGTGTCGGCCGCATCATCGACAAGCCGTGGGTGGTGGACGGGCAGTTGGCCGTTCGGAAGGTCACCCAGGTGTCGCTGAGCTTCGATCACCGGGTGTGCGACGGCGGTGTTGCAGGCGGGTTCCTCAGATTGTTCGCCGACTACATCGAGAATCCGATCACCGTGCTGGGGAGGCTGTAGATGACCGACACGCACAGTGACGTCCTGATCCTCGGTGGTGGCTCGGGCGGCTACGCCTGCGCCTTCCGGGCCGCGCAGCTCGGGGTGTCGGTCACGCTGATCGAGGCGGACAAGATCGGCGGAACCTGTCTGCACCGGGGCTGTATCCCGACCAAAGCGCTGCTCCATTCCGCCGAGGTCGCCGACACCGCGCGGACCGGTGCCGCGTTCGGCGTGCGAACGACGTTCGACGGCATCGACATCGAGGCGGTGCACCGGTACAAGAACGGCACGATCGACCGGTTGCACAAGGGGCTGCAGGGCCTGGTCGCCCATCACAAGATCAGCGTCGTGAACGGGTACGGAAAGTATCTCGGAGACAAGACGATCGAGGTGAACGGCACCCGCTACACCGGGACGTCCGTGGTGCTCGCGACCGGCTCCTACGCCCGGACGGTCCCGTCCATCGAGCTCGGTGAGCGCATCGTCACCAGCGACGACGCACTGAACCTCGGGTTCGTCCCGAACAAGGCCATCGTTCTCGGCGGCGGCGTGATCGGTGTCGAGTTCGCCAGCGTCTGGGCGTCGTTCGGCGCAGAGGTAACTGTCGTCGAGGCGCTCCCCCGCCTGGTCGCCGCGGAGGATCCGTGGTGCTCGAAGCAACTCGAACGCGCGTTCCGCAAGCGCGGCATCGCCGCCCGCACGGGCGTGACGGTCGCGGCGGCAAAGGAAACCGCGGACGGCGTTCTCGTGGAACTCGAGGACGGCGAAACCCTCGAGGCGGAGATTCTGCTGGTGGCGGTGGGACGCGGTCCGCGCACCGGCGACAGTGGATTCGCCGAACACGGGATCACACTGGACCGGGGGTTCGTCGTCACCGACGAGCGGCTGCGCACCCACGTCGACGGTGTGTATGCCGTCGGAGACATCGTGGCCGGACTTCAATTGGCGCACCGCGGCTTTCAGCAGGGTGTGTTCGTTGCAGAGGACATCGCCGGCCTCGATCCCGTTCCCGTGGCCGAGCATCTCGTTCCGCGAGTGACGTACTCGCACCCCGAGATCGCGTCCGTCGGACTCACCGAGGACGCCGCCCGCGAGCGGTACGGCGACGTCACGTCCGTCGTGTACGACCTCGCAGGAAACGGCAAGAGCCAGATCCTGAAGACCTCGGGTGGAATCAAGGTCGTCCGAGCCGGCGACACCGGCCCTGTCGTGGGTGTGCACATGGTCGGCGACCGCGTCGGTGAGCTGATCGGTGAGGCCCAACTGGCCGTTGCCTGGGAAGCCCTGCCCACCGACGTCGCGCCATTCATCCATGCGCACCCCAGCCAGAACGAAGCGTTGGGTGAAGCGATGCTGGCGCTGTCGGGGAAGCCGCTGCATTCGTACGGCTGAATGAATGCAATCCGCGTCGGGAAAGATCGCGCACCGGTCCGCGGTTGATGGCCAAGCTCGCGAACATCGGCAAGAATCCGCAGGTTGCGCTCAATTTCAACAGCAGCGCCAACGGCGGTGACGTGTCGGTGTTCACCGGTAGAGCCCACGTCGACGCGGACGGTCCCTCGACGGAGGAGTGGGAGACCTACGTCGAGAAGTACCGCGAGGACATGGCCGGTCTGGACTACACGCCCGAGAAGTTCCGGCAGGACTACTCGACGCTCGTCCGCGTCATCCCGGACCGGTTGCGCAGCTGGTAGCCCCGATTTCTCGGCAGAACGACGGCGACGACGCCCCCGATGCGCCACCATCTGATGCGGAGCAATTTCGCTCCCCACCTATTCGGAGGAACTCGCATCATGGACTGGACACTCGAAGTGGTCGTTCTGCCCGTCAGTGACATTGATCGTTCCGTCGCGTTCTACCGCGACAAGCTCGGATTCCATCTCGACCACGACACCACCAACGAGCACATGCACGTCGTTCAGCTGACCCCGGCCGGTTCGGGGTGCTCGATCGTGATCGGTGACCTCCCGTCCCAGACGGAGATGGCACCGGGGTCGATGAGGGGACTGCAGTTGGTGGTCGCCGACGCCGCCGCGGCTCGCCAGGAGTTGCTCGATAGGGGCGTCGAGGTCAGTGAGATCACCGTGTTCGACGAGCGTGACGGGGGAACGTTCTTCGGATTCGCCGATCCCGACGGCAATACGTGGGCGGTCCAGCAGATCAAGGCGCGGGCGGAGAAGCCGCTGATTCCGGTCGAGGCCCGCGGACGGTTCGGGGAGAACGCCTGAGGGTTCGCACGCTCACGTCAGGGGACAGGCGTTGCGGGTGTCCTCGACGAGTTGTTCGGCCAGGGTGAGGGCGGCGGTCAGTTCGTCGGGCGTCGTTCCGAGCCGGCCGAGGACGACGTGGGCACGATCGGTGAAGTCGGTGGGTGCGTTCGGCAGGGCACCGGCGGCGGCAACGGCGCCCTTCTCGTTGATCAACCAGCGCCGGGCGTGCGCGTGGAGGGCGTGCGCGCAGAGGCACACCACGCGGAACAGACAGCCCGCCACATACGTCGCATCGGCGCGCGGGATCGCCTTGCGGGCCAGCATGGTGACGAAGTCCGCCTCCCACAGTCGCCGCACCAGGGCTTCGCGCAGCGGGTTCGGGTAGTGCTGCATGTCGGCGTGGAGCGCAGCGATGCGTCCGGACGGATCGGCGAGGATCACCGCCGACGCGAGTTCACCCGCGTAGGCGAAGTCCGCGAACCCGAACGGGTGACCGGTCTGAGCGTGAAACCCGTACACACCCTGCTGCGCGTCCCGCCACACCGCGGTCACCCGGTCGAGGTCGCGGTACAGCCAGTCGACCGCCCGGTCGTCGATCGTCAGCCACGCCCCGCCGTCGACCCACGGTCCCCACTCACCCGTCCGCGTCGCCGATGCAGAGGCGCCCGCCCACTCCTGCGCGAGGTCGTTCAGCCCGTCGGTGTCGAGGGCCCCGCGGTAGTAGACGCCCAGGTCGTAGTCGGATTCCGCCGTGTGTGTCCCTCGGGCGCGGCTGCCGCCGAGGGTGACGCCGACGACGCCGTCGACGCGGCACAACCGCTCGGCGAGTGGTCGCAACACCAGGTCCTCGAAATCCACACCCCACATCGTCCACCGCGGCCCGGCGCAGCGGATAAGTTCGGTTCATGCTCATCTTGGGAACGACCGTGATCGGGGCACGCGACGTCGGGCGTGCAACCAGGTTCTGGACCGAGGCACTCGGACTGACTGCGCTCCCGCCGGTCGGCGACAACAACTTCACCAACCTGTCCCTGCCCGACGGCCGACTTCTGCTGGCGATCCAGCAGAGCGAACACGACGCGGAACCCGAGCCACGGCTGCACCTCGACCTGCACGCCCGCGACAGCGAGGATCAGGCCGCGGAAATCGAACGACTCGTCGGTCTCGGCGCGCAGCGGGTGCCGTGGGACCGGTACCCCGAGGACTCGGACTTCGTCGTGCTGGAGGACACCGAGGGCAACCGGTTCTGCGTCATCGACAACTCTCGCGCGCCGGAACAGTGCCGGCTCGAGATGTCCTGAGGTCGCCGGGCTACGCGGCGCCCGCGTAGTGGGCGGGGCGGGGCAGCATCGGACGGCAGACGGCGCGCGGGATCCCGCACACTTCGAAGAAGTCGATGACGATGGATCGGACCTGCGCGGAGACGACCGCTGCGGAGAACCCCGCCGAGATCTCCTGCTGCGGCAGTGAGCGCGCGAATCGCTCGAGTTCGTCGCTGATCTGGATTTCATTGGGTTTCTTCGCGGGAGTCGCGAGAATCATCAGCCGCATCCGGTCGGCGAGGTGCGCCAGATCGGAGACGGCGTCCGCCAACTGCGGGTCCACTCGCTCGCCGTCGTACGTGGCGATCAGGGCGCGCCGCACCAGGACCCGGGTGTTGCGTGCGGCGTTGTCGATCGGGTCGGCGATCGATGCCAGCCGGCCGATGCGGCGTCGTCCCCGCCAGTGGATCGGTGACATCCGTGCCACTTCGGAGCCGGAGCGGAGTTCGACGCGCATGCTGTCGATGGTCGACTGCGTCGAACGGGCAAGTGCGAGAGCATCCTCCAGCGCGGAGACGTCACCGGCGGCCAGTCCCTTCGATGTCTGCCGGAGGGCTGCGGCCACACTGTCCAGCACAGCGGCGGCGCACCGGCGCGTCCGTCGCACGGGGTCGGTGGGCAACACGGACAGCGCCACCAGGCTGAGCGCACCCCCGATCAGTGCGTCCACGACACGGTCGAACGGGTGGGCGCTCGTGGCGGATGCCATGGCCGCAACCAGCGCCGCGGAGGAACCCGCCTGCAGCACGATCACCGAACCACCGTCGAGGAGCACCGCGAAAGACATCGCCACAGCCACTACGAGGCAGATCTGCCACGGCCCGTTGCCGATGTACCGCACGACGACGTCCGAGACGATCGTTCCGATGGTGACACCCGCAATCAGCTCGCCGGCCCGGCGACTGCGGGCACCCCGTGCGACGCTCAGGCATACCACCGCCGCCAGCGGGGCCAGCAGCGGCTGCTCGTGACCGGCCACCTCGACCGACACCCACCACGCCGCCCCAGCGGTGACCGCAGTCTGCGCAATCGGCACCAGGTACCCCGCGAAGCGAAGCAACGCGGCACGCACTGACGGCAGCGCGGTGGAGCCGATTCTCCGGAGAAAGCCGAGTATCGAAATGAGCTGGAACACAGTGGTACAGCTTTCTGGACGGTCACACGTGGGCAGGAGCACATTCACCAGCGCCTGCCGCTGCCGACGACTGCCGGTGGACAAGCCTTCGCAAAGCTTGTCCTGGATTTCTTACGCCCGTGTAAAAGTCGCCGCTTTCATAGCGCAGATCACGTTATGCGCCCTATTTCGGGCGATGCAGGTCACAGCAGACTGCTGAACGTGGCTTGAAATCTTCGTGATTCAAACCACTCGCCGCGGTTGTGAGCCACCGTACTATTCCCCCACATATACGGGGAAATCGGTCTCCGTGAGTGAAGGGATTGCGCGCGTGCCCGAAGTGGGAAGTAACGGAACCGGCGGTGTCGCGGGCCAGCAGGAGATCCCGCCGGACGCGCGAGGGTACGACGGATTCGGCGGACATATCGGGCGGACGAGTGCGGAGTCGACGCCGTGGTGGGCGCCGGAGACGACAGCGCCGGCCGGTGCACCGAACATCGTGGTCATCCTCATCGACGACATGGGATACTCGGACATCGGACCGTTCGGCTCCGAGATCGACACCCCCAACCTGAACCGGCTCGCCGACAGCGGCTACCGGCTGTCGAACTATCACACCACTTCGGTCTGCTCACCGGCTCGCGCGGCGCTGCTCACCGGCCTGAACCCGCATCGCGCCGGCTACGGCAGCGTGGCCAACTTCGATCCCGGCTTCCCCGGACTGCGGATGGAACTCGCCGACGACGCGCTCAGCCTCGCGGAGATTCTGCGCGCGAACGGGTATGCCACGCACGCGGTCGGCAAGTGGCATCTCGCGCGCGACACCAACCTCGCGCCGGGTCGCACCCGCGATTCCTGGCCCCTGCAGCGCGGATTCGACAGCTACTACGGATCGCTCGAAGGAATGAATTCGTTCTACTACCCGAACGAGTTGATCTCGGACAACTCCGTGGTCGACGTCGAGGAGTATCCGTCGGACTACTACGTCACCGACGACATCACGGACAAGGCCATCTCGCGCATCAAGAGCCTGCGCGCCCACGACGCCGACAAGCCGTTCTTCCTGTACTTCTCGCACATCGCGATGCACGGACCGCACCAGGCCAAGCCCGAAGACCTGGCCAAGTACCGAGGCCGCTACACCGAGGGTTGGGACGCAGTGCGGCGCAGCCGCTTCGACGCGCAACTCGAGGCAGGGTTCTTCCCGCCCGGCACCCAGATGGCCGAACGCAACACCGAACCCGGCTACGACGCCCCGCCGTGGGACGAGCTCACCGAAGAAGAGCAGCTGCGGTTCGCCCGGTACCAGGAGGTCTACGCTGCGATGGTCGACAGCATCGACCAGAGCGTGGGCCGGGTGCTCGACACCCTCGACGAACTCGGCGAGACCGACAACACCATCATCGTGTTCACCTCCGACAACGGCGGCACCGCCGAGGGTGGCGCGGCGGGAACACGGTCGTACTTCAGTCAATTCGTGCACGGACCGGTCCCGGCGGACTGGGTGCGCGACGTCCCGCACGACGAGGAACTGATCGGCTCGGAGAAGATCGGCGTCCACTACCCGCGCGGCTGGGGGCAGGCGTCGAATACTCCGTTCCGCTTCTACAAGGGTCAGACGTTCGCCGGTGGTGTCCGGGTGCCGTTCCTGCTGTCCTGGCCCGCCGGTCTCGGGCGCGCCGACGGCGATACCGGACTGCGCAAGCACTACTCGTACGTCACCGACATCACCCCGACCCTCCTGGATCTCGCCGGACTCGAGACTCCGAGCCATCGGAACGGGCTTCCCGCGCAGGAGCGTGACGGTGTCAGCATCGCCGACGTCCTGCGGGACGCCGCGCAGCCCACCCCTCACACGGAGCAGTACGCCGAGTTCGGTGGTCACCGCGGGTTCTACCGGGACGGCTGGAAACTGCTGTCGCTGCAGACGGATCCGACCCGGGTCGACGATCCGCAGTGGCAACTGTTCGACGTCGAATCCGACCCTGCCGAGACCACGGACGTCGCAAGTGTCTTTCCCGAGAAGGTGCGGGAACTCGCCGAGGCGTGGGATCGAGCGGCGTGGCACAACACCGTGTTCCCGATCCTCAACGACCGCAAGGCCGTGCAGCGGCGGCCCGACGAACGCCGACTCGCGGAGCCGGTGAAGATCCTCGCGGGTACCCCGACGCTGGAACGCTATCGGTCCAGTGTGCTGATCCAGTACCGCGACTTCACCATCGACGTCGCCACCCACGCGATCGCCGCGGGCGACGAAGGGGTGCTCGTCGCTCACGGTGACCCCCACGGCGGATACGTGCTCTACGTCGAGGACGGCCGGATCGTGTTCGCGGTCAACAGCTACGGCCGCGTCGCGCACACCTCCGCGCCCCTCGGTGCGGATGTGGTGGGCGTGCAGGTGCGGGCGGAGGCCACCGAATCCGTCCGGTGGAACTTCACCGTCACCCTCACCGACGCGGCCGGGGTCAGCACCGACGTGGCCACCCTCGACGACCAGTTCCAGCTGGTCGGCATGGCGCCGTGGACCGGGATCTCGGTGGGCGTCGACGCCCGCGGACCCGTCGTGTGGGATCTGCGGGAACGGCGCGGAACCTTCCGATTCACCGGCGGGCTGCGGTCGGTGACCTACACCCCCGGCCCCGTGCGGGTGCCCGAACCGGTGATCCAGGAGGTCGAAGAGTTGGCCGAGGCGATGGCCGACTGACCGGAGCGGGCGGGCGCGCGAAATCGCGCCCGACCTCCGATAGATTCCTCATTGCCTGCACCGCGAATGCGGTGTCGCCACCGGGGCGATTGTGTGGGCCAGGGGGAAGGTAACGCTGTCATGACCGATCCGAACTCGAATTGGCCGGTTCCCTATCAGCCGAACCCGTCGGCAGCGTCTGGCTGGTACCCGGATCCCGCCGGGTCCGGGCAGGTCCGATGGTGGGACGGGCAGCACTGGGCGCCGCTGCAGTACCCCGCCCTGCAGAACTCCGTCCCTCATCACGTCGTGGTGCACCAGCCGGTCGGGCTCGTTGCGCCGAAGAGTGTGGGTGTCGCATTTCTGCTGGCATTCCTGTTCGGGCCGCTCGGACTGCTCTACGCGTCGGTGGCCGGCGGAATCATCATGCTGGCTGTCGGCTTCTTCGCGTTCTTCCTGTCGTTCGTGTCGTTCGGTTTCCCGTTCCTTGTGCACTGGATCATCTGCATGATCTGGGCCTGTGTGGCAGCGAACGGTCACAACGAGCGCATTCGACGCGGGATGATGCACTGACACATCCGATTCCGCCGGGATCGGATGGTTGATCAGTTGTCGTCGTCGGAATCCTTCTTGCCGTCGGAATTCCGTCGCCAATGGGTGAACCGCTCCTTGATGTCCGCCGCGACGTCGCCGACGCCGTTTCCGACGGCGTCGACGGTGGTGCCCAGTCCGCTGCCGATTTCACGGAGCATGCGGATCAGCGGGTCGTTCGAGGTGTCGAAATTCTGTTTGTACGATTTCGCGGCCTTGCGGAATTCTTCGCTGATCTTGGCGTCGTCGTCCTCGCTGCGGCGCGGGTATTCGCCTCGCAGGATCGCCGCGTAGGCGCCGCTGTCCACCCACTTCTTCAACTCGGCGGCACGCAGCACCGAGAACGGGTGAGAGAGCAGTTCGATGTTGAGGAGCTTGAGGACGCCGTCGCGCAGGTCGCCGCTGGCGTCGTACTCGGCGGCCTGGGCCAGGAAGGCGTCGGTGTCGATCTCGCTGACCCGGGAACCGCCGGCCAGCTTCAGCTGCACGCGAAGGGCGGTGTGGACGTCCTGCCCGCACAGCAATCCGGCACGGTCGCCGGACAGTTCCGATTTACGCTGCCATTCCATGAGCGCGGCGATGATCGCCCGCAGCGCCCACCCGCCGATCGGGATCCAGCCGATGGTCCCGGCCAAGCGCATCAGATGCATGAGGATCGTGCGATACACCGCGTGCCCGGACAGGGCGTGCCCGAGTTCGTGGCCGATGATGAACCGCTGCTCCTCGTAATTCATCACGTCGAGCATTCCGGTGGTGACCACGATGAACGGCCGGTCCATGCCGATGGTGAAGGCGTTCACGACCGGGGTCTGCAGCACGAACAGTTCTGGTGTCTCGTCGGCACCCAGAATGCGCACGCAGTCGCTGCGGAGGTCGTGGAGATCGCTGAACTGCCGTTCGTCGACGCGCACGGAGGTGGCCAGGTACATCAGCCGGTGCTGACGCTCCTGCAGCAGACCCGAGATGGTCCGGAAGACCGTGTCGAACCCCTTCAAGGTGCGCAGGGTGACGAGCGCCGCCCGATCCGCCGGGTGCTCCCACGCACGCGAGCTGATCTCCGGGAACGCCGTGCGAACGCGGTCTGGTGTGGTGGTCAAGCTTCCCCCTGGGTCGGTGTGCGTGGCCTCCAGGTCAGGGTAGCGCCGGAGGGTAGCGGCGGCGGTCGTGCTGGGCATTTTGCCAACCACCGACCGCGGCGACTGCTCCGAACATGCGCAGTATGCTCAAGCTTGACGCTCGGTATTGCTCAAAGTGCGTTCCGATGTTCGACTGTTGTGAGAGATCTGCACACGAGACCTCGAAGATGCGGTGAGGTCGGTTCCCACAGGTCCGCCTGCCCGTCACCGCCGATCCGCCTCGCCCACGAACTGGGCCGAGGAGGATCGGATTCGGTGCCAGGAACTCACAGGCAAGGACGAAGCAATGAACGACGCCCGTACGATCGACGACCACACGGCGCAGCTCACCCCGCGCGCGGCCAATCCGGAAGCGCTCGTGGAGATCGAGCAGCGCGTGTTGTGGCTCTCGACCGCGATGATTCATCACGCCAACCGGGTTCGCCCGAACCCCACGGGCCTCAAGGTCGGTGGTCATCAGGCGTCGTGTGCGTCGATCGCGACCATCATGACCTCGCTCTGGTTCGAGCAGCTCCGGCCGGGTGACCGGGTGTCGGTGAAACCGCACGCCTCCCCGGTGCTGCACGGCATCAACTACCTGCTCGGTGAGTTGGACGAAAAGTATCTGACCACCTTGCGGGAGTTCGGTGGGCTGCAGTCGTACCCGTCCCGGTCGAAAGATCCGGATCCGGTGGACTATTCGACCGGGTCGGTCGGCATCGGCGCGACCGCCCCGATCTGGGGTGCCATCGCCCGCCGCTACGTGAACACCCAGATCGGGTCGGCGGGGACGGGCCGCCAGTACTCCCTCGTCGGCGACGCCGAACTGGACGAGGGCGCGGTGTGGGAGGCGATCCTCGATCACTCCGTGTCCGAACTCGGCGAGATCGTGTGGATCGTCGACCTGAACCGGCAGTCCCTGGACCGGGTGGTGCCGAACATCGCCGCCGGCCGGCTCGAAGCCATGTTCTCCGCCGCCGGCTGGCAGGTGCTCACCGTCAAGTTCGGGACCCTGCTCGAGTCGCTGTTCTCCCGCCCCGGCGGGCCGGCGCTGCGCACTCGGATCCTGGACATGCCCAACCCCGAATACCAGCGTCTGCTGCGCTGCGACGCCGCGCAGGTACGAGACCGGTTGCCCGGGGACGGCCCCGACGCCGCCGCGATCGGATCGCTGATCGCCGACCTCGACGACGACACCCTCCTCGCGGCGATCCGCAATCTCGGCGGTCACGACCTCGACGCGCTCCGCGTCGCCTATGCGCAGATCGACGACACCCGCCCGACGGTGATCATCGCCTACACGATCAAGGGCCGGGGCCTGCCGACGCAGGGGCATCCGCAGAATCACTCGTCGCTGCTGACGGTGGAGCAGTACGAACAGCTCGCCGCCGAATTGGGCATGGACCCGGCGGACCCGTGGGCACGGTTCGCCCCGGACAGCACCGCGGGGCGCGTCTGCGCCGCCTCAGCCGAATGGCTCACCCGTGAACCCGTCGACCTGGCCACCCCGCCTTCGGTGCCGGCCGACATCGGCCGCACCCCGTCCGGGACGTCGACCACTCAGGCGGCATTGGGTCGTGCGCTGCTGGATCTGTCCCGGGAGGCGCCGGAGGCGGCGAAACGGGTCGTCACCGTCAGCCCCGACGTCAGCTCCACCACGAACCTGGCCGGCTGGTTGAACAAGGTGGGGGTGTGGTCGCCGAACGAGCGCCGCAATTGGTTCGACGACGACGCCGAGACGATCATGCACTGGCGGGAAAAGCCCACCGGGCAGCACATGGAACTGGGGATCGCGGAGACGAATCTGGTCGGGTTGATGGGTGAACTGGGGGCCACCTGGAGTCGGTGGGGGCAGCCGCTGTTCCCGATCGGGGTGATGTACGACCCGTTCGTCGAACGTGCCCTGGAACCCTGGTCGTACGGGATTTACGCGGGCGGGCAGTCGATCCTGGTCGGCACCCCGTCCGGGGTGACCCTGGCCGCCGAGGGTGGGGCGCACCAGTCGATCAAGACCCCCTCGATCGGCCTCGAACAACCCGGGTGTGTGAGCTACGAACCGGCGTTCGCGATCGACGTCGAATGGACGCTCCTCGACAGCATCTCCCGGTTGGGCCGCCCGGACGGCTCCTCGTCGTATCTGCGGCTGTCGACCCGCCCGGTCGATCAGACCCTCGCCGCCGTGCCGTCGGATCCCGCCGCCCGGGAACGCCGACGCCGTCAGGTGGTCGCCGGCGCGTACACGCTGCGGCACACCGACAATCCGGCCGTGACTCTGGTCGGGATGGGTGCGATGATCACCGAAACCCTCACCGCCGCCGACCGGTTGGCCGAGCAGGGCATCGCCGCGGACGTCGTGTGTGTCACCAGCCCTGGGTTGTTGTTCGAGGCGGTGCAGGCGCGCCGCGGACTGGCCGACGGGCCGTCGTGGATTCTCGACCAGGTGTTTCCCGCGGATCGGGCGGCGCCGATGGTGACCGTCCTCGACGGGCACCCGCACACCCTGGCGTTCCTGGCCGGGATCAACCACGTTCGCGGCGCGGCACTCGGCGTCTCCAAGTTCGGGCAGGTCGGTTCCCTCGACGACGTCTACCGCTACCACGGTATCGACACCGACAGCATCGTCCGCGCCGCCCTCGACATCTCCTGAACACCTCGATACCTTTTGGGTATCAAAGTATCCAGAACTAGTGTTGGACTTGAATGGTTGTCGCTCCTAGCCTTGGACACAGCGCGCACCGACAGTGACGCGATTGCGAACGAGGAGAACGAAACCCATGGCCACTGCGTCCCCCCAAGAGATTGCCCACAAGCTCGGCTCCGGTCTGTTGTCGTTCCCGGTCACCCATTTCAAGAATGACCACTCGTTCGACGAGGCCGCGTACCGCGAGAACATCGGCTGGCTCGGGCAGTTCGACGCCTCCGGTTTGTTCGCCGCGGGCGGCACGGGCGAGTTCTTCTCGCTCACCCCGCCCGAGGTGGAGCAGGTGGTCCGGGCCGCGGTGCAGGAGGCGCCCGACGGTCTTCCGGTGATTGCGCCTGCCGGTTACGGCACGGCCACCGCCGTGCAGATGGCCCGGTCAGCCGAGAGCGTCGGCGCGCACGGCATCCTGCTGCTTCCCCCGTATCTCACGGAGGCAAGCCAGGACGGTCTCGTCGCCCACGTCAAAGAGGTTTGTGCTGCAACCACTCTCGGTGTGACGATCTACAGTCGCGCCAATGCCGTCTACACCGAGGCCGCTGTCGCGGAGCTCGCGGACAGCTGCCCGAACCTGGTCGGTTTCAAGGACGGTGTCGGCAACATCGAGCAGATGACGCGCATCTACGCCGGCCTCGGCGACCGGCTCACCTACGTCGGCGGACTGCCCACCGCCGAGATGTTCGCCTTGCCGTATCTCGGACTGGGCGTCACCACGTACTCCTCGGCCATCTACAACTTCGTGCCGAAGTTCGCGATCGACTTCTACAACGCGCTCCGCAGCGGCGACAACGCGTTCGTCATCAACGCGCTCAACGAGTTCGTGATCCCGTACTGCAACCTGCGCAACAAGAAGCAGGGATACGCGGTCAGCATCATCAAGGCCGGCATGACGGTGATCGACCGACCCGCCGGCCCTCTCCGCGCGCCGTTGACCGACCTCGACGCCGTCGAACTGGCCGAGCTCGCCGACCTGATCAAGAAGGTGAGCTGAGCCGCACCGTGCGCGTTGTCGCGAATGTCGGGCACGCCTGACTGGCACGCGGGAGAGCCGGTGCCCGGCGGTCAGCCGAGGCTGAAGGGCTGTCCCCACAGGGTGACGGTGCCATCGACCGAGTCGGTCGAGACGGAAACGGTCGCGTACGAGCGGGCCTGCGCGTAGCCGGCGCAACCGGAGACACCGAACGTCTCGTCCGAGTAGGTAAATCCACCGCTGTTGCCTTCGAAATCGAAGTCACTGGTGTGCGCCTCGGCGCCGTAGCTGTCCATGTACTCGACGTCGAGGATCGGGACGCTGACAGCCTGGCCGGGGGCGATGGAGATTCCGCCGCCGCCGGCCGTGTCGCTCGTGCTGATCGGGTTACCGACCGCACCGGCCTGGATGTCGTCCCACGACGCTCCGCCGGCTGCGCCACCGCTAACTTCGCCGCCGAAGTCGAGTTGGCACGCCACGATGTACCCGGCATCGATGTTGCCACCCTCGGCGGTGCCGCCGTCGATGGAGACATCGATGGTGCCCGACGCCCACACATTGCGGTGCAGGGGGGTCGACCCCATCGACAAGCTGATGTTCGTGGTGTTGCCGGTCGTGCGCACGGTCACGACGGTGCCGTCGAGCAGCGTCTGGGTGATGGTTCCGTCCTGCAACGGAACCAAGGTGTCGGCGTTGGCCGCACCGGTGGAGACGAGGCCGATCGCGACGGTGGCCGCGGCGACCACGCCGGCAGCCTTGGCGCCGTGGCGCAGGGTCTTACTGTTCATTGTTCCCTCCAGGGTGAATGTCGCTAACGCGAGAAGTCGTGAATGGTGTCGGTGCGAGCAATCAGCCGATGCTGAACGGCTGCCCGTAGAGGGTCGACTTGACGTAGTGGTTCCCCGGAATCTCGAGGACGGTGTATGCGCGAGCCTGCGCGTAGCCGCCGCAACCCTGGAGCTCGATCTGCTGGTCGCGGTACTGAATCGCGGAGACGCCCGGCTTCAGGTCCGTCTTGGACTTGATCTTGGCGAACTTCACCTCACCGGCGCTGATCGGAATCGACAGCGAACCACCCAGGCCGAGCGAGTCGAGACCGAGATCGGCACTCAGACCACCTTCGAGGCCGGTGATGTCGGCCTGGCAACCCACGATGTAGCCCGTGGTCAGCGTCGCGCCTTCCTCCGGGATCTCGCCGCCGAGCTCGGCGAACGCATCGCCCGACACCCACGCCGTGCGGCCCGCACCATTGGCGGCCAGCGACGGCGAAACCAGAGCGCTCTCCGCGTTGCGGGCGATCTTGGCCGTGATACTTCCGGCGTTGACGACCTTCTCGCCACCCGGCAGCGGCACGAAAGTGTCGGCGTTGGCCGCACCCGTGGACATCAGGCCGAGGACTACAGCCGCAGCGGCACCTAGGCCGAGGAGTCGGGCTCCACGGAGCAGGCCTACCTTACGGATTTTGCTCATTCATTCCCTCATTCGTGATTGTGAACAGCGAGCTGACAGCACGTCATCGCACGGGATCGGTGGCGATCTCGTGCGATGACGGAACATGTTGTCGAGCAGGTGAATTTCCAGGGCTCGGGTCGGCAGGTGTGCTGCCGGCGGACCGAGCGGACTATCGCCGCAGTACCGCCTGGGCTGCCGAACGCCCGGTCCTGACTGCGCCCTCCATGTAGCCGGCGACCCAGTAGTCCGATCCGGCGACGAAGAACGGCGGCTCGTGCGCCGCGTGTAGCGGACCGATGGCGGAGAGATCACCGGGAGCGTAATGCGCCATGTAACCCAACGAGTATGGCTTGATCGACCATTCCTCGGTGAACAGTGCCGTCGGGTGGGCGGCAGCCTCCCCGTACATCCGTGCCAATGCCGCGCGGGCGTCCACGTCACGCGCGGCCTGATCTCCGGCGAGGTGGAACGACAACTGCGCCGGGGGCACGAGTGCGGACAGCACACCCGGCCCTTGCACCCAGGTAGATCCGAGAAGTCCATCGCCGTAGGCGGATCCGCTCTGACCCTGGCCGCGCCAGAATGAAGTGTCGTACGCGGCGACCACTTTCGCCGTGAGCGAGTTGCGAATCCAGTGAAGGGATTCGAGGCGCTCGGACGTCAGCCCGGTGATGGCGACCCGCCTGAGAGGAGCAACGGGAATCGCACACACCACATTTGCGGCGGCGACCGTGCGACCGCCACGGAGCTCCACGGTGACTCGGTGGGGCTCGATGTGGAGAGCGGTGACGGCGCTCGACACTTCGATTCGGTCTCCGAGCTCGGTAGCCATACGATGTGCGACCGTTGCGCTACCCTCCGCAACCGTCGACCGAGTCCACTGGTCGATGTCGTAATACCTCTCGAGGGCGGTCGCGCCGACAGAAGACATCTTGCGCAGCTCGGCGAGGAGCGAAGTTCGTGCCGTGCCATCGGCCGCCAGTCCCGCCTTGGCCAGCTCGAACATGCGACTCACCGCGGGTCGAGCTGCGACCTCGTCGAGCCACGTGGCGAACGACAGGGAGTCCAGCACGTTCGCGTCGGGATGTGCCCACGGATTTTCGGGCTGAACTTGCTTCGCGAGAGCGACCATCATCTGAGTTACACGCTCGTAGTCCGCAACATCTTCTTCGGCCATCCAGGTTGCGAGGTCGCCACGGAGGACGGTTCCGTCGATATCCCACACCGTCTGCCCGGGCTCGGAGATGTAGCTGTCACGCAGCGACAATCCGAGTTCGTTCACCAGACCGATGTACGACGTGTGGGAATTCCCGACCAACTCGCCGCCGAGCTGAACGATCCGACCATCGTCGAGTCGGGTCTGTTTGACCCGGCCCCCGACGCGATCCCGGGCCTCGAGGACCCGGACATCGAGACCTCCGTGCATGAGATCTCGCGCGGCTGAGAGGCCGGCGAGCCCGGCCCCGAGGACTACCACGTCCAGCATTGCTTCTCCGCTTCGTGATGTTCGAACCACAGTGTGGCTCATGGTGTGTAAGGCCTGGGCAGCGATTGTGAGGCCAGGAGTGCAGGAGAAGCTGCACGAATGCCGGCGGCGCTGCTCACCTGTAGATTTCAGCGACCGGAAGTCATTCCCGTCTCGCTCCAGAAGCGAGGAGTTTCGAGGAATGAAATCAACTTCCGAATGACGAGAACTGTATCTACCGGGGGATATGGCCGTCAAGGCCCGAATTCCCGCGAGGCAGGCACTGGTTTCCCGGTCGGGTGGACAGGGCCGCGGCCGTATGTTCAGCCGAGGAGGTTGTGTCCCGCTCGGCGGGGATGCCGTCCCAGCGCGGCCGGGGTGCTAGTAGCTTTGCGTGCATGTCCACTTCAGACGTGCGCGCGCAATCGGAAGCCTCGCCAAGCTCGGTCAAGACCCTCGCTCGCGGTCTGGAGATTCTGCAGCTCTTCTCGGAGGACGATCCGGAGTTGAGTCAGAGCGACATCGCGTCACGGTGTGGCCTGCCGATGCCGACCGTCCACCGGTTGGTGGGGACTCTGGTCGGTCACGGGTTCCTCGAGCCGGTCGCGGGCGGTCGAAACCTGCGATTGGGCAGCACGCTTCTGCAGCTCGCGGGACCGCTGATCGCTCGCAGCGATCCGACCGTGGTGATACGTCCGAAGCTGCACGAGTTGTCGAAGCAGTCGGGTGAAACCACGAACTTGGCCATGTTGCTCGGACCGTGGGTGGTCTACCTGGATGGGGTGACTGGATCGCGCATGCTCACGCCGCAGGCGACGATCGGTGCGCGGATCTCCGCGCACAACACGGCTCTGGGGAAGGCGCTGCTCGCCCAGTTGGACGACGCGGAGGTCAAGGAGCGTATCGGTGAAGGTCCGTATCATCGGACGACGAAGCGAACCGCAGCCGATTGGCCGGAACTGAAGAAGCGGCTGGACGAGGTTCGCAAGACCGGGATCTCGATCTCGGACGAAGAGTACGAAATCGGCCTGACCTCTATCGCGATCGCGTTGCCACCTCAGTCGGACGGGACTCTGCGCGGGATCAACATCTCGTTGCCGCTCAGTCGAGCGACCGATGAATTCCGGGTTACGGCGATTGCCATGTTGCGCGACGTGGCGGCAGCGGTCTCGGCGCGCTAACCGCTTCGACCGCGAGACGTTCCAGGCCGCAACTGACTGTTGACGGCCAGTTCTTGCCGTCCGTACTGTTCTCGCTATGCGAAAGTCAATTTCTCTCCCTGAAAGTCACGGCGCAACGGGGAGGGTGGAGTCGACCTTCTTGGTGACCCGTGAAGTGCGGCGCGAAGCCGACGGTATCTCGTCGTTTCGCTTCGAACGCGCTGATGGCGGCGCCTTGGAGGCATGGGAACCCGGCGCCCATCTGGACTTCACCCTCCCGTCGGGTCTCGCTCGCCAGTACTCGTTGTGCGGCGATCCCTCGGATGACCGCAGTTACATGGTGGCGGTGCTCGACCAGCCCGAAGGGCGTGGTGGGTCCCGCGAGTTTCACGCCTCGATCGCCCCCGGGGCGACGATCGAGGTCCGCGGACCGAGGAATCATTTCCCCCTCGTCGACGCCGAGTCGTACCTGTTCATCGCCGGCGGCATAGGCATCACGCCGATCCTCCCCATGGCCCGTGCGGTGGCGGCGGCGGGGAAGCGCTGGCGAGTTGTATACGGCGGCAGGACGACCGAGTCGATGGCCTTTCTCGAGGAACTTCGAAAGCTGCAGGGTGACACGGACTTCGTGCCGGAATCCTCGCGCGGCCGGATCGATATAGCGGGGGCGCTCGCTGCCGCTCCGGCTGGTACGCAGGTCTACTGCTGTGGTCCGGAACCGCTGCTGCGGGCAGTCGAGGAGTGCTGCGCGAATCACGCGAATGTCGGCGCCTTGCATTTCGAGCGCTTCGGAAGTGCTCGTCTTCCCGGTGATTCGACGCGCCGAGCCGGCGATGCCGGCGCCACGTCCGGGTTGGCGCGGTTCGAGGTCGAGTTGGCCTCGACTGGGAAGACGGTCGTTGTGGACGAGGGGGAGTCGATTCTCGATCAGGTGCTCGAGGTCGTCCCCGGCTGGCCGTGGGCATGTCGCGAAGGGTATTGCGGCAGTTGTGAAGCCCGTGTGGTCGAAGGTGAGCCGGAGCATCAGGACGACGTGCTCACGGACGAGGAGCGGGCTTCCAACGCGGTCATGATGATCTGCGTCGGGCGTTCCTGCTCGCCGCGCCTGGTCCTCGACATCTGACCTTCGCACGGGCGCCCAATTTTCATTGACACTCGCCAATCCGCAGAGCTATTCTCATATAGCAAAAGTTACTTCCATACAGTGAAACCAAATGGAGTTGAGGCAAGCCTATGACTACGGCAGGCTTTGAGATCGCAAACCCCGCTCTCACGCTCGAGGACACGGCTGCAACGGCAGCCCGTTTGGCGCAGGAGTTTGCAGTCAGTGGCTGCGGGGTGCCGAGCAATCAGGGTTCACCTTCCGACGCCGACTCCCGCGAGGCATATGCGGCATACGGGAAGGCCGGGCTCATCGGGATGCACTGGCCGCAGCGTTACGGCGGCCGCGGGCTGGACGCACTGTTCACATTCGCCGTCGAGGAGCAGCTCGGATACAACTGGCTTCCACTCTCGAGCTACCTGCTGTCGGTGAAAACAATTGGGAATGCCCTACTTCAGTTCGCCAGTGAGAAAATGTGCCAGATCTTCCTCCCGCAGATCGCCTCCGGCGACATGATCTTCTGCCAGGGGTTCTCCGAGCCCGAAGCGGGCACCGACCTCGCGTCACTTCGCACCACGGCGCGCCGCGACGGTGACCGGTATATCGTGAACGGCCGCAAGATCTGGACATCGAGCGCCGAACATGCCGACTGGGTCTACCTCGCAGTCCGTACCGGTTCCACCGAGGCACGTCACCGTGGACTCTCCGTCTTCCTCGTGGACATCACCACGCCGGGCATCCTCGTGGACGTCCACAAGACACTGGGAGGCGGAACCCTCGGCGAACTGACGTTGACGGACGTGTCCATCCCGGCCGATCAAATCGTCGGCGAGGAGAATGCGGGTTGGGAAATCCTCATGGGCACACTCGATTTCGAGCGGGTTACCAGTGAGAAAGTCGGCATCGTCCTGCGTCTTCTCGACGACATGGCCCCTCTGGTCACGGCGCCGAAGGACCGCGAGATTCTCGCAGGGCTCCGCGGCGACGCGCAGATCGCGCGCCTGCACGGACGCCGGGCGACGGAGCGGCTCGACGCACGACAGGACGCGAGCGCCGAATCCTCGATGGCCAAACTGTCGATCGCCTTGCTGTTGCAGGAACTGGCAGACACGGCGGTAGAGGTGCTCGGACCCCGTGCGTTGATCGAAAGCAGCCCGGGCGCAGTGCTCGACGGCAAACTAGCGGCACTAGCACGCGCAGCGGCGGCGACCACCATCGCGGGCGGTGTTTCGGATATTCAACGCAAGAACATCTCCAGGCGAAGAGTAGGCACAGCGTCATGACCGTACCGACCGCCAAGCCGCTCGCCGGGCTGCGTGTGCTCGACTATGCGCAGTACGTCGCGGGCCCGTTCGCGGCGATGATGCTGGCCGATCTCGGCGCGGAAGTCATCAAGGTGGAACCCCCGAACGGTGACGCCTGGCGGCACTACGAGCCGTTGACTCCGGATGGCGGACGATGGTTCATCTCGCTGAATCGCAACAAGAAGTCAGTGGTCGCGGACCTGAAAACTGAACGAGGACAGGACTTCAGTCGTGCGTTGATCCGTACCGCGGATGTCGTGATCCACAACATGCCCCCCGAACGGGCCTTGCGGTTCGGCTTGGATCGCGACACCGTCAAATCCGTCAACCCCGACGCGGTGTGGTGCTGCGTGTCGGCCTTCGGCACCGACGGGCCCGAATCGCAGACCCTCGGCTACGACTTGATCGCACAGGCGGCGTCCGGACTCCTGCTCGCCGACGCGCGCAGTGGTGATCCCGTACCACGCCGATCTGGTGGCATCGCCATGGCCGATCTGACGGCCGGCTTGCTCACCTTCGCGGCGGCGCTTGCCGGTCTCACCGACCGCTTCCGGCGACACGGCGAGACCGGCGTGTCCAAAGGTTTCGAGGTGTCGCTGCTCGGAGCGTCGTTGGCCGTGCAGGTACAGCGGTTCGTGTCGGTCGGAGACAGCGAGTTCGACGACGCGCCCGCTGTCTGCGACGAGACGAGACTCGAGCAACTGGCCGAAACGGTGACGGAGTCGGACGAACTGGAACCGTACTACCGTTGCTACGGCGCCTCGGACGGATTCATCGCGCTTGCCTGTCTCAATCTTGCGCAGCGCCGGAAAGTCCAGGCGCTACTCGGTATCGACGACCCGTGGGCGGTCAACCCACAGGCCGATCCCGCCGACCAGGCGGAACGGGAGATGCGGAGTTCGCTGAAACACCGATTCGCCGAGGTGATCAAGACCGATAGCGTCTCTCATTGGATCGCGGCATTCGAGGAACTCGGCGTTCCCGCCGGGCCTGTTCGCGAGATCACGCAAGCGCACTCTCTACCGCAGGTGCGCGCCAACGGACTCGTGCAGACGATCGAACAGCCCGAGATAGGTCCCGTCAGCGTACTGGGATCGATCTTCAAGATCGACGGACAGGCCCGACCCGACGCCGGTTCTGCACCGCGTCTCGGCGAACACACTCAGCAGCTGGCCGAACTCGTCAGCGCAACACACACTTCGGAAGGGATCGCGACAGCGCGATGACTGCAAACACAACGATGACGAAAGACGATGTTCGAGAGTTCGCGTCTTCGGTGAAGAAGATCTGCAGTTCTTTCCCGACGACGGGATCCTGGGCGCCCGATCGTCCCTCGGACGATCGCGACGCTGCGGTGCGCGAGAACCTCTCGCGCGCAGGCTGGTTCGATCTCGCCTCGGAACAGCAGGGACGCGACTTCCTCGGCGCCGGCGCAGTCGAACTCGGACGGGCACTGGTTTCCGTCGACTGCATCGATGCCCTTCTCGGTCACGGTGTGGCCGTGGCATCGTGTGAGAACGGCGATGTCACCTTGGCGAGGTACTCACTGCCGGGTGACACCGTGTGGCTCTGTGGTCGCGGCGCGGCCCAGCTCGTCGAGGTGGTGGAAGCCACGCCGGTCAACTACATCGACGCACAGGGCGTCTCGATCGTGTCGACCACTCCGATCGCACAGCAGGCCGTCCCGTCCGCGAGTGTGGACGCCTGGTACGCCGCGATGACGGGCTACACCGCTGGTCTGGCCGCGGGCGCGCTCGAGCTGGCACTGAACCATGCCGAGAACCGCATCGCCTTCGGAAAGCCACTGTCCGCCCTGGATTCGGTGGCGAAGAAGCTCGCGGATGCTGCGACCGCGACCGAGGGGCTCCAGATGGCGGCAGAGGACCTGCCGAGTGAGTTCGTCGTGCGCCGTGCGGTCGGCACGGCTGCGGGCGTCGCCAAGGACTGCCACCAGATCCTCGGCGCACTGGGATTCACCCTCGAATTCCCCCTGCAGCGATACTCACGGCGAATCAAGGCGCTGCGTTCCTGGACACCCCGGATCGTGGTGGCGCTGGAAGCAGCGCGCGAGGGTGTCCGATGACCCGGCACGATCCGCGGACCGTCGTCATCACCGGCGGAGCGAGTGGTATCGGATTCGGCATCGCTCGGCGGATGGTCGACGATGGGCACCACGTCGTCCTCGTCTCTCGTGACATCGACAAACTCAGCAGCGCTGCCGAGCGGCTCGAGGACGCGCCTGGCACCTGTGCTATCCACGCAGTCGATGTGAGGGATCACGACGGCGTCGCCGCTCTGTTCGAGTCGCTCCCCAGTGTGGATGCGTTGGTCAACAACGCGGCAGGCAACTTCACTGCGCCGACTGTGGATCTGTCGTTCGGTGGTTTCCGAGCGGTCGTCGAGATCTCTCTCTACGGCACCTTCAATGCCTCGCAAGCCTTCGCGCGGCGTCTGATCCGGGAGTCGCGGCCGGGGGTAATTCTCAACATCGTCGCGAGCTATGCGTGGACCGGAGCACCGCTGGTGGCCCACTCCGCGGCAGCGAAGGCCGGGATGATCGCCTTCACGAAGTCCGTGGCACGCGAGTGGGGGCCGAACAACATCCGCGTCAACGCACTCGCTCCCGGTTTCGTCCCGACCGACAACGCGGTGGCCGGCATTCTCTCGACACCCGGAGCGAAGGAGCGAATGCTGGAACTGATCCCGATGGGCCGGTTCGGCACGCCGGAGGACATCGGCGACGTCGCGGCATTCCTGCTGGGTGACGAATCGCGATACGTCACCGGGGCGGTTTTCGCCGCGGACGGTGGCCGATCGGTCGGAGTCTCGATGCACGACGGCGGGGACAGATCCGCCGACACAGAACAAGCGGTAGCCGCCGCGGGAAGGGGTTGAATCATGACCGATACGCTTGCAACGGAGAGCTTCTCCGTGAACACGGACGAGACGGCGCGAGTTGCGGAACACCTGGAGGAAGGAAAGACGCTTCCCCTCGAGTGGTACACCTCTCCCGAGGTCGCCGAGGCGGAGAAGAAGGCGATCTTCGCATCCAGCTGGCACTACGTCGGTCGCGCCGCAGATGTCGAAGAGACCGGGATGTTCGTCACCGCCGACATCGGCGACGTCCCCATCGTGATCGTTCGCGATCGGGATGGATCGCTGAATGCCTTCCACAACGTGTGCCGGCACCGCGCGGCCAAGGTTGTACTGGACGAGAAGGGTCAGCGCCGAACACTGCAGTGTCACTACCACGCCTGGACGTACGGTCTGGACGGAAGCCTCAAGGGCGCACCGCGTTCGGCATCCGAGGAGTGCTTTCCGCAGCAGCAGTTGGGACTGCGCAAGGCGTCCGCGCAGACGTGGGGGCCGTTCCTGTTTGCGCATCTCGACGACTCCCCGGCTGATCTCTTCGACCAATTGGGTGAGGTGCCGGATCTGATCGCGGCTGCCGGGATCGACGTCGACGACCTGAGGTTTCACTTCCGGTCGGAGTACGACATCGCCTGCAACTGGAAGGTCGCGATGGAGAACTATCTGGAGTGCTATCACTGCCCGACCGCGCACCCCGGATTCAGCGACGTGCTGGACACCCAGATGGATGCCTATCAGCTCGAACTGGAGCACACCTTCGCGTGGCAGAACGGACCGCTGCGTCCGTTGCCCGTCAACGCAGTCCCTCGCTCCGAGGGATACACGGGACGAGACGGAGCGGTTCCGGAAGGTCGATACTTCGCCATCTTCCCCAACCTGAAGATCAACATCAATCCGGGTTTGCCGAACCTGTCGATCGGTCCGATGGTGCCGACGGGACCCAACGACTGTCACGGGATCCTCGACTACTTCTTCAGCGCGGACGTCACTCAGCAGTGGATCGATGACATGCTGGTATTCGACGATCAGGTCGGCGTCGAGGATCGTGTACTGGTGGAGTCGGTACAGCAAGGTATCCGTTCGGGGTCGCTGACCGAAGGGCGGATCATGCTCCAGTCCGAGGCGCTCATCGGCGGGTTCCAGAAGTGGGTGCTCGAGAGGTACTCGGAAGGGACCCGGGGCGCGTGACCTTCGAACTCGCGCCTGGTTCGGCCGCGGTTCGGTACGACTGCCTGTCCATCGGCGGACAATGGCGTCCGCCGGTGGACCCGGCGGTTGCCGAGGTGGTGAACCCGGCAACGGCCCGGGTCTGCGGTGAGGTCGCCATCGGCGGCGCAGCTGATGTCGACCTCGCCGTCGACGCCGCCCGCACTGCGGGGCTCCGATGGTCGCGCACATCACCTCCGGTCAGAGCCCAGCTCCTCGAGGCTGTTGCGGAGCGCATTCGACTGCGACGTGACGAGTTCGCAGAATTGATCAGCCTGGAGATGGGCGCGCCGGCAGACAACGCGCGCGGCACGCAGACCGATCTCGCGATCGCCGTTTTCGAGTCCTACGCGAAACTCGTGAACGAATTCGAGTGGGAGGAGGCGCTGGGGAACTCGCTGATCGTCCACGAGCCGATCGGGGTCGTCGCGGCGATCACCCCCTGGAACTACCCGCTCTACCTCGCGTCGGTCAAGATCGCCGCGGCCCTCGCGGGCGGGTGCACGGTGGTCTTCAAACCGAGCATCGACTCACCGCTCGACGGGTACCTGCTGGTCTCCACGATCGAGGAAGTCGCACGCGAATGCGGTGCACCGGCCGGTCTGGTCAATCTCGTCCCCGGTCACGGGTCCGTGGTGGGCGCGGCGCTTGTCGCGCATCCGGACGTGGCCGCGGTCTCGCTGACCGGGTCCACGAACGCAGGCAGGCAGGTGTCGATCGCCGCGGCGCACTCGATCAAACGAGTGGGGCTCGAACTCGGCGGTAAGTCCGCGGCGATCATCGTCGACGATGTCACGGACCTTGCCGGGGTGCTGTCGGGTGCCTTGACCGACGTGTTCTTCAACTCGGGTCAGACGTGTACGTCGTGTGCCCGCATTCTCGTCCCTGCCGGCCGGTACGACGAAGCCGTGGAGTTGTCGGCCGATATCGCGTCCCGTTGGACGATCGGCGATCCACGACTCGGGGGCGATCACATCGGGCCCGTCGCGACGCGCGCGCAATACGAATCCGTGATCGGCCATCTCGACGCCGGCCTCTCCGAGGGCGCACGTCTCGTGGTCGGCGGAGTGTGCCCGCCGGACCGGATTCCTGCCGGGATGGAGAACGGATTCTGGATTCTTCCGACGGTCTTCGCCGACGTCGATCCGGAAATGACAATTGCGACCGAAGAGATCTTCGGGCCGGTCGCCCTCCTGATTTCCTATGAAGACGACGACGACGCCGTGCGGATCGCCAACAGTTCGATATACGGGTTGAGCGGTGCGGTGTGGTCCGAAGACAACGATCGCGCACTGGCGCTCGCGCGCCGTCTCGAGACGGGTCGCGTAGTCGTCAACGGTGGACCGTTCAACGTGCTTGCGCCGACCGGCGGGTACAAACAATCGGGTAACGGTCGGGAACTCGGAATTCACGGTCTCCGTGAGTTTCTCGAGGTCAAAAACATTCAGCGCTGACTCCGGATTTCCGACGAAAATCTCGGTGTCGATTCCGTGTGAAGCCTTGTGGCGCCGGTCACTTCAGCGCTACTATGAATAACGAAAGCGGCTTTCATAGATTGAAAGTCTGCAGGCCGGGGTGGTGAGAACCTACCGACTCGAGGCCCTAGAAGGAGCGGATCCGTGAGTTTCGATGCAGTCAGTCGCCGAAAATTTCTCGCGCTCGGCGGCGTGGGCGCAGTAGCGCTCGCACTGGCGTCCTGTGGACGCACTACAGTCCCCGGCGCTCAAATGGTCGGACCCCCGTCCGGTGTCCCGGCGGCGCCGCCGGGACCCGGCGATGTCGTGCACGGCCGCAGTGGTGGAAGTGTCGTCACCGCGTGGACCGCGGAGGGCAACTCCTACGACGCACAACTCGGCTACGACCTGCATTCGTGGGAGGCGGTGACGAGCCTGCTCTATCTCCCGCTGTTCCGGTTCGAAGGACAGGCGGGAGGGCCCGCGCCCGCCGCGGCAGCCGCGCTGCCGGAGATTTCCGAGGACGGTACTCGGTACGTCATCCGACTTCGTCCCGACGTCAAGTTTCACAACGGACGTCCCGTCGTCGCCGACGACTACGTGTACGCGTGGCGGCGACTCCTCGATCCGGCGACAGAGTCTTGGGCCTCAGGCTATTTCGGCTCGATAGTGGGAAGTGAGGACTATCTCGCCGGCATCTCGACCGCGCTTCCCGGCGTCTACGCGCAGGATGATCTCACCCTCATCGTGGAGCTGTCGGCGCCGGACGTGACGTTTACGAGTTTGATGGCCCAGCCCTACGCGGTGGCCCTGCCGCGGGAGGAGGTCGAACGCCTCGGTGAGGAATTCAGCCGGACGCCCGTGGGCAACGGGCCCTTCATGATCACGTCGTACGACACCAAGAACCGGCGGTCGGTGTTCGTTCGCAGCCCCTACTATCCGTGGCCGGGACTGCCGTTTCTGGACGAGGTCGTCTATCGATGGGGCATCGATCCCTCGATGCAGTTCCTGCAACTCCAGAACGGCGATGTCGACATCCTCGGCGAGGGGCTCACGCCGACCATCGCCGAGCGGGTGCAGGGTAATCCGGAACTGCGAGAGACGTACACGAAGTTCATCCCCGTTCTGGGGGCGGGCTGGGCGGCTCTCAACGTCGCGACCGACAAGCTCGCGGATCCGCGTGTCCGTCAGGCGCTCAATTGGGCCACCGACAAAGACCAGTTGGCCAAATACTCGCGCGGACTGCAGAAATCCTGGGGGGCGATAATTCCCGAGGACGAGCCCGACTACCAACGAATTGTTCCGCCGTACTCGTACGATCTCACGCGCGCGAAGGCACTCATGAAAGACGCCGGTGTCGATTCCCTCGAACTCGAATTCTTCTGCAATGACGACGACTATTGGAAATCCGCCAGCCTCGTATTGCAGCAGCAATGGGCAGAGATCAATGTGAACCTCAACATCACGACGCTCAGTAACGCCGCATTCTGGACGGCTTTGGACAACGGCGAGGCGGATGTTTTCGGCAGGCAGTTCTACCAGGTTCAGCCGACCGGACTGGATATTCTCGCGAGCAACTTTGTGACCGGGGCGTCGTCGAATTTCCAGGGATATTCCAACCCCCGAGTCGACGACCTGGCGGGCCGTTCACTGGCGAGCCTGACGCGCGAAGAGAGCAATGCGCATCTTGCGCGCGCCGAAGCGCTCGTGGCCGAGGACGCGCCGGGTGTGTTCATCGGCAGTCTCCAGTTCTATGCGATGCGGTCACCGCGGGTCCAGAACTACCAAATGCGGGCCGAGACCGGCACCTACTACGACCGAATCTGGGTGTGATGTGAGTACCATTGTTGCGGCAGCCGTTCGGGACGAACACGTCGAAGTGCCGGCCAAACCGACCAAGGCGGTTCGGCGAAGCAAGTTGCTCTACATCGGCCTTTCCCTACTCGGCCTCCTCATTCTCTTCGCAGTCGCCTCGCCACTGTTCGGGTCTCCCTACGTGCTCCACCGAGACGGCCTGACGGATCTGGGAAGCCCCCTGGGCATCTTGTCACCCGGCCATCTCGCGGGCACGGACTCGCTCGGCAGGGACCTCCTCGCCCGGAGCGCCTCGGGACTGCGGGCAACGCTCGTGATCGCGATCGCGGCCAACGTCACGTCGATGCTCGTCGGCACGGTGGTGGGTCTGATCGCGGGATCGTTCGGACCTGTTGTGCAACAAGGACTCATGCGGGTCGTCGATGTGTTCCTGTCGATTCCCATCGTGCTGTCCGGACTGGCTCTGGCCAGTATCGTCGGCCGCGGAATGTGGGGCATCGTCGTCGTGGTGACGGCCCTCTACTGGGCGTGGACTGCGAGACTCGTCTACGGCGAGGTGCTGCGTTTGCGCGGCAGAGGCTTCGTCGAAGCCGCCGCAGTCCACGGCGTCGGCAAGCTGACGATCCTGCGCCGGCATATCCTGCCGCACATCTCCACGGTTCTCCTCAACATCGCGGCACTCAACGGCGCAGCTGTCGTCGTGATCGGCGCCGGCCTGTCCTATCTCGGCGCCGGCATCCAGCCGCCGCAGCCGGAACTGGGCAATCTTCTGGCCAGTGGGTCCACCGCGATCGACTACGCGCCGCATCTGTTGCTGGTACCGCTTGTCCTGACCATCGCCACGGTTCTGTCGTTCGTGCTCATCGCCGAGGGCATCAACCGTCGCAACTCTCTCTCGGAGCGGCAATCATGGCTCGATATCTGATCACACGGGTGCTCTATGGTGTGCTGACCATAGCGCTGGTGATTCTCCTGACCTTCATGATCCAGTACATGCTTCCCGGCGATCCCGCCCGCACGATTGCCGGGCCACGCGCAAGCGACGAGGTACTCGCGGCCGTCCGGGAACGGCTGCATCTCAACGATCCACTCGTCCTGCAGCTCTGGCACTACTACTCGTCGGTGTTCACCGGAGATCTGGGCGAATCCTACACACGACACCGCCCGGTGCTCGACCTGATCTTGGAGAGACTGCCGGCCACCGCACTACTCGCGGTCACGGCACTGGCAGTGGAGATGATTCTCGGTGCGTCCCTCGGGCTCTGGGAGGCATTGCGTCCCACCCGGAGTTGGGCCCTGGCGGCCACCAATGTCGCCCTGCTGTCGATTCCGCCGTTCGCGCTGGGATTCCTGCTTCTGCTCGCTTTCGGTTACCTCGTACCGATCTTCCCGGTGGACGGCGGCACCGGGTTCTCGCACCTGGTGCTTCCTGCACTCACGCTCGGGGTGCTCGGCGCCCCGTATTACGCGAATGTCGTGCGAGACGGCATGAAGGACGCCCTCGCCTCGTCGTTCACGCGAACGGCTGTAGCGAAGGGCCTGTCGAGGCGCTACATCGTGTCCCGTCATGTCGTCCGCAACGCGCTGCCTCCGTCGATCACGATGCTGGGGATGGACGTCGCGATCATGTTCTCCGGCGTCGTCTTCGTCGAGGCCATCTTCGGCTGGCCGGGAATCGGCGCCCTGCAGACCGAGGCATTCGCCGACGTCGACCGACCGGTGCTGACCGGCACGGTGATCGTGGCCGCTGTCCTCGTCGTTCTCGGAAATCTTGCTGCCGACGTCATCCGAGCGTTTATCGATCCCCGAGCGAAAGTGGGCGCACTGTGAATGCACCATCGGGCGCTCCGAGCGCGACCGCGGGTGGCCCGGCCACGGCCACACCTCGTGTCATCGGCAGTGATGTCGTCGTCAGCGATCTGTCGATCTCCTACGGCAGTTACTGCGCGGTCCGCGACGTCGGTTTCGAGATCAAGGCGGGCACCACGATGGCCCTCGTCGGCGAGTCGGGTTCCGGGAAGTCGACGATTGCGCTCGCAGCGAGCAGGCTCCTGCCACGCGGCACGACGATCGATTCCGGCTCGATCTGCGTGAACGGCAGGGACGTCGTGCGGATGCACGGGAACGAATTGCGCGAGATGCGTGGCGATACAGTGGCCTACCTCGCCCAGGACGCTCTGGCCGCTCTCAATCCCGTGGTTCGCATCGGGCGGCAGGTCAGCGAGATCTACAGCGTTCGCGGGGGTGACAGGAAGTCGGTTGCGGAAGCAAAGGCGATCGCCGCTCTGGCCCAGGTCAACATCAACGATCCGGAGAGAGTGGTGCGGATGTATCCGCACCAACTGTCCGGGGGTATGCGCCAGCGGGTCATGATCGCCATGGCGCTGGCGTTCGAGCCCGCACTGCTGATCGCCGACGAACCGACCACGGCGCTCGATGTCACGGTGCAGGCCGAGATTCTCCAACTGATCGTCGATCTCCAGGCGCGAAATGGTCTCACGTGCCTCTGGATCACCCATGACATGTCGGTGGTCGCCGAGATGGCGGACTCGGTCACCGTGCTCTACGGCGGCCGGATGCTCGAATCGAGCGACGTGTACTCGATGTTCGACACTCCGCGGCAGCCCTACACGCGCAAATTGCTCGACTGTTTCGCCAGCGGACGCTCCGCGAAGCCGAAAGAAGCGTTCAGCGCGATTCCCGGAAGCCCCTCCGCGCATTCGACCACGACCGGCTGCCCATTCGCATCACGGTGCGACCGAGCGGATGACGTCTGCGTCTCGGAGACACCCCGGTCGGTCGAACTCGCCCCCGACCACTGGGTGGCCTGTCACCACCCGCTCGACATCGATACCGACGAGGGCGTCAAGACGCCGGCGCTCGCCGCTAGCAGAGGTGGACAATCGTGAGTAGCGTCGAGAGGCCCCTGGTCGAAGTCCGTTCGGTGTCCAAGAGCTTCGGCTCGGCCCAGGTGCTGGACGGGGTGTCCTTGCTCGTCGAGCGTGGCAAGACCACCAGCCTGGTCGGCGAATCCGGTTCGGGGAAATCCACCTTGGCGCGGATCGTCACCGGCCTGGAGACATTCGATTCGGGAGAGCTGCTCTTCAGTGGCGCGCCCCGCCCGCGCCGGGGGAAGGCGGCACGTGAGTTCCGGCGCACCGTGGGGGTCGTTCTCCAGGACCCGTATGACTCGATCGATCCGAGATTCACGGTCGGTGAGGTCGTCGCCGAGCCGCTACGCGCTCAGAAGCGTTACCGCGCAGGCGGAAAGGAACGGGTCCGCGAACTACTTGACCAATGCGGAATGTCGGAGGTCGGAACGGACGCTCACGTTCATCGGCTGTCCGGCGGACAGCGACAGCGAATCTGCATCGCCCGTGCGCTGGCGACAGATCCCGACTTCATCGTGTGCGACGAACCGACGTCGGCCCTCGATGTGTCCGTACAAGCTCAGATCCTGAATCTACTTCTGCGGTTGCAGCGCGAACGGGGACTCGCCTACCTCTTCATCACGCACGACATCGACGTGGTCCGGCGGATCAGTGACCACGTCGCGGTGATGCACCGAGGCAGAATCGTCGAGAGCGGAGCCGCGCACGACGTCACGCAGAATCCGCAGGACGCCTACACGCAACGACTACTGTCCGCGGTCCTGGGTTCCTCACCGCACACACGAAAACTCTCGTATCCGTACTCGTCACACACCTCCTAGGACGGACATGTTCGAATTCACCGCAATCGATTCCTCGCTCGCGATGAGCGACGGGGTCCCGCTTGCGTTCACGTTGTACCTTCCGGTCACCGACGAGCCGGTTCCCGTACTGCTCGAGGCGTTGCCCTACCGCAAGGACGATCTGCTCGAACGGGTGCACTACGAGCGATTCTGCACAGAGTTCGGGTTCGCCGTCTGCCGGGTGGACGTGCGCGGCACCGGTTCGTCGGGCGGACTGGCCACGGACGAGTACCCGCTCAGCGAACTCGACGACATGGCGTCCCTGATCGAGTGGCTCGCCGGGCAGGAGTGGTCGAACGGATCGGTCGGTATGTTCGGCTGGTCGTACAGCGGCTTCAATTCCCTGCAAGTGGCCGCCGCCCGTCCGGCAGCGCTGAAGGCGATCGTGCCGATCTACTCGTCCGACGACCGCTTCAACGACGACGTGCACTACATGGGCGGCGCGATGCGTGCCCTCGACCTCGTCGACTACCCGTCGTTCATGATCGCGATGAATGCCATGCCCCCGGTCCCGTCGCTGTGGGACGGTGACTGGCGCGAGGAGTGGCGACACCGGATCGAGAGCAATGAGCCGTGGGTCTTCACGTGGCGAAGCGAGCAGCGCCGGCAGCCGTACTGGCAGGACGGATCGGTTCGACCGGACTACGCCCGCGTCACGTGCCCCACGATGATCGTGGCCGGATGGGCGGATGGCTACCGCAACAATACGTTTCGCACGGTAGAGGCCCTGGAGAATGCGGGGACCCCGTGGAAGCTGCTGATCGGCCCGTGGAGTCACATGGGCGCGGAGCTGTCCCTTCCCGGCCCCTGGATCGACCTGACCGCAGAGATGGCCAGGTGGTTCGATCGTTGGCTTCGTGACGAGCAGAACGGGATCGACGCCGAACCCCCGGTCACGATCTTCCACCGGCGCTCGACCGCGCCGGAACCGGATCTCCGTGAGGTCAACGGGACGTGGCGGGATCACGTCGGACTACCGCTCGCGGACACGAAGACGCTCGACTTCGATCTCGGCACCGGTTGCGTCACCCATGCGGTGATCGGTGACGTCGGAACCGCTGCGTGGAACAGCTGCGCGGGATCGCTCCCCTGGGGCCAGCCGACGGACCAGAGGTACGACAATGCCGCGTCGATGACATGGGATTGGCCTGCGGACGACCTTCATCTATACGGTCACCCACGCCTACAGCTGAGAGTGCGCGCCGACCAGCCGGTCGCGTTCGTCTCCGCCAAGCTGTGTGACGTGGCCCCGGACGGGACGTCGTCACTGATCACGCGCGGCTTGCTGAACCTCACCCACCGCGGCGGATACGACAGCGACCCGGTGGCGCTCGAGCCCGGCGAGTGGGTGGATGTCGAAATCGAACTCGAAGCCACCGCATGGAGCCTCGACGAAGGCAGGCGGCTCCGTCTCGCCGTCACCGGAAACGACTGGCCGAACGTGACGGCGCCACCGCGGCCCGTGACTCTCGAGATCGACCGCGAGGCGTCGAACCTGCTGTTGTCGGTGATGGAGTCGATCGACGACCTTCCCGAGTCGAACCTGCCCCATGTGCATCCCGAGTCGTTGCAGACCGGCGACGGCGTGACCTGGAGAGTGGAGCGTGACGTGCTGGCGCGCACGACCACCTGCCGCACGGCACACGGTTCGCGGTGGACGAGCACCAAGGGCTTCCCCTGCAGCGAGGCGTACAGCGGAGAGGTCACGCTCGATCTCCGCACGTTCGATCAGCGCATCGAGGCGTTCGCCCGGTTCGAGGTCGATTATCCCGAGGGCAGGACGGCGACACAGTCGACAATGACCGTCACGACGTCGCCCACCCATTTCGACCTCGACGTTTCGGTTGAGGCCTTCGACGACGGAGAACCGTTCGCGCAGAAGCAGTGGCGCCACACCGTTCGCCGAGACCTAGCATGATCCCAGCCGACAGCCCTCGACCGTCCCGATCGATTACCCCTTCCCGTTGGAGTGTTTGATGTCTTCTTTTCCTGTTTCCGGTGAGCTCGCTGCTCGCGCTGCCGAGGTCCTGGCGCGGCTCGGGGCCGACGCCCCGTCCGGTCCCGATGGTCCCGTGGTGTCGCGGAGTCCGATCAATGGTGAGGTCATCGGCCGGCTGCAGGCCAGTACCGCGCGCGAGGTCGACGACGCGATCACGTCGGCGGCAAG
>NZ_JBHXWI010000054.1:0-66259 GCF_042671975.1 Rhodococcus sp. NPDC127593 | reverse complement strand
GTGTCAAGCGAGCAGGGCAGTGACCCGGCGGCACCTCGGGTGCATCGGCAGTCCATCTGAAACCACCGACACAAGGATGGTGCACCAGTGAGCGAGATGGTCCCCGCGGACGACACTCGCCGCATCGCGCTCGTCGACCTGCTCGATCGGGTGCTCGGCGGTGGCGTCGTCATCACCGGTGAGATCACCCTGTCGCTCGCCGACGTCGACATGGTCCGAATCTCGCTGCGCACACTCATCGCATCGGTCAGCGCACTCGTTCCCGACCCGGTCGGGCAGGAGCCCGCCGATGACTGAGTCCGAGCCCGATGATTCGAATGAACCGACCGACATCGGTCGCCGGGTTCTGCCGCAGAGAATCGACGCCGACCCCGAATCCGTCGAGAAGGGCCTGGTCACCCTGGTCCTGACGATCGTCGAACTATTACGTCAATTGATGGAACGGCAGGCGCTGCGCCGAGTCGAGCACGGCGATCTCAGCGACGAGCAGATCGAACGCATCGGCACGACGCTCATGCTGCTCGAGGAGCGGATGGCAGAGTTGCGTGATCATTTCGATCTCACGCCCGAGGACCTGAACATCGACCTCGGACCGCTGGGGCCGCTGCTGTCGAACGAATAGCCCGGAACTCACCGAGGTTCGATCAATGTTTGAGGGCGTTCTTGATCTTCTTGCCCGCGTCCTTGACCTTGTCTCCCATTTGCTTGGTATTGCCCTTGGCTTGCTCCTTGCTCCCCTCGCCTTCGAGGTGGGCGTTTCCGGTGGCCTTGCCGACAGCCTTCTTGGCGGCGCCTTCGGCGGTTTCGACCTTGTGCCGGATCTTCTTTCCCATGTTCATGACGACGTCCTGTCCTCCGTGATCCCTTCTGATTTGCCGAGATCACCAACTTCAGTCAACTCGCACACAGCGCCGCTGTCGAGAACCTCGATCGCGTCACCGTCGCAGCAAGAGCGCACTGTCTCCGAACTCGTGCCACAGGTAGCCGCGGGCAAGCGCCTCGTCGTAGACGCGACGGACGGCGGCCTCCCCCACCACCGATTCGAGCAGCATCAGGTGCGAGGCCCCCGGCGCGTGCCAGCCCGTGATCAGGCCGTCCACCACCCGGGTCGGCCTCCCCGCGCTCAGCACCAGATCCGTCCAGCCGGTGCCCGCCACCGCCGTGCCGTCCGAACTGGCCTGGGTCTCGAGGGCCCTGGTCACGGTGGTGCCGACCGCGATGACGCGACCTCCCGCGGCACGCCGGTCGTTAACCAGCCGCGCCGTCGGCTCCGGCACCTCGTACCGCTCGGGGATCGGCGGCTCCCCTAGCTCCGGCGAGGAGACACCCGTGTGCAGCAGGATCGGCGCCACCACCACCCCCGTGGTCGCCAGGTCGGTGACCAGCGGATGGGTGAACGGCCGGGCAGCACTGGCCATCTCGGCGCTTCCGCCGGTACGGCCGAAGATCGTCTGGTACAACGACAGGGGCCAGCGATCGTGGACGTACGCGTAGGTGATCGGATGGCCCGAGGTGGCGAGCAGTTCCGCGGCTACGTCCGCGACGCCGTCGATCGAGGCCCGCCACAGCCTGGTCGAACCGAGTGGCCAGGGTTCCACGAGCGTCGCGACAACGCCGCGCGGCAGGATGATCCGCGTTCCCGCCGCGACCGTGTCGAGAGCGCCGGAGACCGGTCCCGGCGCTCGCACCTCGACCGCCCAGTCGCCGTCCTCGAGGTCGGTGGAGAAGTGCACGACAACAGGTCCCACCGCGTCGACGGTCCCGTCGACCGCCGCGGCCAACGTCGACGACGCGTTCACCACCACCACATCGCCCGGCCGGAGGAAGCGCGGTAGGTCGTGAAATCTGGTGTGCTCCAACCTACCCCGATCGGAGACCAGCAGCCGCACCGAGTCGCGCAGAAGCCCCCGGCTCTCCGGTGGACCGCTCGCCTCCAATCGTCGAGGCAGCACGAACCGGAACTCGGCCGCGGAGGCGACGCGCGCGCGGGTCACGACGACACCTCCGTGTTCGCTGCGACCGCGAAGTCCGACGCGCGATACCGACCGCTGGGTGGTCTCGTATCGAGTAAATGCAGCAGCGCCGGCACCACTGTCTCCGGATCGGGCCGATCCGAAATGTCCTCGCCGGGGAACGCCGCCTGGTGCATCTCGGTGCGCATGTCGCCGGGATCGAAGGCATAGACCGCAAGGCCGGGCTCCTCGACCGCCAGCACCGCGGTGGCGTGGTCGAGCGCCGCCTTCGCGGCCCCGTAACCGCCCCAGCCCGCATAGGCCTCGACCGCGGCATCCGACGAAATGTTGATCACGGTCCCGCCCGCGTCCCGCACCTGCTCGATCAGCGCGGCGATCAATGCGAGTGGGGCGAGCACATCGGTTGCGAAGACCTGCGCCAATGCGTTCTCCGGATACCGGGCGAGGGGAGGCATCGGGCTGGGTCCGAGCGCGCTGGCGTTGTTGAGCAACAGGTCCAGTCGCCCCCGCGCGGCGATCTCCTCGGCGATGCGCTCGCGCTGCCGCGGATCGGTTACGTCACCGGAGAGCGCGGTGATGGTGTGTGCCCGCGCGGCAACCCGGTCGAGCGGTTCGACCCGCCTGCCGGTGATGATCACCTCCCAGCCGCGCTCCGCGAGCGCGAGTGCGCTCGCCCGTCCCAGCCCTGCCGATCCTCCAGTGATCAGCGCCGTTGTGGTGCCGTTCATCGCAGACTCCTTGCTTCCAGTGACATCTGCGACCATCGTGAAACCTAAAGTCCACTTCATGTCAAGGGCGGGAGGTGTCAGCCTGCCGCCCGGCCGGTTCGCGCGGCGCACACACGGGGGTGGGATTTCAGGATGAAGCGGACGATAATTGGGTCCCTATCGTGAGACGAATCGAGGGTGACATCGCATGAACACATTCGCAGTGCGACCGGCGCTCGCGGCGGCCGCCGCGCTCGCCATTTTCGCAACACCCGGTGTTGCGGCCGCGGCACCGAACCTGCACGGGGATTCGACAACGCCGGGCACACAGGTTCAGGTCGAGAGCGATCCGGGCGACTCGAACAGCTACACCTGCGGGGCAGTCGGCGTCGCGGGAGCCGGAGTCGGGTCGAATTCCTCCGGTGGCGCCGGTCAGGTCAACGGCGCGTACTTCGGCCCCGGCCCCGTCCAGGGCGGCTGCGTCGGCAGTGACGGGTCGGTCTACTTCCCGACTGGCAACGCCGAATGACGCCACCCCCGAGCAAAATACCGACGTTTCACCGGGCCGACCCGCCCGCAGGCTAAATCCGCGTGATGGTCGCGAACCAGGCCGGTGCGCCGTCGTCGTGGAATCTCGTCTCGATCCGGTCCGATTCGATGGCGGCGACCTTCCATCCATCGCTAGGGTCGAACGCCGCTCTCAACTCCTCCCGGCTGACGGGGTGCGGGCCGGTATCGGGGCCATCGTCGCTGAAGCACAACACATACACGGTTCCGCCGTGTTCGGTCACCGACGCCAAACTTGCCACATAGCGTGGTCGCTCGGCGGCGTCGAACGTGTGGAACAGTCCGCAGTCCAGGACGGTTTCGAACCGGCGCCCGGTGTGTTCCAACTGGAACGCGTCGGCCACCGCGAACTCGACCTCGATCCGACGGTCGTCGGCCTTCTCCCGGGCGATCGCCAGTGCCGTCTCAGCCACGTCGACGCCCAGAACCTGCAATCCCAGCGAGGCGACGTGAAGAGCGTTCTCGCCGGTCCCGCATCCCGCGTCGAGCACCGTTCCGGCGAATCCGCCTTCGGATGCCACCCGCACGATCGCCGGCTGCGGCCGGCCGACATCCCAAGGCGCAGGGCCCTCGTGGTACGACGCATCCCACGGCCGTCCCGTCATCCGTTCGTGACTGGTCGGGTGCCGACCACCGAACGGATCGTCGGCGAGGGGTCCTGATCGCTCCGACAACTACGTCGCCTCCCTGCAACTGATCGCGGCAACTGATCGCGCCACCTCATCTTGGCACGGCACTGCGCGGTTCTCGACCTCGACACCGCGAATGCCTGCTCCACAGACACGGGATAGATTGTTCGAATGTCTTAACATACAATCGCAGGCATGAGCGTAAGAATCGGAATTGTCGGGTACGGGCTGGGCGGCCGGTACTTCCACGCGCCGTTCGTCGACGCGGCTGCAGGAATCACGCTGGGCGGCATCGTGACCCGCTCCGCCTCCCGTATCGCCCAGGCTGCCGCGGACTTCCCTGGAGTACCGGTGTTCTCGAGCCTCGGCGAGCTCATCGACTCCGGCGTCGATGCGGTCACCATCACCACCCCACCGCAGACGCGGCGCGAGCTCGTACTCGAGGCGATCGGCCGGGGTGTGCACGTGGTCGCGGACAAGCCTTTCGCGCCGGATGTCGAGACGGCCCGCGAGTTGATCGCGGCCGCCGACGACGCCGGCGTGCTGCTCAGCGTTTTCCACAACCGCCGATACGACGCCGACATCCGCACGCTGAAGTCGGTGTTGCCGCGACTCGGCGACATCTGGCGGGTCGAATCCCATTTCGACCTCGACGGTGCCGACACGCTCGAAGCCGGCCCGACCGGCGGGTTGCTGCGAGACATCGGCGCGCACGTCGTCGACCAGATGCTGTGGTTGTTCGGGCCGGCAAAGAGGGTCGACGCCCACCTCGATTACGTCGACCGCCCGGAGGGGCGCACTGACGCCGGCTTCGTCGTCAACATCGCTCACCGCGGTGGGGTCTATTCGAGTGTGTCATCGAGCAAGGTCAACCACCTCGAGGGACGGCGGCTGCGCGCGTTCGGCAGCGTGGGCAGCTATGTGGCCGACGGTACGGACGTGCAGGCACAGGCTCTCTTCGCGGGGGTGCGGCCCGTCGACGATCCCACCGGGTGGGGTTACGAACGACAGGAACGGTGGGGCGTCCTCCACACGGCGGACGGCGCGGAAAAGGTTCCCTCGCAACGGGGTGCATATCAGGACTACTACACGGAATTCGCGGCCGCAGTTGCCGGCACCGGCGAGCAGCCGGTGCCGGCCCGCACCGCGCTCGGCACCATCGTGGTGTTGGCAGCGGCGCGTGAGGCCGCGGAGAGCGGCAGCACGGTCGTCGTGCAGTCCGTCGACTGACCGGGCCGACTACGGCGGCGCGTGCGTCGGTTCGGGGCTCAGAACGCGGACTCGAGAAATTCGGCGACAGCCTTGTTGAACGAATGTGGTCGTTCCATGTTCGTCGCGTGGCCTGCGCGCGCGACGACGGTCGACGCTCCGTTCGGTGCGAGTGCAGCAGCCGCTGCGGCGTGTGCTGATGGCCAAAACTCGCTGTCGGAGCCGGCAACGAAGAACACGGGAAGATCGCTCGAACGGATCGTCGAACGCCAGTCGCGCTGTGCATGATCGTTGAGCAGGGCGAGTTCCGGTGGCGACAGGCATGGTGGCCGCCTGCGGTCACTGCGACGGTAGTGCGGCCTCGGGAATCCATCCATGGGTAAATTCTCCACTACGGGACGGTTTCACTGTGAAACCGAAATTCCTGGGCTGTCGGGTGTAACGTTCCGGGCCCTCGCAGACACCATTCGAGTAGCTGTGGACGTTGGGCCCACGCATTCGAACAGGACACACGAAATGCACACCTCACTTCCCCACTCCGAGACTTCACACGTGGCGAATCCTTCAGCCGCAGTGAATCATCTCCCTCGAACCCCCCTGCACAACCGGTTCGCCACGGCCGCCGTCGCCGCCGCGCTCGCCGTCTTCCCTCTCGGAGCCGCCACCGCCATCGCGACAGCGGCCGAACACCCCGTCACGACAATCGCCGCACCCACCATCCCCGGCGACCGCGGTGACAACGGTGACGGCCCCCGCCACGACCGACAACGCGACCAACGGCAAGAACGCAGGGACCAGAGCATGACGCTCGACGAACTCCTCGTCGGATGGAACAGTAGCCAGATTCACCAGATGTGACGACGCTTGACCGAGGACGACGCCGATATTCGTCGTCCTCGGTCCCGCATACCGTTCTCGTATCAGCGTGGGGTGGACTCCGCTCGTCGCTCATAGCGCAAGCGAGCCAGCGTGTGCGCCCTGCGCAGCAACCCGCGAGCGACTTCGCCGGTGCGTGCGCCAGGGTCGATGACCGCCAGCCAGGCCAGGGAGCCATAGACGGGATGCGCGATGACGGTGTCGGGCGCACCGGCGTCGACGCCGGCGACGCCCTGTTCTCGCGGTGCGCGGCCGGTTGCCTCGATGTACGCCTCCTTCCCGGCATGGATGTTCACCCGGAACGCACCTTCGCGGTCCAGACCCGAGCTTTTGTCGCCAGGGTAGTTCTTGGTGACGATCGTGGCGAAGGGCTGGGTTCTCTCGGGAACGATTCGATCAGGTGAGTAGTAGAAGAAGGTGTCACCCCAGCTGATCTCCGGCGAACCGTCTCCGGGGGCAGGGCTGAGCGTCAGAACGTCGCCGAGGCCTTCGACGAAGTCGATGATGTCGTCCATGGTCATAGCTTCCAGCGTTTCATTAAAGTCCAAGTGGAGACCTCGAAGAGCAAACGTAGGAGAAAAACGGTGCCAAGTCTCCACTCGCGTAATCTGCGGACCGTCGATGTCGCCAGGCGTGCCGGGTGCTCCGTGCAGCACGTACGCAACCTCGAACGCGACGGGGTGCTGCCACCCGCGATCCGCACAGCCACCGGCTACCGGATGTACACCGACGTGCATGTGCAGTCCGCGCTCGCCTACCGGGAACTCGCCATCGGCGCCGGCCCGGTCGAAGCCAAACACATCGTGCGCAGCGTGCACACGTCCGCGGCCGCCACAACGGTCGCCCTCCTCGATGCCGCACACGCCCGACTCCACGCGGAACGAACCGAACTCGCGCTGGCGAAGCAGGCCGCCGATGTGACCTCGACCGAGCCGATCCACGACGTGCAGGCCTCGGACTGGATGAGCGTGAGCGAACTAGGGATCGCCCTCGGCGTCCGCCCCTCCACGTTGCGGCATTGGGACACAGAGGGACTCGTCGTACCGGACCGGGACACACCCACGGGCGCGCGCCGATACTCCCCTACCCAGGTCCGCGACGCTCGCGTCGTGCATCAGCTACGCAGAGCCGGTTACCGCATCGCACCTCTCCGCGCGGTCATGACACAACTCAGGCACACACCCGGCTCGGGTGATATCGGCGCCGCGCTCGCTGCCCGCGACCGGGCGATCACAGCGCGCTCCCGAGCCCTGCTCGACGCAACCGCTGCCCTCACCGTGCTCCTGTCACTCAACGGAGGGGTGGTCAGTGCGCGCGCGAAAACACCGCCACCAGAAAGTCGGAATCCTCGGTGAACGGGCGCAGATCCCACGTCGAGAACAGCAGATCCGCCGTCAGGCCGCCTGCCTGAGCGTCCGCGAGAAATTGCGGGAACTCGTAGCCCCGGTCGGCACCGAACCCCACAACCACTCGGCCGGTCGGGCCGAGATGAGCGGCGAATCCCGCCAGCACCGACTCCCGGGTCGACGGCGCCAGGAAAGTCATCACGTTGCCCGCACAGACGATGACCTCGAAATCGGCTGCTACCCCGCGGGCCGGCAGATCCAACTCCGCGAGATCACCGACCAGCCACGTCGGACCGGGGTGATCCTCCTCTGCCACGCCGATGAGCACAGGATCCACATCGACACCCACCACGACATGACCGGCATCGTGCAAATAGCCACCGAGACGGCCCGGTCCGCATCCCGCGTCGAGGACCCGGCCGCCGCGGCCGAGCATCGCATCGACCAGGCGCGCCTCCCCCACGATGTCCTTGCCCTGCGCCGCCATCGCGCGGAACCGCTCGACGTACCACATCGAGTGCCCCGGGTCCGCCGATGTGATCTCCTCCCATTGGCTGGGGATGCGCTGCTTCGGTGTACGTGCACTCATTACCGATTCCTCCTCGATCCGGGCCGCTCGGCGAGCCACTGCCACCGTATGCGACACCACCTCGGCACCGACCCGCAGCCCAACGGTATTGCGCCGACGCGACAGTCTCGATCAGCGGGATCCCGGGGCCGACGCGGCCGGTCCTCCGAGGAAGATCGAGCCATGCCCGAGTCCGTTCCCGACCGCGTCCAGATCACCGACCGCCTGCACGTCGTTGCCGTCCTGCTCGACACGAAGGACTGGCCGGGGTTCGCGGCGACGCTCACCGAAGATGTCGTGGCCTACGGGCGAACCGGGCCGGCGGACGTGGTCGTCCGCGTCCGCTCCCACCTCGACGTCTGCGGCGCCACCCAACACCTGCTCGGCAACATTCGCATCGACGTCGACGGTGAGGCGGCGCGCACTCGGTCCTACTTCCGGGCATTTCACGTCGGCCTCGGCGACCGCGCCGGCGCGACGTACGAATGCCTCGGCGAGTACCTGGACGAGTGGCGACGCGGACCGTCGGGCTGGTTGCTGGCGGGGCGGGTGATCGACGTCCGGGCCGAAATCGGCGACCGCGGTGTCATCGCGCCCCTGAGCTGAACCTCGCCGACGGCTCAGGTGTGGTCCCCGCACACCGCGGATGCCGGGTCCGGTGCGCAGATCTGCTGCCACGTGTAGAAGCCGGAGTTGACCACGACGTTGAGGTTGTCCTTCGTGATGTTCTGCACGGGCAGGAACACCGTCGGCACGGCCATGTACTGATTGTCGATCGTGCCGTTGATCATCTCCTCCGGAATGCCTTCGCCGTGCAGGATCGACGTGGTCAGCTGCGCGGCGACCTTCGCCTGGTCGGACAGATTCTTGAAGATCGTGTTGTCGAGAGCGCCCTGTGCGATCAGTTGCAGCGCAGCGAGATTGGCGTCCTGTCCCCCGGTGACCGGGATCCGCCCGGCGAGCCCGCGGCCGGCCAGTGCCGCGACGATTCCGCCTCCCAGGTCGTCGTTCATGGTGACGAACAGCGCGATGTCGTTGTTCTCACGGGTCAGGCATTCCTCGGCGAATGCCTGACCTTCGGCCGGATCCCAGTCGTCGATCGCGGTCTCGCAGACGACACGGATCTTGCCGCTGTCGGCGAGCGGCTGCAGATATTCGTCCTGACCGACCCGAAATTGACGGGTTCCGTATTCGCCGAGGTTTCCCTCCACCCGGGCGATCTTCACACCGTCGCCGGGCATCGCGGCGATCAGATCCGCGGCGCGGCTCCCCTGCCGTCTGCCGACCTCGAGTGGATCGAAGATCACCTGAACGTCCGCCGGTCCACCGACCGCGTCGTGGTCGTAGAGCACCACGGGAACGTTTGCCTCGGCGGCAGCGGTCAAGGCTCCACCCGAGAATCTCGCGTCCGTGGAGATCAGCACGAGCACGGACGCACCCTCCGCGATCGCCGACTCGACCTGGCTCTGCTGACGTGCGGGATCGCCCTCGGCGTTGCGGACGGTGACCGTCGCCTCCGGCGCGAACAGCTCGAGGAAGTCGGTGAACAAGGGTTCGTCTCGCTCCACGAATCGGGTGGTCGTCGTGTTCGGCAAGAGAAAGAAGACCTTCTCCGCTGCGTCGTCGCCCCGCGGCGCGGGGGCCGCGCAGGCCCCGAGCACTACCGCTGCGACCGAGGCCGCGACGCAGAGCGCTCGCACCCTTGTCTTCATGAGCCTGCCTTCATGAGCCGAGGACCTCCAGCCTGATCGTGCCCAGTCTGGAGGTACCCACGGGCGAGGCCCGCTACTCGTGTGCGTCGATGCTTTCGGTGTTTTCCGACCGTGATCGGCGCACACTGAGTGCAGGGATGAGGAGGAGAGGGTGTTCCACCAGGACCACGGCGCCGTATCCAGCGGAGATCGTGATACTTCGCCGGCCGACGAGCATCTTCTGAACGAATCCCTGCTCGTCGAACCCGAGGTCCGCCGTCGCCCCTGGCGCGAATTCCTCGCGTCGACGCCCGGACGCCTGTCCCTCCTCGCCGCCGTCCTCGTCGCGGTGGCGCTGACGGCCGGTCTCGTGACGTCTGCCGTCGTCGCCGCGCGGCAACAGCGCATGGAAACCCTTCGCGCCCACACCGAACCGCTGGCGGACGACGCGCAGAATCTGTTCAGCTCGTTGTCGATCGCCGATGCGGCAGCGACGTCGTCGTTCATCGCGGGTGCCATCGAGCCGCTGGCGGTGCGCGACCGGTACAACCAGGCGATCGGCGACGCGTCGAATGCACTCGTCACCGCGTCGTACGGCGTCACCTCCGGCGACGTGGAATCGCTGCGACTGCTCACCGAGATGTCGCGGCACGTCGCCGTGTACACGGACCTGGTGGCGACGGCACGGTCCAACGACTCTGCGGGAAATCCGGTCGGGGTGGCGTATCTCGGAACCGCTTCAGCTCTGATGCAGGACACCATCCTGCCCTTGGCCGAACGCCTCTACAACGACCAGGCCCGCGCCGTCGCCGACACGCAGTCCCACACTGCCCGACTGCCCGCCACCGCCATAGTGGTCGCGTCTGCCGGGGTCGTCGTGCTCGCCGTCGCGCACGCGTACGTGGCGCATCGAAGCCGCCGCCGGGTCAATCCCGGCCTCGCGTGCGCGACGGTCCTGCTGGCTGCTCTCGTCGTATGGATCGTGGTCGCCGGGCTGTTGTCGACGTCGGCGAGCGAACGCGCACGGATCGACGGCGCCGAACCCCTCGCGGCGGTCACGAAGGCGAGGATCCTCGCCCAGCAGGCCCGCGCCGACGAGACGCTCGGACTGCTCCGGCCGGGTTTCGATCCGGCGGGGAGCGACTACGCCCGGCACACGGACGCACTGACCGCGATTCTGAATTCGGACGCGTCGCGGAACACCGTCGTCGCACCGACGATCGACGATGCGTCCGCCGCGTTCGACGGATGGCTGAGCGCGCACCGGGATCTGCAGCAGAAGCTCGCAGACGGCGACTACCAGGGTGCGGCGGACGTCGCCGTCGGTCCGGGATCGACGGCATCGACGGCCCAGTTCCGGGCCCTCGACGAATCGCTCGAAGACGCGATCACCGCTCTGCGCACCGAGGAACTCGACGCGATGCGGGAGTCGTACCGCACGATGGTGGCGCTCGCCGTGGGCGGCATCGTGCTCGCCGTTTCCGCAGCGCTCGCCGTCGTCGCGGGGATCGAGCCCAGAGTGAGTGAGTACCACTGATGGTGCGACGACACCCGCAACGGCGACCGCGCTCCGCCCGGCTGCTCGGCAGCCTCGCGTTCGGAGCTGTCCTGCTTGCCGGCTGCGGCGCCCCCGATGCACCCACCCCGAGATTCTCCGGGGATTTCACGGAGTTCCCCCTGTCGGCAGGCGCCCAGCTCATCGCACCATCCGAAGCGCCGCCACCGGCCACGGAGCCGTCGGCATGTGCAGCACAGGCCAGCCTCCGTCCGGGGACTCCGAGCCTCGGCGGCACTCTCGGCGATATCCGTGCCCGCGGCACGGTAGTCGTCGCGGTCGACCAGAACACCAACCTGTTCAGTTTCCGTGACCCGACCACCGGCACCCTCACCGGATTCGGTGTCGACCTCGCGCGGGAGGTCGCACGTGATCTGCTCGGCGATCCCGCCAAGGTCGAGTTCCGGCCGCTCGGAAACGATGACGGCGCCGAGATGCTCGCCCACGGCGACGCGGACATGGTCGTGCGTCCGGTGGCCCTCCCCTGTGACGGTCCCCAGGACTTGGCGTTCTCCACGGTGTATCTCGAGGCGTCCCGCCGGCTCGTGGTCCGGGACGGGTCGGGTATCTCCGGTCCGGCCGACCTTGCCCGGCGACGAGTCTGCACCCACCACGACCCGGCGTCGGTGGCGGCGCTGTCGCGTATCGCCCCCAAAGCCACGATCCTCGCAGTACCCGACTGGGACGACTGCCTCATGGCCATCCAGCAGCGGCAGGTCGACGCGGTCGCAGGCGCCGCGGTCCTCGCCGGCCTCGTCGCCCAGGATCCGAATCTCGAAATCGTCGGTCCCGAAACCGATTCCGCCCAGTACGGCATCGCCCTCGCTCCCGGAAACGACGACCTCGTCCGGTTCGTCAACGGCACATTGGAACGGCTGCGCACAGACGGAACCTGGACTGCCCTCTACGATCGGTGGCTGTCGTCGCTCGGCCCGGCACCCGGACCGCCGGCCCCGGAGTACCGGGACTGACGGACCCGGCCCTCCCCCCACGGAAAGGCCTCCTCGCGCTCAGATGGGCGCCCATGGGTCGTCCGGCGAGCGACGCCATTCAGTTGGGGCTTCGTCGACGGTGACGAAGTCGATCGAGTCCGTAGGCCATCGTCAATCGCCGCCCAATTCAGCTCGGATCGTCGTCAGCAACGGTCTTGGGAAGGCCGGTCCCCTTCGGGTCGAGCAGGGCGGAGGTGCGGGAACCCCATCGCTCGTGCGCGGACTGACGGGTCATCCCGGCGGCCTTGCCGATGGTTGCCCACGTCGCTCCCTGAAAGCGCAGGCCTAGAACGGTTTCGATGCCGTCCAGCCCGGCGGCGAGCTGTATGCGAAGACTCAGTAGATGCCAGGCCAGGGTGCGCTGGTCGGGAATGTCCGTGCCCTGCTCGGCGTCCCATTCCGCCGTGCCAGGAAGCGGCCCGGTGCCGATGATTTCGTCGGCGTGACGGCTTGCCTCGGCGGCCGCCGCCGTTATCACCGCGCGCGCAGCGGCGTCGATATCCGCACTGACGGCGCGTTCGACAAGTTCCATGCCAACCTCCCATATGTCAGGGATAGCCTGACAGGCGTTGACCGGAACGTCAAGGACTACCTGACACGAAGTGGGACACGCGACCGGACCTGACGTTGATATGGCTGCCTGCCGGGGCCAACACTTCCTCGCCGCGACGGGAGGACGCGCCCCCGGGTGCTCAGATCGATCTACTCGACAACCGAGAACAGATGGTCCTCAGCATCAAACTTGACGCGCCGAGCAGCGGCCTGGGGCTGGACGACTAGGCCCATCGCCGAACACGGCTACGGCAGCACTCAGGCCGCGCGGTTCCTGCTCCTCGCGAATCCGAACGATGTCGAAATCGCCGGCATCACGTCCTGGCGCGCCGGTATCGAGTTCGCGAGTGGCAAGGTGCCCAAGTTCGACTTCATCCCGACGTCCAACGCCCCGGCACGAATCACCAACGAGCGCATTGAGGGCGCGGTCCTACCCGCAACGGCTTGGACGTCACAGGCTCGCACGGCAAGGCGCTGCGCATCGAGTCGTACGTCGTTCGGGACCGGCGCGGTCCAGCAGAGGCAAGGTCGGCACGGACGGCATCGGCGATCTTCTCTTCGGCCGTCGGCGCGGGTTTGTCGGAAATATCTGCCTTCTACGGTTCGAATACCAGCAGCGGTTTGCCCCCGTGTGCGGGAGCTTCGGCCAAATACACGGCTTCGCTGAACTTTTCGACGGGGATCGACTGGCCCTCGGGCACGCGCAGCGCTCCGCTGTCGGCGAGCTGAAGTGTCCGGTCGATCGCTGCGGCCATCCGATCCTTCGGGGTCTCGGTGAACCAGCGGAACAGCCAGAACCCCCGAACGGTCTTGGTTTCGTAGATCAGTGAGCGCGCGGAGATGGGGATGGTGAGTTTGTCGGCATCGGTTTGGCGGTGCGTGGACAGCGCACCGTAGACGACCAGCTCACCGTGCGGTGCCAGCGCACGCGACACGTCCGCACCGACCTGACCGCTGACACAGTCGATCGCCTTGGACACGCCGTCGTGGCCGGCTATGCCGGCAATCCGTTCGCGCAGGTCCTCATCCTCCGTGCAGATCACCGCGGTGCCCCCCAATGCGAGGATGTCCTCGACAGCAGATCGACGGCGGACCACGTTGAGGGTCTTGAAGCCGACGTGCGCTCCGAGTTGGATGACCGACTGGCCCACGGTTGAACCGGCCGCCGTCTGCAGGAGCCATTCACCCGGTCGAACATCGAGTTCATCACCGGTCAAGATCACGGCGGTGAGCGGATTGGCGAGAATCTGGGCGGCCGTGGAATTGCTCATGCCGACGGGAACAGGCAAGATCCGCTCGGCATCGGCAACGACATACTCCTGCCACGTGCCCTTGACTCCGATCGTGATGACACGTTGCCCGACGGTCAGACCGTCTGCGCCGCTACCGAGTTCGTCGATCACACCGACGGATTCGATTCCGGGCACGGTGGGGAACTCCGGGATGAATCCGTATCTGCCGCGGATGGTATGCAGATCGCTGGCATGGACAGGTACAGCTGCCACCCGGATCCGGACCTCGCCGGGACCGGGCGCCGGAATCGGGCGGGTCTGCAGGTGCAGAACCTCGGATGGTTCGCCTAACGTGTCGGCAACGACAGACCGCATGGTTGTCATCTTCCTGACACTCCTTCGATCGGATCCAGATCTCACAGCTGTTCGGTGTGCATAGCGTCGGCCCCGCCCTTGACTGCGAAGATCAGGATCAGCGGGGCCCAATTCCAGCCGCACTAGCCCTAATGCTCCCACCACGGCGGGTTTGTTGGGGTCGAGACAATGACATTCGAACCATCGGAGTGCGACGAACAAGCTCGCACTTCCGCCGGCTCTCGCGTCGGAAGACGCCGTCGTCCTGTCCGAAGTCACGGACCGCGACAACCCGAACTGGGTCGACGACGAAGTTCTACCCGGCTACGCGGCACTCGACGGGTACACCGTGATGGCGCTCGGATTTCAAGGCAAGCAATTCCACCCCAGCCGCCTCGTCAGGCCACAGTCGGTGGCTGACGACTGGAATTTTCGGATCATGCCGAATCACCCTGTGGATCCCGCACGGAGCATCGCTGCGAGATGAATGATGTCGGTCGCTGAAATATCCCAGCTGCCCGTTGGCGCGAGATCATCGGTCTGGTGAGGTCCGTGTTCGACGGGCCGGAGAATGAATGCTGTGGCCAGTCCTGTGGCGTGAGCGGCGTCGAGGTCGTCGTTGTGTGCGGCGGCGAGCATGACTTCGCCCGGGTGAAGGCCTAGAAACTGTGCTGTTCGCAGGTACGCCTGGGGATCAGGTTTGTATTTTCGGTTGATGTCGGAGCCGATGATCACGTCCCACGGGATTCCGGCGTTCTTGGCCATGTCGAGCAGTAGTGAGGTATTGCCGTTCGAGAGCGGGCCGACGATGTAGTCGGTCTTGAGTGCCGTAAGACCCGGCACGCTGTCGGGCCAGGGGGTGAGCACATGCCAGGCCCGCGCGAGCTCGTCGAGCTCTCCGTCATCGTGATTCGCGGGGTCGATGCCCGATTCGCGGAGCGAAAAGTCAAGGTTCTCGCGATGCAAGATATCGAGAGTCACGAACTCGCGGGTACCGGAAAGGACGGCGTCCATGGACGGCTGGTAACGGGCGCGCCACCGGTCCGCGAATGCAACTGCGTCCACCTCGAGCTGATGGCGCGCCGCGAAGTCCGCGACAGCGGCGGCGATACCGGTGCGCCAGTCGACAACGGTGCCAAAGGTATCGAACAACACGGCGCGAACATTGCGTCCCGTCGACGGGGACCGGAACGGCACACCACCCATGGGCGTCCTTTCGACTCGAACGTACGACGTGGCACAACAATAGTGCCGTCATGCGAGGCCGTCGGCGAATCTAACGGACGCCCGTGAGTGAACATTCGCTTCAGTACCGGGAGTAGTGCTGTCCACTCACCTGTTCAGCGGCGCAGATGCACTTTCGATCGAGGCTTCGCTCCGAGGTCACGGCACAGAACCGAATCCCGAGCGCATCGTGGGAATCCACGCTGTGTGGGCATGCCGTGCACGACGCCGCCGATTCCAGCGCCGGCGCGGGGCTCGCTGACTCGGACGCGAGGAAATTTGACACATCAGTCGGGTTCGACGCCATGGCGGCGCTCCAGTTCTCGGCCCTTCAACTGCGGGCCGGTGTGGGCGCCGAGGACGACATGGCATGACCGCGCATATTCGAGTAACCCTCGACGTCCACTACGCTACTCCCCCACCGGCCGACCCCTGATTCCAGGACGGAACTGTGCTAAAGCTCTTCTGCATTCGTAATCGAGGCAGTCATAGGGCTTCTTCACTGTTGCACCCACGATATTCATCGGTGGCATCCGCCGGGTGGGATTGCCATTCTGTGTCCGCGTGGCACGCGGCGCGAGACAGCTCCCTGTGTCGGCGACTGATCAGCTGCCAACCGGCAAGTCGGCCGAAACCGAAATCGCACACTTCCTCCTCGGGCCGGTGGGTCCGACAATAGGGGCGTGAGTTCTCGACTTTCCGCCGCAGACTGGGCACTGAGTCAGGTCCACGCCGTGCGTGACGATCCTGCAGCCCGTCACGAGCTGATCGCCCGGACCTATCACGGTCCGATCGGCAACGCACCCCGGCACTTGCCGTTCCGCCGGGCGGCTTTGTCGTTCATGCGCTGGCAGCTCGGCCGCGGCGTGCTGGCGCCGCTCAGTGCGATGCCGCCCGGCAGTCCGTGGTGGCGAGCGGTCAACGAGCGGCTTCTGCGGGACGGCTGCGAGGCTGTCGCCCGGAGCGGCGGAATGGGAGGGACGCCGTCCTCGCACACGGTCGATCTGTGGATGCTGTTCGTTGCCGATCCGACCGCACGCACGTGGTATCGGGCCCACAATGCGAGCATCGCCTCCGCCTATCTGGACCATCGCGACCTTGCCTGCACCGAGAGCCGTCCAGAGCGATTCTTCCTCAACGTCGTACTGCTCCGCGTTCTCTATGCCCATGCCTTGGTCGCGGCGCCGCGTCTGGCGCTCGGGCGGCTCGCGCCCGCCGGCCCCCTTCTGGGAGATCCTCGTCTCTCGATGACCGGGATCTTCCTGTCCCTTTCACGGGTCCTCCCGGACCGATATCCCCTCGGGGACGACGTCGCGGCATACGTCGCCGCGGAGCACAACATCGGTGAGATGCTGGATTACGGCCTGATCGGGCCGCGGCTGCAGCAATTATACGAATGGTCAGCCGACGAACTCGACGAGCCGGGGCTACTCGACTGCATTTGCGACGGTAGCCCGACTTATGCCTGGTCCTACTCTGATCGCGAGGTATGGCATCCGGCGAGCCCGCCCGTCACGATTCGCGCGGTTCGGCGGATATTGCCGGCGAACTAGGGGGTCGATCTCGCTCCCGGCCGGCGCTGCCCGGTACCGCGCCCCGGCCGGATTCGGACCGGACGCGACGGAGCCGTTCGAGAAGTAAAGTGCTCCGATGACGGTGCATGAAGACGAAGTAGTGCTGCTCGACGAGGCAGGCGCCCAGGTCGGCACTGCGGCCGAAGCGACACGTCATCGACCTCGAGCGACAGGTCCTGGTCGGTAGGCGCGCACGGTGAAATCGACGTGGCCCGGAGTCTGGACCAACAGCTGTTCCGGTCGCCCCTGCCCCGGCGAGAAACTACCGGCAGCGGTAACGCGCCGCGTCGACGCGGAACTCGGAATCATCCCGGCCGACATCACACTGATACTCCCCGATTTCCGTTGCCGGACGATCACGAAGGCCGGCATCCGCGAGAACTCGATCTGCCCGGTCTACCGGGTCACCGTCCACACCCCGCTGGCCCACCCTGATCCGAACGAAGTGGAGATCCCCGCCTGGATTCCGCGGACGGCCCTCGTCGCACGGGCAGGTGACGATGCACGGTCGCTGACACCGTGTTGTCGAGACAAGTGCGGAAACTCCGCCTGCTGGGCGCCGACCCCCGTCGCTGGCAAAAGTACCTGAAAGTTGGGGCGTCAGTACCGGACGTCGCTCTGCAGCATCGGTGGATACACGGTGGACGATTCCCCGTCCACAGTGGTGCCCGCGAACTGGAGCATCGCCCGCTGCTCGCCGTGCATCGGCGCCGGGTAGTTCAATGTCGGCGCCGAGACCTCGTCGAGTGTGCGGAGGTGTTCGGGGCTGAGGGTCACATCCAGCCCGGCGACGTTGTCCGTGAGGTGTTCGACGCGCCGGGCGCCGAGGATGGGCACGACGGTCCCGGATCGGGCTCGCAGCCAGGCCAGCGCGATGGCAGCCGAGGTGGTCGCGAGATCGTCGGCGATTGCGGCGACGGCATCGATGACTACGAACTCGGCGTCGCTCGGACCGCCGACGAAGGCGGTGCGGGCGGAGTCGGTGACCTCTGCGCCGCGGCGATATTTGCCGGACAGGAATCCGTTCTTCAGTGGGCTCCACGGCACCAGCGCCATGCCCTGATCGAGTGCGAGGGGCGCGAGTTCACCCTCGACGGTGCGGGCGAGCAGGGAGTACTCGACCTGCATTGCAATCAGCGGTGTCCAGCCTCGCAACAGCGCCGTGGTCTGGGCCTGCGCGGTCACCCAAGCCGGGTTGTTCGAGATCCCGATGTAGCGGATCTTGCCGGCGCGGACCAGGTCGTCGAGGGTGCGCAGGGTTTCCTCGATCGGGGTGTGGCGGTCCCAGTTGTGCAGCCAGTACACGTCGACGTAGTCGGTGCGCAGGCGCCGGAGGGTCTCGTGGAGCTGGGCGATGATGGCCGCTCGGCCCGCACCGCCGCCGTTCGGGTCGCCGGGAAACAGGTTCGCGAAGAACTTCGAGGCCAGCACCACGCGCTCGCGGCGACCCCGCTGGGCGGCGAAGAAATCGCCGAGGATTTTCTCCGAATGGCCGTTGGTGTAGAAGTTGGCGGTGTCGATGAAGTTGCCGCCGAGGTCGAGGTAGGTGGCGAGGATCTTCTCGGATTCCTCGACGCTGCAGCCGGCGCCACCGGCGTCTTCGCCGAAGGTCATCGCACCGAGGGCGAACGGGCTGACCCGCAGTCCCGAGCGGCCGAGTGTGACGTACTGATCGAGTCGCATGATCTGCTCCTTGGGTATCGGAATGTGCACATCTATCGAAACGCGAACTGCAGTGGCGGCGGTAGATCGATCGCCGCCGGTCGTTGCACGATCCTCTCGATGTCGCCACGATCGGGTTGCCGGACTGCTACCCAGATGCTTTCGTGAGTTGTGCGCAACTCCCCCGACCTGCTGGACGAGATCCGCGGCAGCATCATGGTGCATGCCCGGCCGGATCTGCAGACGCCGATCGATGGGCTGTTGTTGTCGAAAGTGACGGCCGAGTCGGCGGCGCCGGAGTATTCGCTGACCGAACCGCTGCTGGTGATCATGACCCAAGGCGGCAAGCGGCTCCTGCTCGGCGACCGGGTCTACGAGTACCGGGCGGGGCAATGTCTTGTCGTCACCGCCACCTTGCCTGTCACCGGCCACTACATCGACATCAGCGAAGGCGCGCCGTCGTTGGCCATGGGACTGGTGCTGCGCCCGGCCGCCATCGCCGCACTGGTGCTGCAGGCCCCCACCGAACGGTGGTCCCGGGGCACCGCCGGCCTGCCGGCGATCGAGACCGGCGACGCAGACGACGATCTACTCGGCGCCGCGGCCCGGATGCTGCGACTGCTCGACCATCCCGCGGACGCGCCTGTGCTCGCCCCGCTGATCGAGCAGGAGATCCTCTGGCGGCTTCTCACCGGCCCACACGGGAGCACGACCCGCCAGATCGGGATGGCCGACAGCGACCTGTCGCATGTCAGCCGGGCGATCCACTGGATCCGCGACAACTACGCCGAGCCGATGCGGATCGACGACCTCGCACGCCTGTCCAGCATGAGTGCGTCGGCGTTTCACCGGCACTTTCGATCCGTCACGGCCATGAGCCCCTTGCAGTTCCAGAAACGTATTCGACTCCAACAAGCCCGCTCGATGCTGGTCGCCCACCCCGGTGATGTCGCGGGCGTCGGGCATCACGTCGGCTACGACAGCCCCTCACAGTTCAATCGCGAATACCGTCGCCTGTTCGGCGTCTCCCCCGGCAAAGACGCCCAAGGCCTCCGCACGAACACCGCACTATCGCACACCGGTCTCCTGCCCTGACCTGTCGACGAACACCCTTCAGTAGCGGATGCACCCGGTTTCCGGGTGCTCCCGAAGGGGTAAGCGTGGCGAAAGAACTTCGCTGATTCGACGAACATTTCAGTCCTGCTTGCCGATTCACAAGAAGGTGACGAAGGGTACGAGAATGGCCGACCAGTACGCCCGGCAGGATCCCACTACGCAGTACCCCGCTCCCGATCGCGAACACCAACCGGAGCTTCCGCACCCGGGACTGACCTCCGACATGGTGACCGCGCCGGATCACGGCGAGAAGTCCTACCGCGGAAGCGGCCGCCTCGACGGTCGCCGCGCCCTGATCACCGGAGCGGATTCGGGCATCGGACGAGCGGTGGCGATCGCGTTTGCTCGCGAGGGTGCCGATGTCGTGATCAGTTGCCTGGACGCCGAGGATTCGGATGCACGGGAGACTGTGCGACTGGTGGAAGAGGCCGGACGGCGAGGCGTCGTCGCGACCGGCGACATCACGTCGGAGGACCACTGTCAGACTCTCGTGGACCTTACGGTCCATGAACTCGGCGGTCTCGACGTTCTCGTGAACAACGCGGCCTTTCAGATGGTGCAGACGGGTGGTATCGCCGACATCACCACCGAGCAGTTCGACCGCGTCCTGCGCACCAACCTCTACGCGCTGTTCTGGTTGTGCAAGAAGTCCATCGCGGTCATGGAACCTGGATCGACGATCGTGAACACCTCGTCGATCCAGGGCATGAATCCGTCTCCCGGGCTTCTCGACTACGCCACCACGAAGGCAGGAATCATCGATTTCACCAAGGGATTGGCGGCCGATGTGGCGAAACGGGGAATCCGAGTCAATGCCGTTGCACCGGGGCCCATCTGGACGCCGTTGATCCCCGCGACGATGCCCGCCGACGGTTATCGGCAATTCGGAGACGACGTGCCTCTGGGCAGGCCCGGCCAGCCGGCCGAACTGGCACCCCCGTACGTATTCCTCGCATCGAACGAATCCAGCTACATCACCGGAGAAGTACTCGGCGTCACCGGCGGGACGCCCTTCACCTGAACACCGCAGAGGGCGAGGTCACTCCTTCTCGCGGGCGGCGACGATGGCCGCGAGGTCGGCGGCGATGCTCTCTTCGGCGGCAGCTTTGTCGACACCCAGTCCGGTGAGCACACCGACGCCGTCCTCGACCTCGAGCAGGGCCAGCAGGATGTGCTCGGTGCCGATGTAGTTGTGCCCCAGACGAAGTGCCTCACGAAACGTCAGCTCGAGTGCCTTGCGCGACTGAGCGTCGAAGGGGACGAGTGCGGGCACGTCCTCGGCGGCGGGGGGCAGCGTCGCGGTCGCGGCGTGCCGGACCGAATCCAGTTTTACGCCCTGCGCGGCGATCGCCCGGGCGCCGAGCCCTTCGGGATCGGCCAGGAGTCCGAGGACGAGGTGCTGGGGCAGGATCTCGGCATTGTGTGCGGCCTTGGCCTCGTTCTGAGCGCCCACCACCACCTGTCGTGCGCGCGGAGTGAAGCGGCTGAATCCCTGATTCGGATCGAGGTCGGAGGCCTGCCCGGGGTCCTTGGGGACGAACCGCTTCTGGGCGGCCTGCTTGGTGACGCCCATGCTCTTGCCGATCTCGGTCCACGAGGCCCCCGAGCGGCGTGCCTGGTCGACGAAGTGGCCGATGAGATGGTCGGCCAGTTCACCGAGATGTTCCGCGGCGAGGACCGCGTCGGTGAGTTGCTCGAGCGGGGCTTCGGCGTGCACCTTCTTGATCGCGTCGATGAGCTCGTCGAGCCGGATGGGTGGGGTCGCACGGTCTGAATTCTCCATGCGTCAACTCTAAGTTGACGCACGGTTAGCGTCAACCCCAGGTTGTCGCTGTCGGCGTCCGTCAGCCGCCCACCGACCTGCGGCCAGATCTGCTACTTTGATGACTAGTAGATCTAGGGATAGGGGTTCTATGCATATCGAGAAGGATCTGGTGGCGGCTTCGGCCACTCCCCTCGTCCTCGGAATTCTTGCGGAAGGTGAGTCCTACGGGTATGCCATCTTGAAGCGAGTGAACGACTTGTCCGGCGGACGGATTCAGTGGACCGACGGAATGTTGTACCCCCTTCTCCATCGCCTGGAAAGGTTGGAATACGTGTCGGCGTCGTGGGGAGCCTCCGACAGCGGGCGAAGGCGCAAGCACTACACGATCACCGCTGCGGGCAGGGAGATGCTCGCGGAACGGCGCGCCCAATGGGACGTCGTCGCGGATGCGCTGAGCCAGGTGTGGCGCTCCGTCCAGCTGCCCCCAGCCTCCGCCGAAGGATGGTCGTGATGGATACCGACAAGGAACTGGAATCGCAGATCGGTCAGTGGCGGGGCTACGTCGAGCGCCGTCACGCGATATCCGCCGCCGACACGGACGAGATGGAAGACCATCTACGCGATCAAATTTCGGATCTGTCCGCCGCCGGGCTGAGGGCCGACGAGGCATTCCTGGTCGCGGTCAAACGAATGGGCAACGTCGACGACATCTCCCGCGAGTTTGCGCGCGAGCACTCCGATCGGCTGTGGAAGCAACTCGTCCTGGTGCCGGCCGCGTCGGATGGCGATGGCACTCGCCCCACACGTGAGCTGTTCGTCGTTCTCGGGCTCGCCGTGGGCGCGGCACTTTCGGTCAAGGCCGGCGTGGCGACACTCGACGAGCAGGACCTCGCGCGCAACGTCAGTCTGTTCGTCCTTCCGTTCCTCGCCGGATACTTCGCCTGGAAGCGACAGGTGACGCCTCGCCTCGCCGCGGTACTGCTGGTGCCGTTCGCTCTCGCGGCGATTCTGCTGAACGTCTTCCCGTTCGCATCGAACGGCTCCACCGAGGTGATCGCCGCGATCCACGCACCGATCGCGCTATGGTTCGCCGTCGGCCTCGCGTATTCCGGGGGTCAGTGGCGATCGGACCGGCGGCGGATGGACTTCATCCGATTCACCGGCGAGTGGGTCGTCTACCTGACCCTCCTCGCCCTCGGCGGCGGCGTCCTCATCGGCCTGACGGTCGGCGCGTTCAACGCGCTCGGCCTGAATGTCGAGTGGTTCATCGAGGACTGGGTGCTGCCGTTCGGCGCGGCCGGCGCGGTCATCGTCGCCGCATGGCTCGTGGAGGCGAAACAGAATGTGGTGGAGAACATCGCCCCGGTCCTCACCCGCGTGTTCACCCCACTGACGACTCTCATGCTGCTGGTGCTGCTCACAGCATTCGCGACGACCGGCAGCGTCGTCGACGTCGACCGAAACCTGTTGATCCTGATGGATCTCATCCTCGTGGTCGTCCTCGGTTTGCTGTTGTACGCGATTTCCGCCCGCGACCCCTACCTGCCACCCGACCTGTTCGACCGCCTCCAATTCGTCCTCGTCGTCAGTGCCCTCGCGGTCGACCTGCTGATGCTGTTCGCCATGCTCACTCGAATCGCGGAATTCGGATTCACCCCGAACAAGGTGGCGGCCCTCGGAATGAACCTGGTCCTCCTCGTCAACCTGACTTGGTCGGCCCATCTCGTCCTCGGGTTCCTCCGCGGCCGCCGCGGATTCAGCTCCACCGAACGCTGGCAGACCCGTTACCTCCCCGTCTTCGGCGTGTGGGCGGCCTTGATGGTCGGCGTTCTCCCACCGGTTTTCGACTTCGTCTGACCACACTGCGGAGCTGATCCAGATTGTTCTCTTCGCAAAGGGAATTCACGGCGTACGGCCCGTCGTACTGGGCCATGATCGCGCTGTTCGCCGTCGGGGCCGCGATTCTGGTCTGGCTCGGACGAAGGCAGACCGAATCGCAGGCCCGGCGCCTGGGCCGCGTCCTTGCGGTGCTGACTGCCGCGATATACGGCGCGACGCTGGTCCATTTCTCGATTCCGCCCACGATCGGCGGTTCGGTACCGCTGCGCCTCACCGATCTCGCGACCGTGGCGGCGGCCTGTGCGCTGTGGTCCCGGGCGCAGTGGGCCTACGCGCTCACGTACTACTGGGGACTCGTGCTGAGCACCCAGGCGTTGATCTCGCCTGTTCTGACCGGTCCGGACTTCCCCCACTACCAGTTCCTCGCGTTCTGGGCGATTCACCTGCTCGTGGTCTGGGCGGCCATCTATCTGACGTGGGGTCGAGGGATGCGGCCCCGGTGGCGCAGCTACCGGTTCACGGTCCTGGTCACGGTCGTCTGGGCGGCAGCGACCTTCACGTTCAACCGCGTCGCCGGAACCAACTACGGCTTCCTCAACAGAAAGCCCGCCACCGCGACCCTTCTGGACGTTCTGGGTCCCTGGCCGGTGTACCTGCTGACCGCGACGACGCTGATTCTCGTCGTGTGGGCCCTGATGACCTGGCCGTGGGAGCGGGCACGACGGCGCACCGAGGAAGACCCCCGGCCCTCCTGACCATTTCCGGGAATCTTTGGTATCACGCGATATCTTCCGAACGACGCTGCCGCTGCGTAACATCAGGATCATCTCGCTGGAATCCCTCTGGAGGCCGACGTGGGTGGACTTGGTATCGATCTCGGAACTGCCAACACTGTCGTCGGAACTCCCGACGACGGCATCGTACTGAACGAGCCGTCGTTCATGCTGGTTCGAACGAAGGATCCGCACCGTGCTCTCGCGATCGGCACGGAGGCGCGAAGTCTCGTCGGCCGCACTCCAATCGGAATCACGCCGGTTCGACCGATGCGGGACGGGGTGATCGTGGACCTGGAGTCGGCGCGGGCATTCGTCACGGCCGTCATCAAACGGGTCTCCGCCGCCAGGCGATACGGTCTGCGGCCCAAGGCCGTCATCTCGGTCCCCGCGGGCGCAACCCCGTTGGAACGTCGGGCGTTGCTCGAGGTCGGCCACGAGGCCGGCCTGCGGAAAGTGGGGTTGGTACCGGAGCCGGTGGCAGGTGCGCTCGGTTGCGGAATCAACCCGATGGAACCACGCGCACACCTCGTCGTCGATATCGGCGGCGGCACTTCGGAAGTCACCGCCATCTGTTTCGGTGGCATTCTCTCTCACCGCAGTTGCCGCGTCGCGGGCGACGAATTGACGAACGCGCTGTACCAGTACCTGAGGGCAGAGCACAAGATCGTCGTCGGCGTGCTCACCGCCGAGCGCGCCAAGCTGGGTGAACCGGACACCGCCGAGGGGCAGTCGCTCGTCGTCGAGGGCCGCGACGTCGTGACCGGCCGCGCACGCCTGGTGACACTCGAGACCGAAGAGATCGTGGAGGCGTTGCGGCCGACGACAACCGGAATCGTGCAGACATTGACGGAATGCCTGGACGACCTCCCCGCCCAAGCGATCGGTGACGTGATGTCGGAGGGGCTGCTGGTCATCGGTGGCGGGGCGTTGCTACGCGGGCTGTCCCAGCTACTCGAAGAGTCCTTCGGGTTCCCGGTGAAGACCGCCGAGCGCCCGCTCACCTGCGTCGCCGAGGGCGCTACGGCTTGTCTGGCGCACCCTGAGGTGGTTGCCGCCTACAGCGCCTGATCACCGAATCGGCGTCACGACGGGCGGTCGCGGAAAGTAGTGCTCGAGGAGTTTCTTCACCACGGGCCCCGCCGTCGCCGATCCGAAGCCGCCGCCGCGGATCAGCACCGACACCTGGATCTGGGGGTCGTCGAAAGGCGCGACCGCGGAGAACCAGGCGTTGAGTCCTTCCCCGGGCGCCGACGGATCCTCCGCCGTACCGGTCTTGGCACCGGCCGGTACGGGCAGGTCCGCGAGTTGCCCGGCGGTCCCTGCCGACGCGGACGCCCGCATCCCTGCCCGGACTGGACCGAGCAGGTCGGCGAAGGGTAGACGCTGCGGCGCCGCTGTCGGTATGGGCACCGAGTCCGACCCGTACGCCGCCGCGAGCTGGGGCGTCACCATCGCGCCGGTGGCGATGCCCGACGTCCAGCGCGCCACCTGTATCGGGGTCGCGCTGACGGTGCCCTGTCCGATACCCATCAACAGCGTCGACCCGGGATACCAGGTGGCCCCGATGCTTCCGACGTTCTCCGGGGTGCCGAGAAATCCTTCGGCCTCGCCCGGCAGGTCTATGCCGGAACGCCGGCCGACGCCGAGTTGATCCGCGACGTCCGCCATCTTCTCCGGACCCAGGAGTTCACCGAGCTTGTAGAAGTAGACGTTGTCCGACCACTGGATCGCCTGGAGCAGATTGTGCGGGCCCATCGGTTGCCAGTTCCGGAAGGTGTGGCCGCCGTAGGTGTAGGCGGCGCCGGTGTCGATCACCGCGTCCGGCGACAGCACCGGGTATTGGGCATTCGTCGCCGCGACGACGATCTTGAACGTGGAGCCGGGCGGGACCGCGGTCTGGGTGGCGTTGTTGACCAACGGGCTCGGCCCCGGGGTCTGGCTCTGCGCCGCGAGGGCGACGAGGTCGGCCGGAGGTCCGTAGACGTTGTTGTCGGCCCCCGGGACACTGGCGAGGGCCAGCACGGCTCCCGTCCGCGCGTCCATCACGACGGCGGCACCGAGGTCGCCCTTGCTGGTTCGCATCGCCTCCACGAGCGCGTCGGTGGCCAGGTTCTGCACGCCGATGTCGAGGTGCAAGCGCAGATCGTGGCCCCGTATCGGATCCACGCGTTCGCCGGTCGCCACCGGCTGTCCGGACGGATCGACATACATGCACTGTTTGCCGTCGCCGCCGCGGAGCAGAGCGTCGTACTGCTTCTCGAGTCCCGCCTTGCCGACGCGTGACCCGAGCGCGAGATGCGGCCAGCGTTCCATATCGTCGGCGTCGGCGACCCCGACGTGTCCGAGGACGGAGGCGAGCACGGCACCGTAGGGGTACTGCCTGCGGCCGGTAGGCACCACGAGGACACCGGGAAGTCGCGCGTCCACGATGCGCCGAGCCTGGTCGGGCGCGACTCGGCCGACTTCCACCTGCGACTCGCCCTCGCCACCGGCATCGATCAGGGCCGCGACCTCGTCGGGCGACCGGGCGAGCAGCGCGGCCAACCGTTTCCGAGCGTCGTCGTCGTGCTCGTCGAACATCCGGGCGACCACCGCAACGGCGTACTCGGCCACGTTCACCGCCAAGGGAACACCGTTGCGGTCGAGGATCAGTCCGCGCTCTGCGGGCAGGCGGATGCACCGCATCATCTGCTGGTCGCTCATCGCCCGAAATTCCGCACCCCGGTCGTGTTGTAGCTGCCAGGCGAACACCGACATCGCGACGAGTGCCGCGGTCATCGTCACGGTGCCCGCGGACATTCCGCGTGGGCGGCGTCGCCGTCGCGGCTCGGCGGCCCACAGCGGTCGCCCGACGCCGTCTCGGCGCACCGCGAGCACCAGTCCGATGGCGACGAATCCGACGATGGCAGCGGTGCCCCCGTAGCTGAAGAGGGGAATCGGCATGCCGGTGTGGGGCAACAGCGACAGACTCTGACCGATCGACACCAGCGCGTGGATGCCGAACAACGCGCCGATTCCGGCCGCGACGAGTGCGGCCTCGCGAGTGCGCGCCGTTCGCGCGGAGAGTGCAGCCCGCCACACGATGACGGAAGTTGCCACCACGACAGCCAAGCCGGCGATCAAACCCCACCCGTACACCAGGCTGGCGAACGCCAGATCGTGCTCCGATTCGGGAAGATACTCGGCCCGCACCGCGTACATCGGGTCGCGCGCCAGCCCCCACAGGCCACCGCTGCCGATCGCGATGTTCGCTTGCAACTCGGCCCATCCCGCGCCGGCGGGGTCGGCGTTGCTCGACAGGAACACGTGGACCCGTTCGAGCTGGTAGGGGCGGAGGAAGAGCACCGCCAGCGGAAGCGACGCGATACCCAGCACGAACAGCGGAACCAGAGGCAGCAGCGGGACCCGGGCGAGGATGAGCATGAATCCCGCCGTCGCGACGAGGACGACGGCAGTCGACAGGTCGGGTTGCAGTGCAACGAGTGCCACGGGCACGCCCACGATCGCCAAGGTCGCGAGGAATCGTGCCAGGGTGAACCCACCCGCGAGCATGCTTGCGGGTACGAGAACGAGAGCGAGCTTGGCCAGCTCGGACGGCTGCACGGTGAATACGCCGAAGTCCAGCCAGCGCTGGGCGCCCTTGGTCGCGACCCCCGCGAGGGGCACAACCGCCAGCAACACCGTCGCCGTGGTGAACACTGCCCAACCGAAGGCCCGGAGATCACTCATCCGCAGGCGGGACACCACATACATGATGCCGAGACCGGCAACGGCGAAGAGCGTGTGGCGAACAGCATCTGCCGTCTTGCCTGTCGAGAGCAGATTCAGAAGGCCGAGCACGACGAGAACGATCGCCGCACCGACGATCCACGGGTCGGATTCATGCTTGTCGTCGTGCTTGCCGTCGTGCATCCCACCCCTCCCCCCGGCGCTCAGCAGCGAGCGTTCTCGGCGGGCACCAGCAGCGGCTCGGACGCGGCCGTCGCCGGGGCGCTGGTGAGTGCCGCGACGGCGAGCGCGGCGCCTGGCGGCAGATCTGTCCGGACGATGCCGTACACCTGTTGTGCCCCGGGCTGAACGGGCAGCGTCACGTCACCATTCGTCCGCACCTCGCCGGAACAGAGGTCGTACACGTTCACCCTCCAGGTCACGGCGCCGACAGCTGCTGCCGGATCGAGGCGAATGTCGACGCGGATCGCGCACGCTTGCCCGGGCCTGCACTCCCCGTTGGCGCGCGTGACCGTGACGAGGGTGATCGGGCCCGCGCTCCCGGGGGCACCGACGTCGACGGGCTGCGGCGCCCGGCCGACATCGGTCGTCGCCGGCGCGGGCTGATCAGCCGGGGGTTCCGGTGGAGGCGACACGGGCCGAATCTGATTCTGCTCCGCGGGATTCACGGGATTCAGGACGGCGTCCCATCCCCGGCGCAGCTCCGACCAGACCCGTGGAGCCATCCACGCTGCAGCGACGAGGATCAGGATCGCGATCAGGCCGAGGACTCCCTGCCGCCGAGACGGTCGTTTCCTCTTGCGATGCCACGGATTCCGGACCGGCGGGAACCAGCCTGACGGTGCGAGACTGGATCCGGCCGCCACATACGGCCAGTCCTGCACGCCCGTGGGCTCCTCCACCACCCGGCTGTCAGGACGCGGCTGTCCCGTGGTGGCCGCGACGAGCGCGGCAAGTTGGCAGCGCTTCCTTCTCTCCTCGGCCGGGTCGACGTCGGGTGCGATCGCTTGACGGACCCGTTGCACCAACGCATCCAGATCTGTTGTTTCGGCGAGCGATTCGTGCACCCGGTCGGCGAGTACCGAACCGCGACAGTTCGTCGCGATGGTTCGGAGAAGTTCGGCCACCTCCTCGCTCGTGTCTTGCCGGGACGCACAGCCCGCGAACTCGATCGTGAGCTGTCCACTGTCGGAGACCGTCACGTTCCGGAGGCGGAGTGGGTAGGGCCCCTCGCCGCGCGCCAGTTCGAGCTGACGGAGCGCATCCGCGACGAGTAGCGCAGCCTGCGATGGTGTCAACGCCGCCACCGCCAGGAGTCTTCCGAGCCCGACACCGCTGACACGTTCGTCGTGATCGATGTGTTCGGGCGGGTCGGATCGGGCATCGGCGGGTTCGGTTCTCCTCGCAAGGAGCCCTGTCACTGCTTCGATCATCGCGCACCCCGACGCTATGCCTCCCGCACGGTTGAGACGCGACCGGAGCGGGCGGCGGCGGACCTTGAGTTGGGCTTACTCGCTGCAGAAATCCATTACGCCTGCGTCATTCCATTTAACTCCGAGCCATGCTCCGGCGTCCGAGAAATCGCCTCGTCCGCTTCGACACAATTCGGTGTCGTCGATCCGGACAGCTGAAGCGCCCCGGTGCCTGTCAGCTCGCACTCGGCGGTACCCCGAACGCTTGCATCACGACCGCACCCCAGTCCCGCCACATCGGGCATGGTGGAGGATCCCGGTGGCCCAGGAACCGGATCACCTCGTCGTCGAAGGCAGCCGATGTGGGCAGCGACGAGTGCGCGGCGCGGACCGGGCAGCCATTGCGTTCGACGTCCAGCCGCCAGCCGTGCGGCATCAGTGGAAGATCGGCAGCCGAGGTGATAGTCAGAACACGCACGTCCCCGGGCAGCGGCTCGCCGAGAATGGCTTGTGCGCTGCCCGCGGTGCCGAGCAGTTGCCGCGCCGCGGGTGTGTCGGGGTCGAAGTGGAAGAAGACGATGTCGGTCACGGGCGCCGCCCACCGCAACAGGTCGCCGAACACCCTGCCCCGTCGGTCGACATCCGGAGGCGGAAAGCCGAGCGGGGTTTCCGGAAAGACACCCACCAGCACCAGCACATCGACCCGCGCCCGACCCGTCGCGACCGCTTCCCACGCAATCCAGCCGGCATGGGAATGTGCGGCAACGGTCAACGGCCGCTGCAGGTTCGCGGTCTGTTCGGCAAACAAGGTGACCTGTTCCTCGACGGGGCGCTGGGTGTCGGCAGGTTCGTACGGGGCCCCCGATCTGATCGGACACGTCGAGTCGCGCTGAGGCTGCCCGTCACCGGGGCCGGCGTAGGAGAAGTAGTAGACCTGATCGCATTCGTAACCCAGCCGGTGCACGTCGGCCCGGTGGATGCTCCCCTGCCCCGAACGCGAATTGATTCCGGACAGGAGGAACAGCGAACCGGCCTGTCGTGACCCGGGTTCCGGATCGTCGTAGCCTCGTGTCCGAACAAAGATCACCGACGCCGCCGTCACCACGACGAGCACGGCAGCAAGCGCCGCGACGGGCCGGGTGACCGGCGCACGGTCCATCGCCCACACCGTCAGTCCCGTCGCCGCAGCCGAGACCGGCACGAGCAGTGCGGTGAGGGCCGGGACCCGGTCGGCCAGAGCGCCGAGCCCGAGGACCGCCGCGCAGTACGGCACCATCACCTCGATCCGCAGGCCGCGGCGCCACGCCCGCGCCATCGCCCCGCGCAGGGTGACCCCGCCCTGCCACGGGACCGGGCCGAGTATCAGGACCAGCAGTCCGATCAGCGCCACCGCCGGCCAGAACGCCCGCGAGTACAGCGTCGCGTAGGCGGTCGCGTCACCGAGCGTCGCCAGAAGGACGGGGCCGAACGCCGTCGCGTAGAACACCGCGGCGAAACGGAGGCGTCGCGCATCGAGCCCACCGAGAAGCCAGGCCATCAGCACGACCCGCACGGCCGACACCACGGCCAGCAACACCAGGAACTGAGGCCAGGAGGCGGTACGCACCACCAGAAGTCGCAGGTCCGCGAACTGATCCAGCGGCGGCAGCGCGACCAGGTGCAGCAGACCCGGCCAGACGGGAACCATCCCGCTCACCGCGAGCACGACGACGAGCGCCGCGACGGCGGCCAACGGCAACCACCGCGTCCACTTCGTCGACGTCATATCTTTCGCTGTACTCGCTGTTCGTGGTCCTGCACAACCCATGCGCAGACCACGCGTGAAAGATTCTCACGTCCGCAGCCCGGTAAGGGCAGCACTCGCCCGGACGCAGGACGTCGTGCCGGGCAACGGGATTCCGGAACGAACACCCTGTGCGCGCGGTTCGTCGGATTTGTGACCGCATCTCGGAGGATGATCACCTCATGGAACGTGCGGACGTCGGAAACCACGGGACGCTGATGACGTTCGACCAGTTCGCGGACATCTTCCGGGACGTCGCCACCCTCGGCGTCGTCAAGGACGACTTTCACCGATTCGACGACGTCGTCACCGCGAAACTCTACGACCTGCTCCTCGTCGCGCAGGAGAGCGCGGCGGCCCAGCACCGGCACGTCGTCGAATCCACCGACCTGCCGATCACCAGAGGCTTACAGGAGAACATCGGATTGTTCCGCGAGCTCGGCCCCAGCCTCCGGGTAGACCCGATCGTCGAGCGACTGGCCGCCTATCCGCCGCTCGACGGCATCCTCGCAACCGGAACCCGATCGGGACTCCCCGATATCACCGGCGGACTCAGCGTCGCCCTCGCGCGCACCTTCCGCATCGTCTACCCCGAGTTGAGGACCGTGCGGGCACGAACCACGCACTGGTCGGTGATCAGTACCCTCGTCGACCTCTATCTCTGACGCCGCTACCGCGGCAAGCCACCTGTTTCTTCACGCCTTCGGAACACCCCCCGGGGTGCAAACGTCCACCCCTGGATGGATGGCCCACCACCCCATCAGGGGGCGTTGCCGGACCCCCATAACGGCGAAGACTGGTGTTCGTCCACAAGGGACACGGAAATCCACACACCACACTCAGGAGCAACGCAATGAACTCGACGAAGACACGCATCGCCGCAGCAGCCGCAACGGGCACCGCCCTCGGACTGGGAATGTTCATGGCCCAGAGCGCCACCGCCGCCGCCGCACCCGCCCAGTCGACGTTCCCGCAAGTCGTCTCCCCCGAATCCGGACTCTCCCCGTACAAGGTCGAGGTCAGGGACCGTATCGGCTGCGCAAACGCATGGCCCATGGTCGCCTGCGACGCCCCCGACGAAGACGTGCCCCCGCAGGTGACCCTCGTCGAGCCCGGCACCACCCTGGTCGAGCCCGGTGGCACAACCCTCTACGGCCCCGCCGCCGCTTCCGTGAACTCCCAGCAGGCCGCCACCATCCACCAGGTCAACTACCCCCTCGAGCCCGACGACGGGGTGATCTCCCACCCGCTCGATCCCGACATGCCCTGGATGTGACATTCGTTCGACGCCGACTCACTCAGGATCTCCAGCACAGTCTCGCGGCCACCGGGGCCATTGGCCTCGGCGGCCGAGACGTGTGCGAAGGCGTGCCGTGCACACTTTCGGAGTATTTAGAAAGACGAACCATCGATGACATCCGCATCCGCGAGGAGGACGATGAAACAGACCAGTCTCGTCCTGATCGCGGAACGGGTCTCGTAGTGACCGGTTTTTTTCACGCGATTCAACTTCTCCGCATTCCGATCGAACGTGAGGCGGCCCAGATGACGGCAGAAAACGTGATGGGCGCGCAAATCGCCGATCAAGAATGTCAAGACTGCGGCTACAAGCCGGAGCTGAAGCGAACTCTGGGCTCCTTTCAGGTGTTCGCGGTCTCGTTCGCGTTCATCTCGGTGGCGGTCGGGATCTTCGGCACCTACGACGATGTACTTCGAGACGCCGGTCCGGTGGGGATCTGGCTCTGGGTCATCGTGGCGTTGGGGCAGACCCTGGTGGCGCTGGTGATTGCCCAATTCGCGGCCCGCATCCCACTCAGTGGCTCCTCCTACCAATGGGCCTCGCGGCTGGCCAACCCGAAAGTCGGCTGGTTGTTCGGTTGGCTGACCTTCTGCTACCTGGCGCTCGGCGTGGTGACGGTCGACAATGCGATGGCAAGCTCCGCACTCATGCCGCTGTTCGGCATGCAGCCCGACGAGGACACGGCGCGGGTGATCACGCTCGTAGTGGTACTTGTTCAGGCGGTGCTCGTCGTGTTCTCCACCCGCCTCGTCGGCCTGATCACGTCGGGCGCGGTGGGGCTCGAACTGGTGATCGTGGTGGTGCTGGCGATCGGGCTCTTCGTCGCTGTGGCGATCACCGGCGAGGGCTCGGTCGGCAACCTCACCTCCCGCGGTATCACCGAGGGAGCCCCCAACTATTTCGCTGTCGGCGGCGGGTTGATGGCCGCGATGATCATGGGGCTCGCCACGCTCGTGGGCTTCGACTCCGCGGCGAATATGGCTGAGGAAGCCAAGGATCCGTTTCGCAGCGTCCCGCGCGCGATCGTGGGATCGGTCGTGGCGGCGGCAGTGCTGGGACTGGTGTTCCTGATCGCGCTCACGATCGCGATCAAGGACATCCCCAGGGTGAGCGCCAGTGAGACGCCGGTGGCGGCGATCCTGCGCGATCAGCTGGGTCCGGTGATGGAGAGGACGCTACTGGTCGCGATCGCGTTCGCATTTTTCGGCGCCGGGATGGTGACCCTGGCCACCTGCTCGCGGATGGTGTTCGCGATGTCGCGCGACGCACGTTTCCCTGCTTACCGGCTGATGCGTCGGGTCAACCCGCGCACGCAGACCCCCATTCCGGCGACCATCTTGATCGTCGTCGTGGGGGTCGTCCTGATGGCCGTGCTGCCGGGTGGCGCACTGCTGGAGTTGCTCACGGTAGGGACGGTCATCTCGGCGGTCCTCTACGGCGCGATAATCGTCCTCTATCTTGCGGTACGGAGGCGACTGGACCGTAAGGAGGGCGCGTTCGATCTCGGGCGCTTCGAGCTGCCGATCGCGATCGGTGCGCTCGTGTGGTCGGCTGTCGTGCTGTTCGTGATCGTGTCGCCCTCGACGGCTCTGACCTCAATCCTGATTGCGGTCGGGTTGCTCCTCGCGGGCGGGTTGTACTTCGCCTACCTGTTGATTTTCAAACGCGAGGTACTGGACACCGAGCCGGGAGACGCCGATGTCTTCTCGCACTGACCGAGAGGTGAAGCCCCTCCGCGCCGCCACCGCCATGCTCACCGGTGACGTGGTGCGTGCCGGCGATTCCGGTTACGAGGCGGCGCGGGTCGGGTGGAATCGCCTGTATTCCCGCTACCCCGAGGCGATCGTGTTCTGCTGTGACACGCAGGACGTGGTCAACGCGGTCCGCTGGGCTCGCGAGGAAGGCATCGCCCTGCGTGCCCGCAGCGGTCGCCACAGCCTCGAGGGCTGGTCGTCGATCGACGGTGGGTTGGTCATCGACGTCAGTCGGATGAAGAGCATCGTGATCGACGAAGCGGCGCGCACGGCGACGGTCGGGACGGGGCTGACGCAGCAGGAGACGGTCGCGGCGCTCGGGCAACGCGGCTTCGTCGTTCCGACCGGCTCGGAGGGCGGCGTCGGTCTCGGTGGTGTGATTCTCGGGGGTGGCTTCGGACTACTGACCCGCAGCATGGGCATGGCGTGCGACAACCTGCTCGCCGCGGAGGTGGTGGTGGCCGACGGCGCGCGCTCGGCGAAGGTCGTGGAGGCCACCGAGCACAGTAACTCCGACCTGCTGTGGGCGTGCCGCGGTGGGGGCGGCGGCAATTTCGGGATTGCGACGTCCTACACGTTGAGTCTGCACGAGCTCTCGAACGTCGCATTCCTGGTTGCGAGGTGGACCGGTCACGGCGACCTGGGCGCCGTGCTTCGCGCCTGGCAGCGCGACGCGCCGGTGGCCGACGAGCGGCTGACCAGCGCGCTCGAGGTGGATTCCACGGCGGTCGAGCTGTCTGCGCTGCTGTACGGCGGTTCGCGGCGAGAACTCGAGGACCACCTGCGCTCGCTGCTGACGATCGGCAATCCCGACGTGACCGTGACGGAGGGCGCCTGGCCGACCGTGTACGGCGAGGTCGACAGGGGGCCGAACGACGTCGCCCTCTGGAAGTTCTACTCCCAGTTCGTCACCCGGCCGTTCCCCGACGAGGCGATCGAGCTGATCGTCCACTACATGGGCAACACGCCCAGCCCGCCGAGCAATTTCTTCTGCTCGAGCTTCGGCGGGGCCGTGCGGCATGCGCCGCCCGGCGGGTCCGCGTTCCCGCACCGCGATGCGCTGTTCTACTGCGAGCCGGGCGCCGCCTGGAACGACCCCGCCCTGAACTCGACGGCACTGGGCTGGGCGGCCGACTTCTGGCGCGCGCTGCGCCCATACGGCGACGGCGCCTACGTCAACGTGCCCAACGCCGCCGCATCGGACTGGGAACGCGAGTACTACGGCTCCCACCGCGAGCGGCTGCGCGAGGTCAAGGCCAGCTACGACCCGGAGAACGTGTTCAGCTTCGAGCAGAGCGTGCCCCTGTCGCCGGCCGACCCGTCCCGAGTCCTACGCTGGGGCGATGGCGGTCAACCGGAGTCGCAGGGCCAGGGGCGCCCGTAAACGCAAGCGTCGGATGGAGAGTGTCGAGCACGACCTCACCGCCGAGCAGTGGAGTGCGCTCACCGAGGCGTGGGGTGGCTGCGCGTACTGCGGCGCGACCGACAAGCCGCTGCAACGCGACTGCGTGCAGGCACTGTCCCGCGGCGGGCGTTACACACTCGACAACATCGCCCCGGCCTGCGGCTCGTGCAACGCCAGTAAATGCAACGACGAAGTCACCGGCTGGCTGCGGCGCAAACGGCTCGACGAGCGTGCCTTCCTGTTGCGTCACATCGAGATCAAGACAGCGCTCACGCTACGGTTCCCCACACCCCCGGACACCGAACTCGAGGCGCCGGAAACAACCGCCCCGTGACCTGCCGGTGACGACCGCGTCTGCTACTTGGTGCCGAAGAGGCGGTCGCCGGCGTCCCCGATGCCGGGCAGAATGTACCCGTGCTCGTCGAGTTGGCGGTCGACGGCGGCGGTGTAGATCGGGACGTCGGGATGCGCCTTGTGCAGGGCGGCAACGCCTTCGGGGCAGGTCAGCAGGCAGACGAACTTGATGGATTTGGGACCGCATTCCTTCAGCCGCTCCACCGCCGCCACGGCGGAGTTGCCGGTGGCCAGCATCGGATCGATTACCACCACGTCGCGCTCCTGCAGATCGCCGGGCATCTTGAAGTAGTACTCCACGGCTCCGAGGGTCTTGGGATCGCGGTAGAGACCGATATGGCCGACGCGCGCACCCGGCACAATTGTCAACATGCCGTCCAGGATGCCGGTGCCCGCGCGCAGAATGGAGACGAAGACCAGCTTCTTGCCGTCTATGACCTTGCCGGTCGTGAACTCCAGCGGTGTCTCGACATCGATCTCCTGCATCGGGATGTCGCGCAGGACCTCATACGTCATGAGCGCGGAGATCTCGTTCGCGAGTCGACGAAAGCTGTTGGTGGAAGCGTCCTTACGGCGCATCATCGTGAGCTTGTGCTGCACCAGCGGGTGGTCGATCACGTGTACCGTGCCCATGTATTCGTCCTCGTTTCGTTCTAGAAGACCGTGCCGTCACTGACCACGGCCAGTGGCGGCAGCCCACCACGCGAGCGCTGTGCCAGCACACGGCCCGCCGCCCAGGTGCCGCCCTCCAGGACGCAGGCCAACGGCATCTCTCCGGCATCCACGCCCAGGCGTGCGCGCACGAGCGGGGCCAGTTCGTCCAGGAGCGCTACCGTCAGCGCGCGCCACTCGACCACCAATTCGTCGCCCGCCGTCCAGGTTTGCGCAGCCCAGGCCGGATCGTGCAGGCGGAGCACGCCGGTGTCGAGAAGCAGACCGCCGTTCCGGTATTCGGGCAGGCCGGTCAGCTCGTCCAACCCGACCACCTGAACGCCCGCCCACTGGAAGGGCTCCAGCAACGAATAGCTCAGCCACTGTGACAGTTTGTGAAACGGCATCCAGCCCTGGGTCAGCCCCGGACCGGCCACTGCGTCGTGACGCCAGCAGTCACCCAACGGCTCGGCGCCGATGGCGTTGCCCGCGGGCCAGATGCCCGACAGCGACGTCAGGAGCTCCGACAGGATGTCGTGGGCCGCGACCGTCGCCGGGGCCGCACCCTGCGGCGCGACCAGCAGGTCGAACAGGCCACCCGGCCGGCCGTGCTGGCCGAACACTTCGGGCCGCGCGGCGAGCGCGTCGCCCAGCCGTCGCAGCAGCAGCACGCGACCTTCGAGACCTACCAACGGATTGGACGGGCCGGCCTGGAACACCTCGCCCAGCCGGTCCGTGTCCAGACTGCGCAGTCCGGCCGCATCGACCTGCAGCGGGTGCGCCGCGTCGCTGGAGAACAGGCCGCCAAGGAACGCGTGCCAGCTCGCGACACCCAGGCCCTCGGAACGGCCGAAGCGCTGCCCGCCGGCAACCTCGTGGTACTGCCAGTCGGGACCGGCTCCTGCATCGAGCAGCACGCTGACCACCGCCAGGTCGATCATGGCGCGGGCGCGGTCGGGCGAGTCCAGCGCGGTCAGCCGTGCATCCAGCTCGGCCTTGCGGTCCACGCCGCCGGCTTCGAAATGACGCCACCGGCTGTGGTACGGGATCTTCAGGTCTGGATAGCGGGCACGCGTGACGTCCACGACCTCGGCGGCGGCCGTCTGCAACGCGTCGTCGTCGACGCCGAACCAGAGCGAATCGCCCTCGCGCGCACGGAACAGCAGCTGTCGCGCGCGTTCCCGCACGGCCGACGTGGTACGTAGTGCCGCGGCTGCACCCTCCGCCCGCACCGTGTCCAGGACGGGACCGACGCCGATCACGCTCATCCGTCCAGCTCCCGGCCCTTGACCTTCGCCAATTCCACAGCATCCGGCACCAAGCCCGGCGTGAAGTAGCCGGCCGCCATCTTGGCGTCGATCTCCACGCGCGCGTCGGCCGGGATCAGATCCGCGGGGAGGTCCACCCGCTCCCCGACCTCGATACCCGAGCCGGTGATGGCGTCGTACTTCATGTTGCTCATGGAGACCAGGCGGTGGATCTTTCTGACGCCCAGCCAGTGCAGCACGTCGGGCATCATTTCCTGGAAGCGCATGTCCTGCACGCCGGCCACGCATTCGGTGCGGGCGAAGTACTGGTCGGCCGTGTCGCCGCCCACCTGGCGCTTGCGCGCGTTGTAGACCAGGAACTTGGTCACCTCACCGAGCGCACGGCCCTCCTTGCGGGAGTACGCCACCAAGCCCACGCCACCGCGCTGCGCACCCTGGATGCACTCCTCGATCGCATGCGTGAGGTACGGGCGGCAGGTACAGATGTCGGAACCGAACACGTCCGAGCCGTTGCACTCGTCGTGTACGCGTGCGGTCAGCTCCACCCCAGGATCGGCAAGGTCGCGCGCGTCGCCGAAGATGTACACGGTCTGACCCCCGATCGGGGGCAGGAACACTTCGAGGTCCGAGCGGGTCACGAGCTCGGGATACATGCCGCCGGTCTCCTCGAACAGCACGCGGCGCAGATCCGCCTCGCTGCAGTGAAAGCGCTCCGCCACACCCGGCAGGTGCCAGACGGGTTCGATCGCCGCCTTGGTGACCAGCGCAGCACCGCTGGGCAGCAGGAAGCGGCCGTCCGGGTGCAGGCGACCTTTCTGGATGGCCTCCATGACCTCCGGCAGGATCACGTGTGCCTTGGTTACGGCGATGCTGGGGCGGATGTCGTGACCAGCCGCCAATTCGGCGGCGAAAACCTCGGCCACCGTGGCACCCCACGGGTCCAGGCTCACGATCTTGCCGGGCTCGCTCCACTGCGGGTACGGGCCGATGATGTTCGTGGGCGCGGTATCGGTGAGGTCGGCCTTGTGATGGCGCGACAGCGCGCCCGACGCCACCGCCAGTGCCCGGTAGATGCTGTACGAACCGCTGTGCGTTCCGATCACGTTGCGGTGGGCGCGGTTGGTGGTGGTGCCGACCACAGGCCCGCGCTCGGACGCCGAGGGTGCTCCCCAGTGGATCGGCAGGGCCCCGACACCGCCGCTGTGTGACGTCAATCGGATGTGGCCGCCGGAGGACTCGGGGGTGGCGGCGACGGATTCAGCGGACATGGGTTCCTCCGTTAAGAAGGCCCGGCGGCACGGCCTGCCGCCGGAACGCGTCTCCGGCGCCGGATGCTGCCGACCACCGGAAACCGAAGCATAACCACTCGGCCGCCACAATGTCGTGTGGCGAAGGCGGCGCCCTGTCCTGGCGATACGGCAGCACGAGCGAACGCTGACGAGGTACACGGTGACAGGGCCTGGGATAGTGTCGCCGAGGTGACGAAGAATCGAGCCCGAGCCGTCGACCTGCGAACTCAGATCGAGGCGGACGACGTCTTCGCGCGTGGCGACGCATTGCAGGCCACCGTGCCGTCCAGTGCGCACGAGAGCGCCGCGGTCGGCGCAGGACGGCCAGATGTGCTCGAATTCGTCGAGGCCGGCAACGAGGGAAGGCTCGCGAATCTGATCCCGCTGCGAATCGGGCGGATGATCGCCTCCCCGTTCGCCTTCTTCCGCGGCGCCGCCGGCCTGATGGCAGCCGACCTCGCCGCCTCTCCGGTTACCGGATTGACAGCACAGCTGTGCGGTGACGCTCATGCGGCCAACTTCGGCCTGTACGGGACACCGGACGGTCAAATTGTCATGGACATCAACGATTTCGACGAGACCCTCCCAGGTCCGTGGGAATGGGATCTCAAACGCCTCGCCGCAAGCCTGGTCCTCGCCGGACGCGAAGGCGATGTGTCCGAGAACGGCTGCATCGAGGCCGCCGAAGACGCCGTCAAATCGTATCGGCGCACCATCCGCGATCTCGCCGAACTGCCATTTCTTCAGTCCTGGAATGCACTACCGGACAAGTCGGTGCTCGAGCGGGCAAAGGCCGACGCTCTGCTCGACGACTTCGACAAGGCCGCGCACAAGGCGCGACGCAATACCAGCGAGAAGGTGGCGGCGAAGTGGACCGCCCACCTCGAAGATCACGAGACCGGGATCCGCCGACGGCGATTCATCGATGATCCTCCGGTCCTCACCCACGTCGACCACGCAACGGCCGATGCCGTGACCGATGGTCTGGAACTGTATGTCGACTCGCTGCGCGAGTCTCGCCGGAATCTGATCACCCGATTCGCCGTGTCCGACGTCGCGTTCCGGATCGTCGGAACCGGCAGCGTGGGTCTGCGCAGTTACATCGCCCTGCTGCACGGTAATGGGGACGAGGTGCTCGTCCTTCAACTGAAACAGGCCCGGCCGTCCGCACTGTCGGCGTATCTACCGGTCGACGAGCCGAAACACGAGGGCAAGCGGATAGTGCACGGCGCCCGGTTGGTGCAGGCGGAATCGGACATTCTGCTGGGCTGGACGACCGTCGACGGCCTCCCGTACATCGTGCGGCAGTTCCGAAACCTCAAAGGGGACATCGATCCAACCGGTCTGGAGCAAGACCATCTCGACGACTACGGCCGGCTCGCCGGCGCCCTGCTCGCCCGTGCACACACCCGCTCGCTCGATCCACGGGTGCTCGCCGGCTACTTCGCCAACGACACGGAACTGGACGAGGTGATCGGACGGTACGCCGTCGGCTACGCCGATCAAACCGAAGCCGATCACGCAACCCTGGTCGCCGCGGTGAAATCGGGGCGGATCGCTGCCGAGCCGGCCTGATCCTGATCCGGCACGGCTGAATGCCCTCATGCAGACCATGAGAATCACGAGTAGCGAGAGGGTGGCGGGCCGAGAAAGGTCGCCACTCTCTCGAGATACGAGGCGCGGATGCACCTCGTATCCACCCGAGCCGGAATGCCTCGGATTCGTGAGTGTGAGTGGCGACCTCTTTCGTCGCAACGAGAAGGTACCTCGCTCCTCTGACATGAATCTGCGGCACGTGCTCGAGCCACTCGAGGGCTGCACCGCGAATTACTGTTCCGGCGCCGACCGCGTCAATTTCTGGGAGGGACTCGAGCTCGAGGCACCTGGCGGAAGCGTCGCGACATAAGCACACTCAGGCGATAGTCGCCGGCGCACGTGACGCGGTCTCCGAACTTTCCGAGAGCGACGCCGAGGAACTCCTCATCACAGTGATCACGCTCGTCGACGGACGGGTAGCTATGCAGACCGCAGACCGGCTGTTTTCGACACCACTTCCGCGTGGTCGCGACCGGGACTCGCGCCGACGCGATTTCATCGTGATGACAGTCGAGGCTGCGACGCAGGCTGCACTCACCCGAACCCAGGCGGCCCGGACATAACTCACCGCTGGACCGCCGCGGATGGGTGATGCGGGTTCCGCATTGCGGTCCACCCGAGCGGATAGAGCTGGCAAGGTCTAATCATGGCGTTCGGGTGGCGGTCGGTCACTGCGGAGTGGCCGCTGGTGGTACCACCGGTCTCCGTTGCGGTGTTGGGCGTCACCTGGGGCCGAGACATCGGCACCGTTCTGGTGCTCGTCGTGGCGGTGGTGCTGGTTGGCGCAGTGCTGGCAGCTGTTCATCACGCCGAGGTGGTTGCACACAGGGTTGGCGAGCCGTTCGGATCGCTGATTCTCGCTGTCGCCGTCACCGTCATCGAGGTCGGATTGATCGTGACGTTGATGATCTCGGGTGGCCCGACGACGGCCTCGCTTGCGCGCGACACGGTATTCGCGGCGGTGATGCTCACCGTCAACGGAATCATGGGGTTGTCGCTGTTCGTCGGCTCACGAAGATACGGACTCGCGCTGTTCAATGCGGAGGGTACGGGCGCGGCACTGGCGACGGTGGCGTCACTGGCCACCTTGAGCCTGGTGCTGCCGACCTTCACGACGAGCCGGCCAGGCCCTGAATTCTCCTCGGCTCAATTGATATTCGCGGCGGTGGCCTCGCTGGTTCTGTACGGGATGTTCGTCCTCACCCAGACCGGACCGCATCGGCATTTCTTCCTGCCCGTCATCGCCGACGAACCTGTGTACGCCGATGGCCAGAACGCCGCACCCCCGACGAGCAGGATGGCGGGTATGAGCCTCGCCCTGCTGGTGCTGGCGCTGTGCGCAGTCGTGGGATTGGCGAAGGTCGAGTCCCCCGCGATCGAGGACGCGGTCGAGGATGCCGGATTGCCACAATCCATCGTCGGTGTGGTCATCGCGTTGCTCGTGCTTCTGCCGGAAACCCTCGCCGCGGTGCGGGCGGCGCAGAGAAACCGGATCCAGATCAGCTTGAATCTGGCCCTGGGATCGGCGATGGCCAGCATCGGATTGACCATCCCGGCCATTGCCGTCGCGTCGATCTGGCTGGACGGCCCACTCCTGCTCGGCCTCGGTCCCACCCAGGTCGTGCTGCTCGCCATCACCGTGGTGGTGGGCATGCTGACGGTTGTCCCCGGCCGTGCCACCCGCCTCCAAGGCGGCGTCCACCTGGTACTGCTGGCGGCCTACGTGTTCCTCTCCGTCAACCCCTGACCATCGCCTGGCGCCTCACCGCTCGCGGAGACATCACCAGCGAGCCTCCCCGATATGCGGTCGGGTAAGTTTCCGCGCATGAGAACCGCATCGTGGGTCGGCGCGGCGGCTGCGGTGCTGTTCGGTGCCACCACTGCCGCAGCGTGGCGGAAGGCAACCCTCGCCGATCAGGCCAGGCGCGAGGCCGAGACTGCGCTGGACGCCGCGCTCGAGCAGGTCACCGCGTTGACCCGGATCGCCGAAGCCGCAGAGCGTGCATTCCCACACCCGCAACACGTCGAGTTCGAAGTCCAGCGCATCCGCGGACCCGTCGACCGATTCCGGCTCCGCAACGTCGGAACCGGTACCGCCACCGACGTGCGGTTCGTCGTCGACCCCGCCGAGGAGAAGAACCGCCGGATTCCCACGCCGCAATGGCTGCAGGAAGAACCAGTGACGTTGCTGCCAAAGGAGTGGGCCGATTTCGCCGCGAGCGCGTTGTCTCCCGTCGGCGGCTCGTGGCGAATAGTGTTTCCGGCGTTCGTCACCGTGATCTGCGATGAAGTCGGCACTCCGCAACGGGTGGACCTGCCGACGTCTGTCGTCGCCGAAGACGGCGTGATCGGCTGACTCTCCGAAATCCGCACCTGGCGAGCAGCGGGGCCGTCAGCGACTTCCCTGCCCCAGACGGTTTCCGACGCGATCGAACCATTCGAGTACCGCACGTTCGTACACGATCCCGAAGTCGAGCGTGGCCAGCGCGAATCGGTTGGAACCGTGCACCGCGGCGTCACGCTCGTACTCGGCGAGCTGACTTTCGTGCGCTGCGCGGTGCGCGTCCAGCATCGCGGCCAAGCGCTCGGGCGGAAGGTGCGCGCCGAACGCGACGGTGAGCAGCATCGGATAACGGATGTTCTCCGGGCCGGGGTCGCGCTCGATCCACTCCGCGAACGCCCGGCGACCGTCGTCGGTGAGCGTGTAGGGCTTGCGCTCGCGGGCGCCCCGTTCCCCCGCCTCGATCAACCCGGAGCGTTCCATTGCGGCGAGCTCCCGATACACCTGGCTGGTCGTGATCGACCAGAATTTGCCGATGCGTTCCTGCGCGGTCACCACCAGGTCCCATCCGGTTTTGGTTCCCTCGTGCAGGAACCCGAGGAGCGATGCCGCAGTGGCGTTGAGGGGGCGTTCGGGCATGGCACGGTCCTTCGCGCAGTCGGGGGTTGACATTCCACTGTGGCATATCGATCATGGTAGGAGCGACATTCCACAGTGGAATGTCATTGCTGAGGAGGGTCCGATGCAGTACGCGGACAACATCCGGATATCCGATTCCGAACGCGAGCAGATCGTCGGTGAACTCGGGCGGCACCTCACCGCAGGGCGACTGACCATCGGCGAGTTCGACCAGAGGGTGGCACAGGTGTATCAGTCGACCACCCAACAGCAGGCGCATCAGGTGTTGGGTGATCTTCCGTCGGCACCCCCGGCCGTTGCCACCGCGCGGGCCGGGGCACCGGTGGCCCGCCCCGCGCGGCGTCGCATCCCGGGTCACCAGCGGATCGAGTGGCTCGCCTGGCTCGCCGCCGGAGGACTCAACATCGCGATCTGGGGCATCGTCTCGCTCGCAACCGGCGTGATGATCTACCCCTGGCCGATCTGGGTGATCGGCCCGTGGGGGTTGGTGCTGCTGGGCAGGACACTGCTCGGCCGCGAGGGTGGGTGCAGCAAGATCACCGGCGCTCTGCTGGTCACCCGGTGAAACGCGCGATCCAGAGTCGGATCGTCTCGTCGGTGGCACCGTGCGCCCGCAGCCACGCGTGCATGCCGCCCGGGTGGGTGTCCCAGCGGGCCAGGACACCCTCGATGGCCTCGGGGACCGCACCCCGGAGATCGCGGTCGTTGGGATGCGCCTGGCCGAGTTCGGGAGCGAAGCGGGTAATGCGGGCAACGACAGCGTCCATGTGCTGGTTGGTCGATTCGTAGTCGGCAACGATGTCATCGGGCTCGACTCCGGCCGTGCGCAGCAGCAATGCCACTGCGACCCCAGTGCGGTCCTTGCCTGCCGCGCAGTGCAGCAGCACCGGGCCGGGGGCGGTGGCCGCCACCCGCAGGACGTCTACGAGCCGATCCCCCGCGTTGGTCAGAATCCCGAGGTAGACGTCGGCGAGTCGGGCACCCTGGTTCGGCGCGGCGACCTCGGCATCGGACAGCAGCGAGATCTGGTGCACGGCGGTTTTCTCCGATTGCAACGGATGCACCCGGGTCGCGAACTCCCGGGGACTGCGCAGGTCGACGACGGTGCGGGCCGGCCACTCATCGACCGCGGTGGGTCGGGCGTCGCCCGGCGCCGGCAGAGCGCTGCGGTAGAGCACCCTGGCACGGGTCCGGCATCCCTCGGCGAGGGGAAGCCCGCCGAGGTCGCGCAGGTTGGGAAGGACCTCGAGGTCGGTGACGGTCATAGGAGCTTCCTTCCGAGGTAAAAGCCTGTGACCAGGCCAAATGGTCCGTGTCCCCACCCGACGACGGCTGCGAGGACCAGAAGATAGGTATACCCCCCGGTGATTCGGCCGATGCGCCATCCCGACGTAGTGGGCGACGATGTGACCTGTCTCATACTCACGAACCGGGGTCGCCCGTTGGTCCGACGCCGCCACTGACGGAGGGTGCTCGCACCAATGAATGCAGAACCGATTACCTGCGGTGACTACGTCACGGCCACCTTCGCGCGTGATTTCGTCGCCGAGGGATTCGACCACGACGCTGTCGAACGCATCCACAGCGGTCTGTTCGACGAGTGGAGTTACGCCCTTGCCCAATCGGGTCTGTTCACCAACAGAACCGTCGCGGCCGCGCTGCACTCCTGGCAGGACGACCCGCATTCCCTCCTGAACGCCCTGCTCGCGAACGCGGACGAGATGACCCTCAAGCGCTACGGCCTCGTCTGGGAGGCACTGGAACGCGCCCATGCCGGTTCGGCCGAGCCCCTCGTCGAATACGCATGACGCGGCCGCCGACGGCAGTGGCACCCCGAAGCCCACCCCAACCGTTCGACCCCACCTTCACAGACACCACCGACCACACCGACGAACGAGAACAATGAGTACCAACACGTATCCCACCCTCGAAACCATCCGCATCGGGCAGTCCGGTCACGAATGCCGCTACTGCGGGCACGCCGTCGCCAAGGACGGCCCGGGCTACCGGCACACCACTACCGGTCAGTACCGCTGCGATCCCGCCAGTCGAGCATTGAACGAAGCCCGGCTGTCCAACAGCATGGTTCGGAGCTGAGCGCGATGAACGTGCACGCGATGCAGGTGAGCGCGGCGCCCGAAGGGCTCGGCCGGTACCGCGACGCGGTCGATGCGCTGCGGGCCTTCGACAGTCCCGGCCAGCGGACCGACCCCCGCACGGCGCTGCTGTTCGACAGTCTCACCGATGATCTGATCGAGGCAGCCCAGACGGCCGGCGCGGGCGACACGGTTCCACAGCACGACCTCTTCGCGGTGATCGACACCGCGATCTCCCGCACGCGCCCGTCACTCTGACCCTCCTGCGCCACGCGAGCGTTGTAAGGCGCACCCCGGTCCGATCGAATCGCTCCGTTAGGAGTGGGCTGTGGTGGTCAACTCGATTCCGCTTCCCCGCCTGATGGTGTTGTAGATCGGGCAGGACGCCGCGAACTTCGCGGCCAGTGAGTCGGCCGTCGGCTGGTCCACGCCGTGCACTTCGATGCGCACGTCCGTGAAATCGTAGCGAGTCGGGTCGGCCGTACCCCGTCGATGTGAAGCGTGCACCTCGATGTGGGTCACGCGGATGTCGTCGGCCTCGGCGTTGGACTGAATGTTCGCCATCGCGCACGAAACGATCGCTGCCAGGAGCAGTTCGCCGGCCTGGATGGCCTCGGCCGGGCCGAACCTCGAATCCGAGACGAGGTGGTTCTCGCGGGCATCGAGGATGAATCGTCCCGGCGCCCCGGATACCGTGTGCCCGGACACTTCCGCCAAGTCGGAACTCACAGTGCGGCCCCGGCGGCTCGACGCACCCGGTTGGCCCACTCCCCGCTCTGCACTCGGGGCAGCCCGAGGTTCTCGCGCAGGGTGCTCCCCTCGTATTCCTTGCGGAACAGTCCTCGCTTCTGCAATTCGGGAACCACGTGACGGGTGAAGTCCTCGAATCCGCCCGGCTGGTACGGCGCCTGGACCATGAACCCGTCGCAGGCCCCCTGCCCAAACCATTCCTCCAGTCCGTCTGCGACTTCTGTTGCAGTGCCGATGAATCCACCTTCGACGCGACCGCCGTAGCGCTTCCCGAGCTCGCGCAGAGTCAGCCCCTCCCGCTCGGTCATCTCCCTGACCTCCTGGTAATGGCCTTCGACGCCGGGAACCTCGACATCGGGGAGCCGCTCGTCGAGTGGGAACGTCGACAGGTCCACGTCCAAGTGGTACGCGAGTGTGGACAGTCCACCGAGGGGCGGTACGAGATCGAAGAGTTCTTCGAATGTCTGCTGCGCGATCGCCGTCGTGGCCCCGACGACGGGCGCGATGGACGGAAGGATCTTCACAGCCTCGGGGTCGCGGCCGTGAGCGGCGGCCCGTTCCTTGATCTCCTTGTAGAAGTCCTGCGCCGATTCGAGGGACGCATGGCTGCAGAAGATCACGTCGGACCACCGTGCCGCGAAGTCCTTGCCCTTGGCGGACGCGCCGGCCTGGATCACCACGGGGTAGCCCTGCGGAGGCCGGGGGACGTTGAGCGGGCCCTGCACGGTGAACCAGTCACCCTTGTGACGGATCGGGTGCACTCGATCCGGATCGGCGAACAACGGCTGTTCGGTGTCGAGGACGAGCGCGTCGTCCTCCCAGCTGTCCCAGAGCTTTCCCGCGACCTCGAGGAACTCGTCGGCCCGCTCGTAGCGCTGTTCACGGGGGAACTGTTCGTCCCGGTTGAAGTTTCGCGCTTCCGACTCCTGGAACGAGGTCACCACATTCCAGGCCGCACGTCCCTCGGTCAGGTGGTCCAGGGTGGCGAAGGACCGCGCGACGGTGAACGGTTGCGCGTACGTGGTAGAGACCGTGGCGGCGAGGCCGAGGTGCGACGTGACCGAACCCATCGACGACAGCACGTGAAGTGGGTCGAGTCGCATCGAACCGAGTGCACCGTTGCGTAGCTGGGAATCCGGGCTGCCGCCGAAGCGGTCGGGCACCGAGAGGATGTCCGCGAAGAACGCGAGATCGAAACGAGCGTCCTCGAGGGTGCGAGCGATGTTCTGGTAGTAGCCGGCGCTGAGCCAGCCGGGAACCGATGCCGGGTATCGCCAGCCGCCGGGCCGACCCGGGCCCGCGGTCACGAAGGCGGCCAGATGCATACGAGAGGGAGACATGTGCGGTGATACCTACTTCGCGAGCGCTTGAGTGATGACTGACTTGATCGAGTCGAAACGCGAATCCTGCAACCACGTTGTCACGTCGACCCGGTCCGGGTACACACCGAGATCGTGGAAGTTGTCCGCGAGGTCCTGGGTTCCGCTGATCGCCGCCGCATCGAGCGCAGCGAATTCACCTGCACCGGAATAGGACAAACGTCTCGCCTTCACCAGGTCGAGATACACCTGCTCCTCGAGATCGCTGTTCCCGAATCCACCCAGTTCGGCGAACGCGGAGACCGCGACCTCCGGGTTGCCGTCTATCCAGCGCTGCGCATCGCGCACGTTCCGGACCAGTGTGGCCGCGGCATCCGGGTGGTTGAATGCGAAGTCCTCACTCGCGACGAAGAAGGCGTAGTCGTACGTCTTCACGTCGGGAAGCGCGACCGCATTGTGTTTCCGCTTGGCCAACTCGATGGTGGGCTGCCAGCTGATCCACGCATCGACCTTGCCCTCCGCGAAGGCGGCCTCCGCATCTGCGGCAGGAAGATTGACGTACTCGATGTCGTCGAGTGTGAGACCGACCGGTTCCAGATACTTCACCAAGCTGTACGTGCCGGTGGTGCCGCGATGATCCGCGACTTTGCGCCCTCGCAGATCTGCACCCGACTTGATGTCCGATCCCTGCGGAACCAGGATGTCGACCTCGTTGGCGGGAAGTGGATAGGCAACCAGCGGAACGATCGGCACACCGCCGCCGATGGCGTAGATCACCGCGGTGGCGGTGGCGAAGGAGAAGTCGACACTTCCCGATTTGACGGCCTCCATCACCGGGAGCGACGCCGGGAAACCTGACGGCCACTGGACGGGAACCCCCAGATCCTTGGCGAGGTCGAATCCGCCCAGGTTGTTGCGCAGGATCGTGCCGGGCTCGGCCTTCCCGTCGCCGATCAATGCGTATCGCACCTCGGTCAGCGGGCCGTCCGCTGCGCCGGATGCCGACGCAGCGCAGCCGGTCAGCGAGAGGGCGGAGAGGCCCAGGACTCCGGCGCCGGCGGCCCTGAGGAATCCCCGCCGATCGAGGGCGCGGAGTTGTGAAGTGACGCGGGGTGACATGAGAATGAGGGCCTTTCCGAGAAAACCACAGAAGTGGACTAGGGATACGAGAGTGCGTTGTCTGCCTGGAGGAGTCCGTCGAGCAGCTCCTCCTTCCAGGCCGCGAGTTGGGCGTCTCCGCGGTGTCGTGGTCGGGCGTGCGGGATCCTCAGATCGCGGGTGATGCCCTGTTCGGTCAAGAGCAGAACGCGGTCGGAGAGCACCAGTGCCTCTTCCACGTCGTGGGTCACGAGCAGTACCGTCCTCGGCTGCTCGGCGAGGACGCGTTCGAGAAGTTGCTGCATCGCCACGCGGGTGATCGCGTCCAGGGCACCGAACGGCTCGTCGAGCAAGAGGACGTGAGGCCGATGCAGCAACGCCCGGGCCAGCGCCACCCGTTGACGCTGCCCTCCGGAAAGCTCTGACGGCCAGTCTTTCTCACGCCCCGACAGACCTACGTCGTTCAGCAGCTCGAGTGCGCGTTCGCGTTGGTGCCGAGTTCCGAGCTGCACGTTGTCCAGGACGTTCCGCCATGGAAGCAGACGGTCCTCCTGGAACATCATCCGCGACATCGTGCCGCCCGACGTGCCGCCGGTGGATTCGACGACACCGTGCGTCGGTTGTTCGAGCCCGGCGACGATCCTCAGAAGCGTGGACTTGCCGACCCCGCTGGGGCCGAGGAACGAGACGAACTCACCGGGCTCGACGGTCAGGTCGATATCGTGGAGAACAGTCGTGTCACGGTATCGGTTGCCGATGCCGACCAGATCGAGGCCGACGAGGTTGGTGGCAGGCATCAGCGATTTCCTCCCTGGTAGTGGGGATTCCAGCGCAGGACACGGGCCTCGATCAGCCGGGTGATCTGGTCGGCGAGCAGTCCGGCGACGGCGTACAGCAGGATCGCGAGAACGATGCGGTCGTTGCGCAGCATGTCCCGGCCGTTCTGAGCGAGGAATCCGATGCCCTCACTGGTGGCAATCGTCTCGGCGATCACCAGCGTCAACCAGGCGACGCCGAGTGCATAGCGGATGCCGGTCAGAATCATCGGCATGGCTCCGGGAACGATGATGTCCCGAATTCGGGCGCCTCGACCCAGCCCGTAGGACTCGCCGAGCTGAACGAGTTTCGGATCGACGGTGCGGATTCCCGCGACCGTGTTGAGGTACACCGGAAAGATCACACCCAGCGTGACGAGCACGACCTTCGGGAGTTCACCGATACCGAACGCCGCGATCAGCAGCGGGACCAGGGCGAGGTGTGGGAGCGCGCGCAACATCTGCAGGGTGCGATCCACGAGTCCCTCGGCGATTCGCGAGAGCCCGACTACGAAGCCGAGCACGAGTCCGATCGAGGCTCCGAGGGTGAACCCGATCAGAATTCGGCGCACGCTGACCGTGAGGTGTCTCTGCAGCTCTCCGGCGGTCCACAACTGCTCTGCCGTGGCCAGGACCTTGCTGGGCGGAGGCAGGATGGAGGGCGAGATCGCCCCGGTCGAGGACGCCCACTGCCAGCCGAGGATCACGAGGATGGGCACCACCCATGGCAGTAACACCGACGGTTGAAGTCGGCGGCGCGTGGCGGCGCGTCGCGGCCGACGGCGATCCTCCCCCGTCGGCTCGGCCCGGGTCGGGCGCGGTGCGGCAAGTTGCGTCTCAGACATTCCCGACGACGTCCGATCCGACGGGTGCTGATTCTCTGCTACGGACTTGCCGTGCTGAGTGGGTATTCATGGCTTCTCCTTGTGCTGACGCGGAGGAGCCTACGAACGACTGCACATCTCTGTCTGCATCTGTATACACATGGATTCAAACCCTTTACTTCGGTTACTCGCCTCTGGTAACGCTTGCTCCGTGGCATGGCGTTCGTGCCCGGACAGGGGAACTCGGTGGAGAGAGAATCATCGGCGTACAAACAGCTGCGTGAGCGGATCACCGGCGGCGCCGACCGGCCCGGGACGATGTTGATACCGGCGACCATCGGTGCGGAACTGGGACTGTCCCGTACACCGGTACGGGAAGCGTTGCAGCGACTCGAAAACGAGGGCCTGGTGGTCCAGGCGCCGCGTGGGTACCGGGTGCGCGAGCGAACTCCCGAGGAGGTGCTCGAGATCTGCGAGGCACGAATCGCACTCGAGTCCGCGATCGCCTACTCCGCCGCGACCCGCCACACCGAACTGGACCTGGCGCGGTTGAGCCGGTTGTTCGAGCAGGCGATCGAATCACCCGATCCCTCGACAAGCCTGGCGCTACACAACGAGTGGCACAGCGCGCTTCGCAGCGCCGCTCACAATCAGACCATCGCACAGCTGATGGACCGACTCGACGCCCAGTTGCGGGTCTACGACGCGGAGGAAGCCCAGGCCTCCTCCAATCTGCAGCAGATCGAAACGGAACACCGCGAGATCCTGACCGCCGTGCAGAGCGGCGACGCCGAAAAGGCGCGGATCCTGATGATTGCGCACCAGGCTCGTACCCGCGATCTGCGAATCGCAGCGATGGCCAGACGGTAGATCGCCGCACCGTAGTCCAGCCGGGCGCTGTTCCACCGTCTACTACCATGCTTCGTAGATGGGGATGCGCGGTCAGGCCCCCGGTGAGACGAAGGATCGGCTATGACGAACGACCGCGGCGAAGGCCCGAACTCTCGACCGTCACCGGGCGGAATGCGGCGCCTCCCCTGGCTGCTGCTCGCCGCTGTCGTGGTCGTCGTGGGAGCGGTCGCCGTCGTTGCCTACGCGCTGACCTCCGGAACTGACGACGGCCGCGACTTCTCGCGGAGCGCGGACAATCCGGACCCGTCACTGGGAATCGAAGGGATCGTCACCATCGACTATCCGCCCGCCGCCCATGTGCAGGCACCGCAACGGGTGGCGTACGACCAGACTCCCCCGTTCGGCGGTGCACACGACCAGTACTGGGCTACGTGCACGGGAATTGTCTATCCCGAAGCGATCCGCAGCGAGAACGCCGTGCACTCTCTCGAGCACGGCGCCGTGTGGGTGACCTACGACCCGGACCGACTGAGCGCCGACGAGGTCTCGACATTGGCAGCGAAGGTCGACGGCGAACCGTACACCCTGATGTCGCCGTACCCCGGTCTCGATTCGGCGGTGTCCCTTCAGTCGTGGGGTCACCAACTGAAACTCGACGACGTAACCGATCCCCGGATCTCCGACTTCCTCACGGCGTTACGTCAGAACCCGAACACCTACCCGGAACCGGGGGCAACCTGCTCGACGGTGCGAGGTGGATTCGATCCAGCCGACCCGCCACCGTTCGATCCCTCCGCACCGGGTGCGGATGCAGTTCCGGTCGACGGCAAGTAGTCGCGTCGGCGGACGTTGCCACATCACTTCGGACGATCTCGGGATCCTGCGGTCGACGCCGAAATTTACCTCCCGAAAATGTGCCCGGTTTTGTCGATATCGCGATCGCCGATTCGACGAATAAGTAGGAGCACATGAGGAGGTGAGAGCGATGTTGACGGCACATCTGTTGTCCGGTCTGACCAGTGAAGAGGTCGATCTGATCGTGGCGGAGGAACTGCATCTGCTCGACGCCGTCGTATGAGGTCCGTCGACGCCGTGTCGAACACCGGCAGGTGACGTATCGGCGCTGCTAGCCGGTCGAGACCGATCCGGGAGAATCTGCGTCGAGTGTGGCGGTGATCCGCGCTCCGATCGAACGGTAATCGAGGTCGGTCACGAATCGATGTGCCGGCCCCCGTACTGGATTGACGCCCCACACGGCGGCCCGGCCGTCCTCGTGATGCACCCGAGGTTGGGCGTCGGTGGCGGTCAGCACGACCGCGGGGTCGAGCATCACGGCGGCCGCGACGGAATCGTGCGCGGTGTAGATCGGGTCCTCGGCGCGGTATGTGCTGGTGCAGTACCGGTGATAGTCCTCGGTGATGTCGCGGACGAAGGTCGCAGTCTTTCCCACCGCGGAACGAGCGTCGACATCGGCCCAGGCCAATCGGAGTCGGCCGGTGACATTCATTCCCACCCACGTAATCTTCCCAGGCGCTGCAGCGACCACCATGGCCGCGGCTGGATCGTGGTTGGCGTTGGTGTCACCTTTCCCGAGGAATTGTGGTTGTGCTGCGGCCTCGACGTCTCTACGGGAGGCGGGTCCCATGCCGCCCATGATGGTGACCGAACGGGACCGGGTCAGGACCCGTGGGTCGCGTGTGACGGCAGCGGCGATGTTGGCGAGCTGACCCAGGCACAGCAGGTCCACCGCGCCGGGCCGCTCCTCGGCGACGCGGAGCAATTGATCGACGGCGGACTCGGGCGCCGGACCCACGCCCGGTGGTGGCCGATAACCGCGGTCGCCGAGTCCGTCGAGTCCGTGCGGGGAGCGGGTGGCAGGGGGCGTGCCGGGACGTGGTTGTCCGATGCACACCGGAACGTCGCATAGGCCGGCGACGGCCAGAACGGTGAGGGCGTTCCGCGCGGCCTGCCGTTCGGGGCAGTTCCCGAATACGGTTCCGACACCGACGATCTCGGTTCCGGGGTGGTGTGCAACGGTGAGCAGAGCAAGGGCGTCGTCGACGCCGATGTCGGTGTCGACGAGTACGTAGCGATCGGTCACTGCCGGCCCTGTTCCCCGTGATCCCAGATCGAATCGACTCGATTACTCACGCGCGCAGTGTAACTGGACCCGGCGCCTCGCTCGCTCCGCCGGTCAGTAGCTGAAGGTGACCGCCCCTTCGTCGCCGATCCATTTCCACATCGGCACTGTCCCGGCAAGTTCGGCATTCGATACCAGCGCGTCCTTGTCCAGGTGCTTGGCCTCGAAGCAGATCGGACACACCATGTAGATGCCGCCCGCGGTCGCGAATCGTGCCGCCAGATCGGGAAGCGGCGGACAACCTTCGCAGGCCACGCCCTGAATCGTGCCGTCGAGCGCGAGCCGTACCGCTTCTTTCGTGAGAAACATCAGCGTCTCGCGCTGTTGCTCTGCCGCGCCGACCGCGACCAGAAACGCAACCGTCACCTTCTCGGCGTCCTCGAGACCGGTGGTGAGACTGACCACTGCTTTATTACTCATGGATTCGAGTCTTCGCCGCGCGAGGACTGCCGACAAGGGGCCTCATCGAATCACGGCATTCGCACGCGACGAGATCGGTGGCGGTTGCTCGTTTCGACCGCACCCGCAACGGATTCGCGCCTAACCTGAAGAGGTGTTCGAACAGCGTCCGTTTCAGCAGTTTTCGATGCCGTTGCGCCTCGCAGTCCGTCACGATCGCTCCACCAATGCATCGGCCGGCGAACGTATCGGGATTCACCCGCGGATGTTGGCTCGACTGGGAGCGGCGCCGCGTCAGCAGGCTCGCGTGAGCCACGGGGAAACGACCGCACTGTTCACGCTAATCCCGGACACCGATGTGGAAGAGATCGACACCATCCGGATAACAGAGGGGGGCTGTCGGCGGCTCGGCGCGGCGCCGGGACAGACGGTGATTCTCGACCGTCGGTGCACCGCCCCCGCGATGACCGAGGAAGAGGCCGAAACCGAGGGCGAGTTCATCGAGCGACTCGAAGACGACGGGCGACATCACCGTCTCGTGGTTCTGGCACCGCACGGTGGCGCCATCGAAACCCGAACGGATCAGCAGGCTGAACAGGTCGTCGATTCGCTCGGATCACGCCATTCGACCCTGTGGACGTGTAAAGGGTGGCGACCGGGAGGTAACGCTTATCGGGCATGGCACATTTCCTCGGGCGATCTCAGCGTGCACAGCTTTCCGCTTCTACGCTCCCTGTCAGCGAGACGATTCCAGTGGGCGCTGTCGTTTCACGGCTACCGAGGAAACGAAGTCCTCATCGGCGGCCTCGCTCCCGCGCGGCTCAAGTCGGACGTCCGGAACGCGATCGCGAAGGCCCTCGACGGAAGCGGTGTCTGTGTGCGCGTGGCCGAACCCGGAGAACGGCATAGCGGTGAATCCGCGTCCAACCTGGTCAACCGCCTGACCATCGACGCTGCCGGCGGAATCCAAATCGAACAACCGCGATCCGCGCGGACGCTGCACGGCCGAGCGATCGCCGCGGCTGTCAGCGAGGTCTACGACTCCTGGATCGCCACCGACAATCGTTGAGACTTCACGGGCCCGCGGGAGCCCAGCACGGCCCGTCCGGAGGCGGGGTGTGCACGTAACCGGGATAGCACGGCAGCACCTGCGGCGCAGGCGCAGGCGCGGGGGCAGGGGCAGGGGCAGGGGCCGGGGCCGGTACGGGGGCCGGTGCATTCGCCGGTGGCGAGCCGGGCGAGAGACACGGACCGTCCGGGGGCGGGGTGTGCTCGTACCCCGGGTAGCACGGCAGCACCTGCGGAACGGACGCTACCGGGGGCGGTGCGGGCGTCGGCACTATCGGTGGTGCTTGCGGTGCCGGAGTGGGTGTCGGGACGACTTCCTCTGGAACGGGTGCCTCCGCGACCGGCGTTTGCGTCGGTGGTGGTGCTTGCACCGGCGGCACCTGCTCGGCAGCGGTCGGGTTCCCCTTGGCGGTCGGTGACGACGACGGCGATGCCGGCCCGGCCGCGCCCGACGACGGCGTCGGCACGGCGACGTCGGGTGACGACGTTCCCGACCCGATGATCACGCCGCCGACAATCGCGACAGCGATGATCGCGGCGAACGCAAGTCCGGCGACCACGAGACGGCGGTTCCGGTCGATCGGAGGGGTCGCGGGACTGGGCTCGGCGGCAGGCTGTTGCGGTGGCGCCGCGACGCGAGCGGCGGCGGCGAGTTCGCCAACCGATCGATAGCGCCGCGCGGGGTCGACCGCCGTTCCGCGTGCGATCACGGCGGCCATGCCGACGGGCGGCGTCGGGATCGCCGATGTCGGGAACACCTCGCCGGTGAGGCACTCGTACAACACGCTGGTCAGGCCGTAGACGCCCGAGGCGGCCCCGAAAATCGTGGGGAGCCCGACATCGGTGAGCTGGATCAGTCCCCCGTCATGCACGACGACGTTCGCCGATGACACTTCCTGCTCGACCAGCCCGGCCGCGCGCGCGGCCTCCAGCGCCGACGCCAGTTGCTCGACGACGCCGACCGCCCGCGATACCTCCATCGGTCCGGTGGACTCGAGGATCGTCCGCAGATTCGTGCCCTGGGTCGGCGGCGTTGCGAGAAAGAGTCGGTTTCCGATCTGCCCGAAGTCGTGGATCGGGACTACATGCGGGTTTCGGATCTGCGCCGCGATGCCTACTTCCCGTTCGAACCGGTCGCAGAATTCGTCGTCCTCGGTAGCATCCGGCGGCAGCACCCGCACCACGACGTGCCGGAACGTGACAGTGTCGAACGCCGCCCAGACCTCGCCGCTCACATCCACCGTCAGCGGACGGTCCAGCCGGTATTTGCCGAATAGCGCTCCAACTTGCATTGCCACTCTCCGCGCTCGAATCGGCCGCGTCTGCGGGACTGTGCACCCGAAATTCTAGGCGGTGACGGCCGTCGGTTCTCGTTGGAGACGATCAACGCACGTCGAACGCGCCGAAACCGGACTCACCGCCGGTGGATTATCGCGGACGGCGCCGTGACGATCGAGTGTTGTCGGGAGTGCCGGGTCGTGTGCTCGTATGCGCAGAACGCATCATGTCCAGCCCCGGCCCGGGGCCGCCCCGACTCAGGGTACAACGTGATCTGGCGGATCCAGCACTGGATTCGCGTCGGCGTCAACACTGATCGGTGACCTGATTCCGCTCGCCAGCGGCGTCAGGGTGCACGGATCGGGCGGGGTGCCACACGTTCTGACGCAGGACCCGCAGCAGGGTCCCGGGGCTCATCAGCCGCTCGGGACGATCGATCAGGGCGGCGACGCGGATGAAGGCAGTAGCGAGCACGGGATCGTGCACGGCGGCTTTGTGCAGGCGCTGGATGTAGACGTTTCCGATCCGCATCTTCGGGCTGCGGTGTCCCATCACTTCCGGGAAAGCCAGGTCCCCGCCGACCGACATGTCCCATGGAACGTCGATCACCTTCGCGACATCGCGGAAGAAGCCGCGTGCGTGTGGCTCGGTCCCTCCCTGCAGGTGACGGTGCAGCGTGAGTGCCTCGAGCGCTGCCACGGTCATCCCCTGTGCATAGATCGGGTTGAAGCTGCACAGACTGTCCCCCGTTACGAGGAAGCCGGCAGGGAAGAGCGACAGTCGTTCATACCGTCTGCGGACGCTCGCCGGAAACCGGAATGTCCGGGCTTGCTCGAGCGGCTCGGCGTCCCGGATCACCTCGGAGAGGTCGGGGATCCGCAGGGACGAGGCAAAGTCGAGGAAGCCGTCCGGATCGGTCGGCGGATAGTCGCCGAGCATCCCCATCAACGTCACCAGGAAACGGTTTCCCTCGAGCAGCTGTAGCGCACCCCCGCGCGGAGAATCGGGTGTCGGACCGATCACGATCCCTCGGTCGTCGCCCAACCCCGGCGCCGGGGCTCGGTAGATGCGGGTGGCGTAGCCGAGACCGACGTGCACCTTCTCCTCGTCCGGGCGTCCGAAGCCGAGATCCACCAACCACATCGGGGCGCGCGAGCCCCGTCCGGTCGCGTCCACCACCAGGTCGGCGTCGAGGATCTCCTCGGTACTGCCGTCGGCCCGCCGGAGAACACGGACCCCGGTGACGCGCAGGCGGTCGGGCGTCGTGGTGATGCCCGCGGCATCGCAGCGGTCCACGATGGTGACCCCGGCCAGTTCGCTCACCCGGGCACGCACGTAGCCCTCCAAGAATGGCCGGCTGGCGCTCACGACGGTCATTCCGCTCTCCGGCTGCGGAAATCGGTGCCCACTCAGGCACCACCGCACGTCGCGCAGGTTGTCCAGGGTCGGCACCCCCAGCCCGACCAGGTCGTCGGTGAAGCTCGGGAACAGCTCCTCCAAGATTTGCTGGCCGCGTTCGATCAGCACGTGGGTGTGGCGGCCCTGAGGAACACACCGGCGCGGCTCGGCTGTGCCCGGGAGGTGGTCGTGATCGACCACAATCACCTGCGAATACGCTTCGGACAGTACGCGGGCCGCAAGCAAGCCGGCCATGCCGGCTCCGAGCACGACCGCTCGGTTTCCGATCTGAGTTGTCATGGGAGCCTCCTCGATTGGATACGAGGAGAATGCAAGCATTCGGTGCTCGATCACCAGTCCGAATACTGCTCATTCGTGTTCACTGCGGGTGTCCGTAGACGTCCAGGTCCCATAACCACGAGACGATCCGCGCGACACCTTGTGTGAGGTGGCGCCGATATGTGCTGAACGGCACTCCGAGCACCCGGGCGGCGGCCTCCTGGGTTCCGGCCGGGCGCAGGTACGTCCGGTCGACCGCCCGCAGCAGTTTGTCGTCGCGTGGGTTGTCGGCCAGCGAGTCCACCGCGTCGCGGAGCACGCTGTCGAGTTCGGCGACGTCCGGCTCCCCATCGCTGCGATCGCACACGACCCGGGTGCGCATCAACGGGTTTCGCCGGAGCAGGTCGGGGCGGTGCCAGTCGTGCAAAGCCTGCCGGACCGCCTGCTCGAACTCGGGTTGCGACAGTACCAGCAGGTCCGGCGCCGGTCGCAGAGGTGCGGAAGGGCTCTCGGACAATGCGGCTTCGGTTACCCGCTCGAGCCACTCGTCGACCGGGACACGACGGAAGTCGTGCGCGAACAGCCCGTACGTTCGGGCGCCCACCTCGAAATCGGCACCCTCGGCGCGCGGAAGGTCGGCGACCGCGAAGTACTCGTTCCACCGGTCAGGCTCTGCAAGTGTGAGGAAATCCCAGGACAGGCTCGGTGTGCACAGGTACCGCTGCATGGTGATGATCGGAATGGCGTTCATCGTGGGCGATGGGTCCTGATAGGTGTCCCGGTCGACGACGAACCGGGTCTGGGTGACGGTCTCCCCCGTTCGCGGAGGCGAGTGCCCGCGGGCGAACTGCCAGGCCGCCGCGGCACCCGGATCCGATGCCAGATCGTCCGCGGACGCGAGGCTCAGATCGATGAGACCGAAGAATCCACGAGGCGCACCGTCGGGACGGCGCACGATGTAGAAGCCGTCGGGCTGGCATTCGTACCAGGCGGCCGCTATGGCCGCCGCCTCCGCACCCTCGTGTAGTCGGGTGAACTCGACGATCGTCTCGCGATCCGCCGGTGAAGCGGGTTCCGGATAGTGCCGGCCCCACGATTCCCAATCCACCGGGGACAGGATCCCGGGCAGATTGCGAAACACGAACTTCAGGTCGAAGATCACGCGCTGCTGTTCGCGCCCGGTACACGACAGAAGCGAGTGGCGAATGTGCCGGCACACGCGGTGGAAGACGTCGGTGTAGGCGTCGAGGTCGCGCCACCGCAGGTCCGCGTCGATGACTTCGCGGGCCATTTCGTGTGGGGCCAGGCCATCCGGGCCTGCGTCGACGAACGACAGCTGTCGCAGCCACCCGAACATCTCATGCGTGTCCTCGAGCCCGAGGGCGTCACGCAACAGTGGCTCGGTAGTCACTCGGGCGAGGGCGCACACCTCGAGCGCCCGCCGATGCGCGGGGCTCGGCACCACCGCGATGAACCGCTGCATCAGCTCCCCCATGAGGTCGGGGGTCAACGGATCGGCCGCCACCTCGCCGCCGCGGGATGCCACGTCGGCCAACAGCGCCAGCGCCAGCGGATGGCCGTGCGTGGCCCGGCAGATCCGTTCGTGCAGCGGCGGCGGCACCCCCACTGCCCGGAGAAACTCTCTGCTCTCCTGCGGGGTGAGATTCCGCAGGGACACGACCCGCAACAACTCGGACCACGCCGCGTCGGACCGCCATTCGGAGCTGGGCGGTGTCCGGGCCGCGATCACGGTGAGCGCCGTTGCCGGTAGTCGCGGCAGCAATTGCGTGCGCACCCACTCGTCGATCGGCGCCAGAACCTCGTATGTGTCGATGAGGACGCAAAGTCGTTCCTCCTCCCGCGCGATCACGCCCGTGTCAGGCACATCGACGGCCTCGCCCAACGCAGCCAGGACAGCCGACGGAGACGGCGGAATATCGCGCCCGTCGAGCCGGACGACCGACGCGCCCGTTTCCGCCGCGATCTCCGCGAACTCGTCGAGCAACGTGGTCTTCCCGATCCCTCCGGGGCCGTGCAGGAACAGCACGGACAACTGCGAATCGCCCGACTCCAGTCCGGCCCGAACCAATTCGCGCTCGACCCGGCGTCCGACGAAGGTCCGCCTGCGCCTCGAATTCAGGACGTCTCCGAGCAGTATCGAGGACTGTGCCGTGCCCTCCATACGTCCAATCTAGGAGCAGTTCCCTTCGAACAAAACCTTGGTGGGATCCGCTCAGCGGTGTGTGCACAGCGCGTCCGCTCCGTACACACCCGCCAGTTACCAGTTCGCGTGGTCCGCCCGTGCGACGAGGACGTCGTCGGCACCCGTATCGATGCGGGTGCCGAAGTCGCGGCTGATCCCGTCGAGAACCTGCCGCAGCCATTCGGTGTCACTTGTCGACGCGCGTTGCAGTTGCATCCGCCGGGATCTCATCGGCACCATTCGTAGCTCGAGCAGTTCGTGCGTGCGCGCGTCGAGGGTCACCAGGTAGAGCAGCCGCAGATCGTCGCGGTAGCGTTCGTGCCCCCGGATGCCCTCGTAGTCGTTGATCAGGTCGCCGCAGCCGTACAAGATCGGATGGCCACGATAGATTTCGACCGGCCGCGGGTGATGGGGACGAGTGCCCGAAGACCACGTCGACGCCACCGTCGACGAGCCGATGCGCGAACTCGATATGCGCATCCGGCACGTCGTATCCCCAGTTCGAACCCCAGTGCAGAGAGACCACCACCACGTCCGTGTCCCGCCGTATCAGCCGCGTCCGGTCGAGCACACGGTCCGCCTCGGCGCCGGTGGGTTCCGAAAGGTGGGCGACACCAGGCCGCCCCCGACGGGCCGCCCCGTGCGGCGAAACCCCGCTCGACGACATACCTGCCGCCCAGATCAACAGCCGACTCGTCCCGGCTTTCATGACCACGGGACACCACGCCTGCGCCACGGTGCGCCCCGCACCGACGGTCCGCACGCCGTTGCGGGCCAGCGCGTCGACGGTCTCCACGAGCCCATCGGCACCGAAGTCGAGAAGGTGATTGTTCGCCAGAACGCAGACGTCGATCTGCGCAGCGGTGAGCACTCCCAGGTTCGACGGATGCATTCGGTAGTTGATTCCCTTGGACGCGAAGCGCGCACAGGTGGTGACGGTCGTTTCCAGGTTGATCACCCGGGCGTGGGGCTCCGCCGCGTCGAGGACGCGCAACGCCTCACCCCACGGCCACCCGAACCCGACGGGGCCGGGGATCGGGCCGTTTCGCTTCTCCGCCAACGCCACGTACTCGCGGGCATCGCGGACGCAACGCTCCCTCAACTCCGGGTCGCCGGGAAAGGGGAGGATCTGGTCGACTCCCCTGCCGGTCATCACGTCGCCGGCGAGGAACATCGTGATGGTGTCAGGCACGAACGCCGGCTCGGTCGAGTTGAGAGACCCGTTGCGGGCTCAGCTCGAGGATGACACCGATATCACGCACCGAGAGACCCGATCGGCGCAGATGCGCCACCGCGGCCCGCGAGGCCCGCGCCGCACATTCCTGCGCGTGGGCGGCGGACTCGACCTGCAAGTGGGCCGCTCGGGCCTCCATGAGCGCCGCCGAATCCCCAATCTCGTAGTCGAGGACCACCTCGATGTCCTCGGCCGGCACATCCTCGACCAGATGCACGGCATCCGCCACCATGGCAGAAACCTGATCGAGCCGCCGCGCCTGGGTGAGAGCCATCTCGACTCCCGGAATCTCCACCACCCACCAGCCGCCACAACGGGTGGCCGTCGCCGTCACCTTCATCACGAACCACTTCCTACCCGGCCCGCATCTCTTGCGAAACTCGCCCCTCCAACGCCAAGTCTAGTCCCCCTCTACTGAGCACAACTACACGGACAAAAGACATTTGGCCTGACTGACCGCCGGACGATCGACCCGTCGACACCGGCACTCTCACCAGAAATCCAGTGCCTGTGCAGTCGCGGTGGACTCCGCGTGCGTGGGCCGTAGTGCACCGCCGATGGCGTAGACGGTGTGGCCGACCGTCGCAACGGACATCCCGTGCGCCCCGGTGGGCATGGGCGGCAATGATGACCAGGTCCCAGAGGCGACGTCGTAAGCCTCGACCGTCGACAGCACCTTGGTCGGCTGTTCACCACCGACCGCGACGATGCGGCCGTCGATGAACGCCGCACCGAGCCCGCCGCGCGGAGTGGGCATCGCAGGCAACGTAGTCCACGTTCCCGCGGCGGGGTCGTAGCGTTCGACCGCGCCGGTGTTCTGGTCCGACGCCAGGTCGCGCCCGCCGATGGCATAGAAGTACGTCCCGTCCGACACCCCGGCCAGATGCTCCCGTGAAGTGGGGATGTCCGAGACGGTCGTCCACTTCGAGCCGTCGAACACTTCGGTCGTCGGCACCAGTGCGCCGTCCGCCTGTCCCCCCGCGACCACGATCCTGTCGCCCACCACAGACGCGGCACCAGCCGCCCGCGGCTCGTTCAGCGGTGCAAGGTCCACCCACTTGCCATTCCGAAGCGCGAGCACCCGGTCCGACGTCTTGCCGGTGAGATTCGGACCTTCGGGCACCCAGCCTCCGAGGACCACCAACTCGCCCCCGTATTCGACCGCCATCGCATGGTTGAGCGGAACCGGAAGGTCGGGACCTGCCTTCCAGGTGTCGATGGCGGGGTCGTTCCCCTCGACCTTCGGGGTCGACCCCGCATTGTCGAGTCCGCCGAACACCCAGATCGTGCCGTCCGCGACGGCCGTCGCCGTCTGTTGACGGGCGATGGGCGCATCCCTCAGCGGACGCCACGCCGGCGCCCACTGGGTCTTGCGTGGCGCGATCTGCAGGGCCTCGGACACAGCAGTCGATTCGGCGTGTGTCGGTTTGATGCCGCCACCGACGGCATACACCGTGTTGCCGACCGCGCCGACCGCCATCCCGTGCCGCGGTGTCCGCAGAGCCGGCAATTGCGACCATGTCCCCGCGACCAAGTCGTAAGCCTCGACCGTCGACAACACCTTGGTCGGTTCTTCACCACCGACCGCGACGATGCGGCCGTCGATGAACGCCGCACCGAGCCCGCCGCGCGGAGTGGGCATCGCAGGCAACGTAGTCCACGTTCCCGCGACGGGGTCGAACCGTTCGACCGCGGCGGTGTTCTGGTCCGACGCCAGGTCCCGCCCACCGATCGCATAGAAGTACGTCCCGTCCGACACCCCGGCCAGATGCTCCCGTGGGGTGGGGACAGGCGAGACGGTCGTCCACTTCGTGCCGTCGAACACTTCGGTCGTCGACACCAGTGCGCCGTTCGCCTGTCCCCCGGCGACCACGATCCTGTCGCCCACCACGGCTGCGGCACCAGCAGCCCTCGGCTCGTTCAGCGGGGGCAGGTCCACCCACCGACCGTCGCGCATCGCCATCACCCGATCGGAGGCGACCGCGGTCAGGTTCTGACCTTCCGCTTTCCAGCCGCCGATCAGCACGGGTTCGTCGTTGAAGGTGACCGCCATCGCATGGTTGAGCGGGACCGGAAGGTCGGGGCCGGCCTTCCAGGTGTCGATGGCAGGGTCGAAGCCCTCCTGCCGAACCGAGACGCCGTTGTCGTCCAACCCTCCGAACACCCAGATCGTCCCGTCCGCGACTGTCGTTGCCGTCTGCTGGCGGGCAACACGGGCATCCTCGACCGGTCGCCACGCCGCAGTCGGGTCGACGGCAGGAGTCGCCTCGGCGTCCTGGGCGGTCGGTCCTGCGGTACCGGGTCCGGTGGTTTCTCGGAGCACGAGGTACCCGCCGCCCGCCAGTATCAGCGCGACGACCAGTGCGAGCGCGGTCAGGACGGCGCGCCGACCTTTGCGGGACTCTGCGATGCTGCCCGGACCTCCGGTCGGCGGCCAGGGCGGCGGGCCTGCCGGCGGCCAGAACGGCGGTCCCGAGGGATGAGAATCCGCCTGGAGTTGCTGGGTCGGTTCGACCCACTGGCGCGGACCGATGTCCGGATCTTCGTACCGGATTCGACGGTATCCATCGGTACCTGACTCCGGCCGGGGCGCCTCAGTCGTCGGCGCGGTCTCCAGGGGTGCCAGCGCCATTGCGTCCGAGCGCAGACCGATGTGTCGCTGTGCGGCTTGGAGTTCGTGTCCGAACTCCTCGGCGGTCGCCGGCCGGGCAGCGGGATTCGTCGCCATCGCCCTCTCGATCACGGCGCACACGCCGTCCGGGATGCCTTGGGCGCGCAGGTCCGGCACCGGCTGGCTGCTGATCCTCACGAATTGCGCAACGAGTTCCTCACCGGTCTTCCGCTCGAACGCCGCCCTCCCCGCGATCAGTGAATAGATCGTCGCGCCCAGTCCGTAGACGTCGGATCTCGCGGTCGGCGATTCACCGTTGAGCACCTCCGGCGCGGTGAACGCCAGTGACCCGGTGAATCCACCGGTGGCCGTTTCGTACCCGCCGGCGATGTGTGCGATGCCGAAATCGGTGAGTTGCGGCTCGCCGTAGTCGGTGAGAAGGATGTTCGCGGGTTTGATGTCGCGATGCAGCGTGCCGGTCCGGTGCGCCGTCTCCAAGGCTCCCGCCAACTTCACCCCGATGCTGATCGCCTCCGGCCAGGGCAGCGGACCTTCTCGGCGTATCTGGACCGCCAGTGAATCGCGCGGGTGATAGTGCATGACGATGTACGGGCGACCGGCGTCGGTCACGCCGACCTGCAGTATGTTGACGATGTTCGGGTGACCGGAGAGCCCACCCATCGCGTAACCCTCCCGCAGGAAGCGCTCGCGGTTCTCGGGGTCCAGGTCCGATGTCAGGACCTTGATCGCAACGATTCGACCCAGCGAACGCTGCAGGCAGCGGTACACGACACCGAACCCGCCCCGGCCGACCTCCTCGGCACCGGCGAACCCGGCAGCGTCCAACTCGGCCATGATCCCGTGGCCGACTGCACGGACCGACGCCGCCTGGGTCGCATCTGGGTCGAAATCGGCCATCGGGTGCCTCAGTTCCGTCCGACATCCACGACGGCGTCGCGGCGATGCCCGCTGAGCAGGGCAGACTTCGTGCCGGCGTGCACACACGTGTTCATCGCATTCACCTCTGATGCAGGTCGACCAGACAGCCGATGCGTTTCACCAGCAGTCGACGACGCGAATATCTTTCTGTCACAAGGGCGAAGCGCGGCGTCTTTCCGTCGTGTGTCGACGGGATCCGCCCTGTCCAAAAAGTATTCGACGGGACGGGATCCGCGTCAAGATGACAATTTCCCCTCCCTAGGGTGCCTATCGGCAGCCGCGACTTCATGTCACGCCGGCCGCAGTGCACCGATCGGGTCTGCTGCCGTCCTAGAAGGTGCCGTCGTAGAGCGCGTAACCACCCGCCCCCGCAGCCTTCGCCCGATACATCGCCGAGTCTGCCCGGCGGACGAGCTCTTCGCGGGTGCACTCCGCATCGGAGAGTGCAACACCGATACTGGCACTGATCGGCCAGTCGAGCGATTCTGCCCGGTTGAGGTCGGCGAGGCTCCCGGTAATCCGGGCCGCAATCGCCAGCGCTTCCGCTGCGCCCGCGACGTGCTCACACACCACCACGAACTCGTCACCGCCCAGGCGGGCAACGGTATCGCCCGGGCGCACCGCCGACCGCAGATGCCTGGCGAGAACGATCAGCGCGTCGTCGCCGCCGGCATGGCCGAGGCTGTCGTTGACGACCTTGAAGTCGTCGAGATCGACCAGCAACAGCGCAAGGCGCGTGCCGCCGCGCGGCGCGGCGTCCAGGGCCTCGTCGAGCCGGCGGCGGGCCAATGCGCGGTTCGGTAACCCGGTCAGCGGGTCGTGCAAGCTCTGGTGCACCAGCGCGGCTTCGGCCTCGATGCGGCGGATCGCCGCGGACAGCACCGCCGTCACCGAGCGCAGAAAGGTCAGGTCACGGTCGGCGTATTCGCGGGAACGACGACTGTGCGCGGTCAATACTCCCCACACCGCTTCGGAGCCGATCGGAACGCACACCCCGCTGTGCAGCCCGCGCCCGGTCATCCCGGCCGTGGAGAACCGGGTCTCGTGGACCCGATCGGCGCACACGATCACCGACCCGCTGGCGGCGGCATACCCGGGTTGCGAACCCCTTCCCGGGGCGAACGTCGTCGGCGAGGGCTCGGGCCCCCGATAGGCCAGCACGGCGAGTTCGCCGCCGTCTGACCGCGGAGCGCAGCGCGCAAGCCCGGTCCTTCAGGGCCGGGTTAGCGCATCGACTTCGGCCTACCGGGAGCACGGGGCGGTCGCCGCTGCTGCTCGATGTACTGCC
>NZ_JBHXWI010000053.1:0-72534 GCF_042671975.1 Rhodococcus sp. NPDC127593 | reverse complement strand
TCCAACAGTCCATCGAACGATTCCAACCACTCCGTGGTCTCGTCCGGGTCGATATCCGGCAGATAAGACGCAACACCCTCACGGATGACGCGAACGCGGCCGTCGGAACCCGGGGTCGCACTGGGGTTGGAAGGTTGGGCCGCTCCGGCGCCGGGTACGGCGGAATCCGGTTGAGACGCGGGTCCCTGGATCAGGTCTGACAACGTTGCTCCTCATTGTGGTGGGACGCGCGGTGTGGCGTCCTCTCCATGCGATCGCGGCCTTGTTAGGCCCGACCCATCTCCTTTATGAATATGGCGCAACCCTTATCTTTCACCATCGCGGCTCAGTCGGCACACTGTGTTCGGGTTACTCTCCGGTAGCGTTTGCGCAGATCCGGGGCCGAATGTTGAACTTATCGATGTCGTCGAAAACATGGGGGAGACGAATGCGCACGTCGTCGCGCCGCTGGGGGCCGGCGAGTGCTGCCGTCGCGGCCATCGTCGGTGTGAGCGTCATCGCCGGATGCGGCGGCACGATCGAGGGGACCGCGCAGCAGAACGATTCTCAGGCTGCCGAGTACGCCGCGGAGGCGACGTCCTCATCGGTGGCCGCGTCGTCCTCACAGAAGGCCGCGACCGAGCGGGAGGCGCTCGTGGAGCAGTGCACGATGTTCGTGAACCGTGCCGGCGACACCATCGACACCTACAACGCCTTCATCGACGCCGCCAACGCCGACGCCGCGGACACCGGTGCGAAGGCGAGCGCCGCGGCGGCGGCACTTCGGGCGGCGGCCGACGGGGCGAATGCTGCCACACCCACGCTTCCGGCCGAGCTGACCGGACTGCTCACCGATTACTCGAACAACTATCGGGAACTCGCGGCTGCCGTCGACGGTGGGCAACGCGGAGACATTCTGAACACGCTCGCCAGCCGTGGAGACGAGCTCAGCGACTCGATTCGGGCCGCCTGCCCCACATCGTGACTCCCGCACCGTAGGCTCTGTCGATGACCACGCATCACTACTTTCTGAGAAAAATTCGCGTGGTCGGCTTGCGCGAAAGCGTTCGAGCATGTTCGCTTTCACCTAATTGATCTTCATCCGGCACGGTGTTCGGGTATCCGAGCACCGTCAACAAAAGGAGGACCCCACCGTGGTCGCCGCGGCGGACGCCCAAAACTACGCTCAGAAACTCGGGATCACTGCCGACATGGCGGTACAGGAACTGGGCTGGGACGAGGACACCGACGACGACCTGCGTGCCGCGGTCGAGGACACCATCGGTGGAGAACTGCTGGACGAGGATTCCGACGAGGTGATCGACGTCGTGCTGCTGTGGTGGCGCGACGAAGACGGAGACCTCGTCGACGCCCTCATGGATGCCATCGGCCCCCTGGCCGACGAGGGATTCGTGTGGGTCCTCACCCCCAAGACCGGTCAGCCCGGTCACGTGGAGCCCAGCGAGATCGCCGAGTCCGCACCCACAGCCGGTCTCACCCAGACGTCGGCGGCAAATCTCGGGGACTGGTCGGGAAGCCGTCTGGTTCAGCCGAAGTCGCGTCCCGCGAACAAGCGCTGAGCAGTCTCACCTTTTCGTTCACTCACCGAAGGATTACGTCATGCCGCTCGAGGTGGGCACCACCGCCCCCGATTTCACCCTCAAGGACCAGAACAATCAGGAAGTGACGCTTTCCGATTACCGCGGAAAGAAGAACGTCCTGCTCGTGTTCTACCCCCTCGCGTTCACCGGAACGTGTCAGGGTGAACTCTGCAAGGTTCGCGACGAACTGCCGAAGTTCGAGAACGACGAGACTGCGATTCTCGCGCTCTCCGTCGGTGCGTCGCCGACACACAAGATCTGGTCCGCCGAGCAGGGATACACCTTCCCGCTGCTCGCCGACTTCTGGCCGCACGGTTCGGTCGCGCAGCAGTACGGCGTCTTCAACGAGAAGCTGGGCTTCGCGAACCGCGGCACCTTCGTCATCGACAAAGAAGGCGTCATCCGGTTCGCCGAGATGAATGGGCCCGGAGAGGCCCGTGACCAGGGAGCTTGGGAGAAAGCGCTCGCCACGCTAGAGTCCTGATGCGCATCCGGCGAGGTTCTCGCCGGATGTTCGGGCGTGTAGCTCAGTGGTAGAGCTCTGGTTTTACACACCAGCGGTCGGGGGTTCGAAACCCTCCGCGCCCACCTGGTGAATAGGCCCCGATCTGCACATAACTGCAGGTCGGGGCCTTTTGGTTTCTAGGCGCCTGCGCCGTCTGCCCACACTTTGCCCACACTTGCCCGAGAACGAGCCGCGCTGAGCGCCGTCGCCACTGCCTCGAGGTCGTCGTCGAAAAGGTCGGCGTACACGTCGAGCGTCATCGCCGCCGAGGCGTGCCCGAGCATTTTCTGTACCGCTTTCACGTTCGCGCCGGCCGAAACGGCCATGCTCGCCGCAGAGTGTCGAAGATCATGCGGAGTGACCCGAGCGATACCCGCCGCCGTAACGGCCTTGTCGAACCAACCCGACTCGGTATGCGGCCGGCCGAGGTAGCCGCCGGCCTCGTCGGGGAACACGAGCGCGTCGCGGGTACGTCCCTCGCACTGGCGCGCAAGAAACGGAATCAGGAAATCTGGGAGGGGCACCGTGCGCCGCTTGTGACCCTTGGTCGTGCCGACGACGATCTGATTGCCGATCTCGACGGCGTTCTCGTCGACCGTCGCGCGTCGGCGCAACAGGTTGAGGTCTCGCACACGCATGCCGGTCGCCTCGCCCCAGCGGACGCCGGTATAGGCCAGCATGAGCACCAGGGCGTCGTGCTCGCCGGCCGCACGCGACAAGAGCGCCACTTGCTCGTGATCGAGGTAGACGTGCCGTTTCTTCGGCTTGCGTGGCAGCTTCACGCCGCGTGCCGGATTCGCCGCGATGAGCCGATCACGCACGGCATCGTCGAGGATTGACCCGAGCACTTGATAGGTCCGGATGACCACGGTCGCGCCTACCTGCTTTTCGCCGTCGACGCCACGCCCGAGATCCGATACCCATTGTTGGACGGCGCTCGTCTTGATCTCCGCGAGTCGGGCGTCGCCCCAACGGGGCTGTACGCGCAGCCGCCAGGCGACCTCGACGGGTCGATAGGCGCTCGGCTTGAGGTGAGTCTGCCGGCCGAGCCAATCGGGCCCGAGCTCGTCGATCGTCGTACGGGCATCGGTCGGCGAGATGTACTCGCCGCGCAGCTTGGAGACTTCCGTCGTCGCCGCGAACGCCTCGGCCTCGCGCTTGGTTCGAAATCCGCGCTTATCGGTCTGCTTGCGGTCGGGGGTCCGGTAGCGGACTCGGTAGCGCTTGCCGGCCGCGGTCTCGTAGCTGCTAATCGTTGCCATTGTCGACCGTGTCCGCGTACGCCCGACGTTCAGCAAAGTCCGCCAGGATCACTGCTGCGGCCTCGGGATCACTGTCTGGCGCGGCATCCGCGGCCTGTTCGGTGAGCTGCCGAAATCGCGCCGGATTCGAGTCGCGCATGAAGGTTACGATGTCGCCCGACAGAGGGCGCCGTCCCGATCCCCATTCCCACAGTTGTGCTGCAGGGTAACGGGTTCCGTTCTCGGTGAGCTGTGCCGTCTGCTCGTAGTCATGCGGCAGGAGCAACGCCAATGGCGACACGCCAAGCGCGAGAGCGAGCGCCACGAGATCGTCCGCATCAATGCGGCGCGCTTGGCTCTCGATTCGAGACAGGCCGAGGGTGGCGATCGGCCGGCCGAGGTCGTCGAGTTTCCGGCTGAGTTCGGCGTAGCTGAGGTTCTGGGCAGTCCGTAGTCGCTCGACGTTCTGCGCGGCGGTCACTCCAGTCGGACCAAGTGGGTTCTTTTTCTCTGCCATGCCGCCCAGTCTGGCACATCAAAGTGATTCCGATGCCAATCACATTGACATACTGCGAATCTCAATGGATAGTGATCCGCGTACCAATCAAAGTGATTTGATATGGAATCGAAATGAAGGGTCTCATATGTCAGATCGACGACCGCTCGCAACAGATACCGAGTTTTGCGAGTTCACCGGGCTCACCAAAGGGCAGTCCGCACAGCTTCGCTGGCAGGGCAACGGGCCGAAGTTCGTCAAGGTCACGGGGCGCCAGATCCGCTACCGCTGGGAAGACGTGGAGGCGTGGATTGATTCGCGGACTCGCACGCGTACCGATGACCGAAGCGGTGCCGCCTGATGCCTGCCAACGAAAACGCCCGCGACGCCGACCAGGGCGCCACGGGCACGAACCGACCAAACCTCCAGGAAAGGACCGCTCGACCGTGACCTTACCAACCGCGAACGCGACCACCCTCGTCTTTGCCGCCGAGCAGACCCGGCACACCATCGCCGAGATGTTCGACGGAGTATCTCGAATCGATCGAGACGGAGGCCGTCTGATGCTGCTCTCAGTCCACACATTCGACGCCGTGCAGCGCGTGCGAACGCAAAGCGCATTTATCTCGGTCGACTTCAGCGAGGACGTGAACGTACTCCTCGACCGACCCGAGGCCGAGCTGCTGGCGCGCAGGATCCTCGCCGCGCTCGAGGTTCCGGCGCCGGCCGAGCTGCACCGCGACTCGGCTCGTGTCGACGCCGAGGCCGAGATCCGGGAGGGCCTGTGAGCACCGCGGCGCTCGTCCTCGGGGCCGTGCTGCTCGCCGAGAACGTCGTGCTGCTCGTCGCCGGCTACGCCCGCTTTGACGAGAACGCAGGTGATCGCCGACCATGACCGCACTGCCGGCAACCGAATTCGACGACGAGACGCCCGAGAGTCTGCGGCACAACGCCGCAACCGCCGAGCTTTCGCCCGTCGGGCGCTTCGAGTGGGAGCGCATCATTCGGCGCGTCAAGATGCCGGCCTCAACTAAGCACCTGGCGCTCACGCTGGCGACATACGCCGATTCCGACGGCTCGCGCATCTGGCCGGGCAATGAGCGCCTCGCACGTGTCATGTGCGTATCGACCTCAACGGTCGAGCGGGGGCTCAAACGGCTCAGATCGCGGGGATTCCTTCAACGTACGAAACAAGGCAACAAGTACGCGCACCAGGCCGACGAGCATCGGCTCACCGTGCCGTCAACACTCCTCGAGTTCGACCTACTGCCGCCCGATGAGGGCCCAAGTCTGGCCGTCACTCATGACGGTTAGAGATTCGCATTGGAGTCGAGTCTGCCCCTCGCCAGTGACGGCCAGACTCGGCCAAAAGTGGGCCTCGCCGAGAAAGTCTGGCCGTCATCTCAGAAAGTCTGGCCGTCATTTTGGGCAACTCTGGCCGTCACCCATGCCGCCCCACCATGTAATACCAACCACTTACCAGACCAAGAGACATCGTTCCCGGCTTGAGAGCGCAACTCACGACCGCATGCGCGGGCAAGGAGAACCCACCATGAAATTCGACTCTCAATCGATCCCAGATTGGAGCCGATCGACGCCACTAGACGACTTCGGCCTGGCCGGCTATCACGCCGCGATCTGTGTCAATGAGGACGGCAGCACGGCACCGTGGCTCGTCGCCGCGACCAACGAGGGCCCGCACGGCTGCGCTTGCAAGGACTGCGCGCCGCACGAACAGCACACGCGGATACCTCAACCGATGCGCGAGGCGCTGCACATGACCTGCGGCCGGCCTCGTGCCGACGGCAGGCCGTGCCGCTCGGCCGTCCGCTCGCCCGGCCTCGCATGTCACCAGCACGCCGAAAGGGAGCGCATCGCATGACCTACGACCGCACTGGCGAGCCGATCGACGAGCCCGGACGGGCCCGACCGCCGCACAATCCCGACTGCCGCCGCGGCTGGCTCGGCGAGGATCTCGACGGCCATCCCGTGCCGTGCCTGCAGTGCCGCCCGCACCTGGCTCGCACGGCCAACGTGAACGACCACGGGGCCAATCGACGAGCGCCGGTCGCAGGTACCGCCGTTGTCTGGAGCCGACGTGCGAGGTGATGACTCGGGCTCTCTCGTCGCTCTGCAGCCAGCATCAAACCGCAGTCCCGACCGTGGACATACGCGGCGGGCTCGTGCGCGTGGGACACCTGGCGCTCACGCCGGCGGATGCGCTGACGCTAGCCGACACGATCGTCGACACGATCGAGGCATACAAGCGATGACCCAAGCGAAGCCACCGACGGCCGAGCGGATCGCCGAGACAGTCGGGGATCTCGACCGGCTCGGGATCTCAGTGAGCGCCACTATCGCCGAGGTTCTCGCGGCAATGCGAATCGCGGGCCACCGTTCGGGCACGACTCGGGCACGGCTGGCGCAACGGGCACGCCAGGCGCGGGACGGGGTGAGGACGCGAATCGCGAAGGCCGGCGAGCGGGCCGTCCTGCCTCGGGCGTTCCCGCTCGTCGGCGAGCTCGTCGACGGCCGGCTACTCGGTGTCGCGTGCGTCGGGCATCACGCACTGTTCGACGACCATCACGACCACGAGTGGGAGCCGTCCCGTGCCGCGCGGCACCGTGCTGCCGCTGAGATCTGCGCTCGCTGCCCCGTATTCGGCCCGTGTCGCGAGGTCTACACCGAGCACGCCGGCCACGTGGCGGGCGTCTGGGCCGGCGAAGCGCACACCAGTGCAACAGCCAACCGAAAGGCCACAGCATGACTCACGTCGCCATCGTCCAGGCATCGCGCAAGAAGGGCGCGCCGCACCGATGCGGCGGCCAGCGATGCGCCGCCCTCATCCGCAAAGGCCGGCTATGCCCGGACTGCATCGCGCGCAGCACGCACGCCGATCGCGATGAGTAGCGGCGCGGGCCGTGTCCTGCAGTGCAGGCTCGACCACTGCAACAAGGGCACGACCGCCGATGACAGGTTGTGCGCCGACTGCCGGAGAGACCGGGCAGCCGCTGCCGAGGCTGCACTCGCCGCTGACGAGAGCTGGATGCGCGATGCCTAGCCCCCGACCTACCCGAGTGCGACCAACGGACCGCAGCGGGCAGCTCAGGGGGTAGGGGGGTCGCCACCGCTGGGGCCGGCCCACGGGACCTCGGGGAAGTCATGTTTTTCGCGCTCAGGATGGGCGCGCAGGGGGTAGCTCAATGGGGGGGCTCGGAAATCCGTCCGCGCATTCCGTCGGCAGCCGGCCCATACCAGCTGACGGCTACTGCCATTCGTACAGAGGAGATCTCAAGATGGATATTCGACCGATCGACAAGGCGCGAGCCGCTCGCGTGACTCTCGGCCTGCTCGACGACGACCGATCGCAGTGCAACCGCGCTCTCGCCGAGGCCAATACCGAGAGCGCGGTGCATCTGCTCATCGGCGCTCTCGCCGGCGGTCTCGCCGAGCTGCTCGTCGCCACCGCCGGCGAGGAGAACACACGCTCGACGCTGCAGCGCGCCATTCTCGACGCACAGCTCGCCGGCGAAAGGCCGGCCGATGCGTGAGCCTGAGCCCTCGACCGAGGGCGAAGAGGTGGGCGCATCGCCGAAAATGGTTCGCGTACCGACCCATACCGGCCGAGGATTCGGCGATTACGACGAGCATGCCGAGGTTCCCATCGACACAGCGGATCACTGGGACTCGAGAATTTGGCACGATTCGCCGTAGACTGTCCAGCGAAGGTGCAGCGCCATCGGTACACGGTCGTCAATCCGTCCGTCTCGCAAGAGGCCAGCGGTCAAGGCCAACCCGCCCGTTCTGCACACTCGCGGCAGTCAGGTCGAGCCAGCGGTAACCAATCCGTCCGTTCCCATTGCAGCCGTTCACAATTCAGCTTCTCGCATGCGCCACTGCGCCGCGACTACCGAGAGGTACACACCGTGTACGGAACCAAGATCAAGGGATTGGCCGACGCTGCAGAGGCCGCGGTCAAGCCGGCGCAGGAGATCGCCGCGAAGGCCAAGCGTGAGGGCCGGCCGCTCACCGAGGCCGAGCGCACCGAGTACGACGCCGCGATGAGTAAGGGAACCGACCTACTCGCGCAGCTCAAGGCAGCGAAGGCGGCCGGGGCCGTGCTCGACGGCGTGAAGGGTCTCGTCAGCGAGATCGGCGGAGTGGGCGACTCTCCCGAGCTCGCAGGCCGGCATCTCGCGCTCGGCGGCAAGTCCGCGAAGGCGCTGAGCGTCAAGATCGCCGATCGGATGATGCACGAGAACGGCGTCGGACAGAAGGCGCTCGCGCCCACCGGCACGACCGTTACCGACGTGCCGATGCTCGCCGAGTCGCCGATCGCGCTCGGTAAGCCGGCGCAGAGCCTCCTCGACGTGCTGCCCGTGCAGATTCGGGCGCCCAAGTACACCTACCTGCGCCAGTCGACCCGCACCAACAACGCCGCGCCCGTGGCCGACGGTGGCACCAAGCCGACGTCCGTGCTGGGTCTCATTCAGGTCGACGCCGAGCTGCGCGTTGTCGCTCACCTGTCCGAGCCGATCCCGAAGTATTGGATTGAGGACGCTCGCGCACTCGAGCAGTTTGTCGCGGACGAGCTGGTCTACGGATTGAGCGTGGCGCTCGAGAGTCAGTCGCTCACCGGCGACAGCACGGGCGTCAACCTCGACGGCATCACGACCACGAGCGGGATTCAGTCCCAGGCGTTCGCGACCGATCTGCTTACCACGACCCGCACCGCGATCACCAAGCTCGAAACGGCAGGCCACGAGGCCGGCGTGTTCGTCCTGTCGCCTGCAGCGTGGGAGGCCCTCGAGCTCGCCCGCACCGACACGGCCGGCAACCTCGAGCTCGGCGGGCCCGTCGACCGCGCCGCACGCAAGCTCTGGGGTGTGCCTGTGGTGCTCTCGCTCAAGCTGCCGGCCACGACGGCCGCGCTGCTCGACGTGAGCTCGGTCGGCATCTCGACCGATGCGTCGGGCGTCCAGGTGCAGTGGTCCGAGAATGTCTCGGATGACTTCAGCAAGAACCAGATCCGCGCTCGCGTCGAGGGTCGGTTTCAGGTCGACGTGTTCCAGCCGGCCGGCGTCGTCAAGATCACGACGGCCGCGGCATAACCGAGAGGATTGACCATGCCCAAACCCAAGATCGAAGCGACATACGAGCCCGGGCGCAATGGAGCCGATACGACTCTGAACGCTGACGTCGTGATTAGCAAAAAGTCGCGCGTGCCCATCCTCCGGATCCGCCTGTACAACCGCCGGCGCGGCGGTCGGTAGAGACTTCGGCGCGTTCCCGTGGGGCTCCTCGGCCCGTTGAGGACGCGACGAATGCACGAGAATGCCCCGCCGGCTGGTGACCGGCGGGGCATTCTCGTGGCCGTCCCGCGCCGATACTCTCGTTGTTGGATCCCCGCGTATCAGTACGATTCGCGGGTGGACTGGATTGCAGTGGGGTCGGTCGCCGTGTCGACGGCAGTGTTCGTGGTCGGCGTGCCCGCGGCGTGGCAGTACTGGACATGGGAGCGGCGCGGGCTGTGGCGAGCCGAGCGAAACGCGAAAGCTCTGGCGTTGCTCGAGGGGGGATCCGAGGCGGCGCTCGCCCTCGAGGCGGATAGTCGCGCGATCGGGCTGAGGTTAGCTGCGAGTCGCAAGTATCCGACGACACGCAAGACTGCGGCGCTTCACTTGGCGCATTGGTTCGTGCTCGTCTCCAGCCTATTCGGCGCTATCGCCGCGCTCACCTCCCGCGAGACACGTGCAATCCTCGAGTACCCCGACTACGTGATCATGGCTTTTGTGCCGCTCTTCGCCGCATCGACTCTGTTCATGGAAGACGGAATGCGCCGCACGTGGCGCCTACGCCGCGAATGGATCGCCGCCGGCGGCATCGAGCCGGAGCCGGAGCCAGCACCCGACGCCGAGCAGGACGAGCGCGCCGCTACCGGCTAGCTCCGGCCGGCCTATTCGATGCCGGTGAGTGTGTCCTGCGCGCTGCAGGATCGTCACCGGCGTGAGGCCAAGCGCGTCGGCGACGAAGTACTGGTAGAAACCCACGAGTGGCTATCGACTACACGAAGAAGAATCCGGCGACCGCAGCGATTCCAACGGAGCCGCCGCCCGGCTCTGTCATTCGTTTCAATATCGGCTACTACACATACGCCGCCTACCGAGTCGACGACGAGGAGGCGTGGTCCTGGTGGACGACCTCAGCTGAGGACTACGACGAAGACAGCGAGTGGGGAGGCGTGAGCAGAGTCGACACATGGGAGAAGATCCTCGAAGCGTCCGGCGGTGCGATCGAGATTGCCGAGACCTGGCGCAAGCTTTAGGCGAATCCTCTACCGACGCGCGCGTTCGGTGTCAGTCCTCGGCCGTACCGTCACTCTTGCCGGGCGCTGAGGTCGGAGGAAGCCGGCCCCCGGCGTCCGCGCTGAACACGAGAATGCCCCCACCGGTCGATCGCTGGTGGGGGCGTTCCACTGTCCTGGCCTAGTTCGCGCGGTGCGCCTGGCGGGCAAGCTCGCCGACCGCTTGGGCGAGGTACTGAACAGCGTCAGCCAAGTGCATCGTGGGATCGTCGGCCTGGGCCTTTGCGTTCCTGGCACTGTCCACGGCCTTATCGGCGAAATTGGCCGCCTCAAGATAAGTCATACAGGTCTCCTCGGATCGTGGAATGTTTCCTCGCGAGGAATGTAGTCGGGGGGATTGAACGCCGAGGGAGCAGTGCCGAGTCGATCGGTCGACGGGCGTCCGTCTGCCCACATTTTGCCCACACTTGCCCACGAAACTACGTGATCGAGCGGTGCCCGCTGAGACGTAAATGCGCAGGTAGACGCAGTATCGACCGTCTGACCAGGGGTGGTAATAGGGTTCGAAACCCTCCGCGCCCACCGTCAGGCAAAGCCCCGATCTGCGTTTCCGCGCAGGTCGGGGCTTTCTCGATGCCGGTGTTCACCGTGGTACCCGCGTTCGGCTGCCGCTCACTCCATCTCACTCCTCGGTGAGATCCATCAGCTGCTCTGCGGCGGTGATATTGCCGTTGTCGGCGAGTCGGCGGAGTTCGTTCATATCGCCCAGCTCCGTGGCGAGTTCGACGAGTTGGTCGGCCGCGTCGGAGCTGCCGTTGTCGGCGAGGCGCCGGAGTTCGTCCATGTCACCCCGTTCGCCGGCGAGCTCGATCAGGATGTCGAGCGCCGTCGAGTCACCGTTGTCGGCCTGCTCGCGCAGGGCGGACAGCTCGGATTCAGTCATGATGTACATCCTCTTCTCGATCGAGTTTCCTGAATTGCCGATCTCGGAGGGCGTCGCGATGCGTGTGCCACTCGTCCAGCAGGGCCGGAAGTCGCTCGCTGAGGAAGTCGGCCAGCGCGACCATCTCCTCGAGTGGGGCGCGGCGTTCGGGTGGAGCATCGGCCAGCAGCGCCAATCCCTCCCGGAACAGCGCCGCGTGCTCGCGGTGGAGGGCGGAATCGAAGTTCTGCGGTTGCTGACTCGCCGGGTCCAGGCTCACCCGGTCCACCCGCTCGCCGGCCACGCGGGTCCGCCGCGCCATCCGGTAGCCCTCGAGCAGCTTGACCGCCCCGGTGACGGCACTCCGGCTTGCCAGCAACGCCCCGCCCAGTTCGTCGATCGTCTGTTGCGGCGGATCGCAGACGAACAGGTACCCCAGCAGCCGTCCCGCCATCGGCGGGAATCCGTACCGGCGTGCGTAGAAGCGGCCGACGTGGTCGGCGAAGATCAGCTGTGTGTCGGACGGCACAGTATCGAAGATAGCAGTTCTGACTGAAATGACACAGATTTGCGTTATTTCTGTTCAGCTGCGGCGTTGTGACAGGTTTCGCGGAGTTAACCTGTTCATCGCCCGCAGCTTCGCCTGCAGTGGCATATTCCTGACATGCCCAGGTACAAGGTGACGCTGCGCAACGGCACGTCGAGCGACAAGACCTTCGAATCAGACTTCCAGGCCGTCAACGAGACACACCGGCCCGCCGAATCCGGGGCGGGCATCGTGAAGATCGACCGCTATGAGGAGGGCGGGGGTGCGGCCCCGGTGTGGTCTGCTCCCACGACGACACGCTCAACGCGCACCTAGCTTCCGGTCGTTCATCGAGGGGTGTGCAAGCCTCGGCGTTCGGCTTCGGCCTCGAGTTCCCCGACCCGGCTGGTGATGCCGCGCACCGTTTCGCAGCCGTAGTCGTTCGCAATCGACTCTCCGAGCCGAGCTCGGCACTCGTCCAGCTGGACGATCAGTTCGTCGTCGCCGAGGTTCGTCACGTCGCTGCCCACACGTCGATCGTCCCAGGCGCAGTCGGCGAAACCAATGCCTCACACGAATTTCCACCGGACGCGCAGAACCCCGCCGGGCCACGTGGGTGTGTTGAGTCAGCACCGAAGATGTGAGCAGGGCGGGGCCGTGCGCCGCCCCTGAATGGGGGGAACGAGGCGGCATTTACCATGGTAGGCGCAGGAAAGGGTGCTTGGCGAGATACTCAGCAGAGTTTCAGGAATCCGACATACCGACCGGAACGGGTGCGTCGTTCGCAGCTGCCGACGGATTGGTGAGACGCACACGCTATTGCGCGGGTTTCCGGCGAATCGGTGCGCAATTGTGCCCTCAGCTAGCGCGCGCGAGTGCCCGGACCCACGGTGTCGTAGGCCTCGGCGAGGAGCGCGGCCAGGGTGTCGTCGAGCTGATCGTCGGAGGTGATCGTCAAGCGGTGCGTGATCACCGTCTTCGTGGTGGGAAACGCCTCGCGTAGCTGCGGGTGATGGACGCGGCGGCGCAGGTCGAGGGCGATCTCGAGCCGCGACGAATAGATGAACGCGGCAGCGAAGACGCGGGCACGAGCCCACGCGATCTCGGTCCGGTGGACCCGCTCGTCCACCTCGCCGCACGCGAGAACGAGGTCACGGAACTGCAGTAGGCGCTCGGTGGCGTCCGGGTCCTTGCCTGCCAGGTACTCGTCGATCGCGGCACTCATGGGACGCTCCTTTACATCGACTGCAACGTTAGTTGATACAAATATCGGCGTGCATCGAACCTCCCGTCCCGCCACCGCGCGTGCTGCCGGCCTGCTTCTCGGCTTCGTCGCCGACCGCGTGTTCGCCGATCCGGCCCGGTGGCACCCCGTGGCCGGATTCGGTCGCACTGCAATGGCGTTGGAGAAGGCGACGTACCGCAACTCCCGGTCGGCCGGGGTGCTGCACGTGGCCGTCCTCGTCGGCGGCGCGGCGGGTCTGGGGGTCGCCGCGACACGGGTGGCGCGGCGCGGGGGATGGGCAGGCGAGGCAGCCGGAACGGCCGTCGCGACGTGGGCCGTGCTCGGCGGAACGTCGCTGGGACGGACCGGATCGACCATGGCCGCACACCTGGAGGCGGACGATCTTGCCGCCGCCCGCGCCCTGCTGCCGTCGCTGTGCGGTCGCGATCCCAGCGTGCTCGGCGTCGACGGACTGACGCGGGCGACGCTGGAGTCGGTGGCCGAGAACACGTCCGACTCGGCGGTCGGGGCATTCGTGTGGGGCGCGGTGGCCGGAATCCCGGGACTGTTCGCCTACCGGGCGTCCAACACCCTGGACGCGATGGTCGGGTACCGCTCGCCGAAGTACACCAACTTCGGTTGGGCGGCGGCACGGTGGGACGACGTCCTCAATTTGCTGCCCGCCCGCCTGACGGGTGCGCTGTCCGTCGCGGCCGCACCGACGGTCGGCGGGTCGCCGACCGAGGCGTGGGAGGCGTGGCGGCGCGACGCGTCCCAGCACCCCAGCCCCAACGCGGGTGTTGCGGAGGCCAGCGCGGCGGGCGCCCTCGGGATCTCGCTGGGCGGGCGCACCGAGTATGCGCACGGCATCGAGATGCGACCCGTCCTCGGCTCCGGGCCGTCGCCGCGGCCCGGCGACCTCGACCGTGCGGTGCGGCTGTCCGCCGCGGTGCAGGGCGGCGCGGCGCTGGTGTCAGCGGCCCTTGCCGTAGCGGTCGGCCAGCTTCGCTTCCGCCGCCGTCCGCGGCGCTGACTCCACCGGCTTGCTTCGGGTGAACGGCTTCTTCCGGGCCACCGGTGCGGGAGCCGGAGCGGTGTCTCCGGAAGGCTTCGCGGACTTCTCCTTGCGGCGTTCCCGCCACTCCGCGCGGATGAAGTAGGCCAGGCCGAGCGGGGCCATGATGCCGAACGCCAGCCACTGCAAGCCGTACGACAGGTACGGGCCCGCGTCGAGTTGCGGGAGCGCGATGGTCCCGAGGCCGCCGGGCTGATCGGGTTCGAGTTGCACGTACGCGTCGACGAGATCGATGCCGATGAAACCGCTGATCTGATCCGCGTCGATGTAATACACCTGGCGGAGCCCGTTCTCGGTGATCGGCTCCTTGCCGGGGATGGTGCCCTCGGATTTGCGGACGCGACCGTCGAGCGTCACCTGCCCGGCCGGTGGCGGATCCACCGGCGGCGGCTCGGTTCCCTGGACCGGTCGGACGTAGCCGCGGTTGACCAGGATCGTGCGACCGTCGGTCAGTTGCAGCGGGGTCAGGACCTCGTACGCGGGCTGCGATTCGATGGACCGCAACCGGACCAGCAGATCACTGTTCTGGACGTAGGACCCGGTCGCGGTGACGCGGCGCCACTCGTCGTCCGGATTCGGGGCCGCGCCGGACAGCAACGTCTCCAGCGGGACGGGGTCGGCGTCGACCGAGTCGGCGATCAGCTGGTTTCGGTGCTCCGTCGACGTGTTCTTGCCGAGTTGCCACGGCGCGAGCACGTAGAAACACATGAATGCGAATCCGGCGACCACCAGGGCCAACACCAACCAGCCGGGTCGCAACAGAAATCTCAGCCTTCGCACGCCTCCACGGTAGCCGCTCGCAGGTGGGGACCCTGATCGTGGGTTACCGGCTGCGCACCCAGTCGAGCAGCCCGGGCACCGCGGCCTCGATCTGCACGCGGACTCGTTCGAAGTCCTCGAGGTCGCCGTAGAACGGGTCGGGGACGGACGACGCGTCCGCGTCCGGGTCGAAACTGCGGAGCAGCCGGCGGCGTTCGTCGGGCACGCCCATGTGGGCAAGCTCACGGTCGTGGTTCGCGGCGAGAGCGACCACCAGATCGGCGCCGAGATGGAACGGTCCGACCTCCGCCGCCGTGTGGCCCGTCGGATAGCCGTTCAGCTTCAGGATCTCGTTGGTGCGGATGTCGGCCTCGCGGCCGACGTGCCAGCCGTGGGTCCCGGCGCTGCTCACCATCACCCGGTCGTCGAGGGCTTCCCGGCGGAGGTGTTCGGCGAAGATCTTCTCGGCCATGGGGGAGCGGCAGATGTTGCCGGTGCACACGAACGTCACGTGCAGCGGGGTGTCAGGCCGCGGCATCGAGCATCTTCCCGAGGTGGGCGACGGTCTGCGCCGTCGTGTGCGCGCGCTCGGCCTCGGCCGGGAAACCGTAGCCCCACTCGACGAACACCGCGGGGATGCCCCAGTGCGCGGCACCGAGGACGTCGTGGTCACGGTCGCCGACCATGAGGACGTCGGGGGTGGCGCCCTCGGTGGCGGTGACTCCCAGGTTCCGGAGGGAGTGGGCGATCACGTCCGACTTGGCGCGGCGACTGCCGTCGTCGCTGGCGCCGCCGATGAACTCGAAGTAGTGGGCCAGTTCGAAGTGTTCGAGGATGCGGATCGCGAACCGCTCGGACTTCGACGTGGCGACGGCGAGCCGTCTGCCGCTGTCGCGGGCGTCGATCAGCACCTGCTCGATGCCGTCGAAGACGGCGTTCTCCGCCCACCCCACGTTGTCGTAGCGCTCGAAGTAGGCCGCGACCGCGTGCTGCACGACGTCCTCGTCCAGGCCCATCGACCGGAACGTGTCGATCATCGGCGGGCCGATGACGGCGTCGATCATCTCGTCGGTCGGTTCCGGCTGCCCGATCGTCTCGAGCGCATGACGGAACCCGGCGTGAATGCCGGGCGCGGAGTCGGTGAGCGTGCCGTCGAGATCGAACAGCACGATCGGAGCCGACAGGGCAGAAGGGGCGGAGGACGGGGAGGTGGAGAGAGATGTCACCGGACCATTGTCCCCTAGGCTCGACAGCTGTGGACATTCGTGCCGGTAGCCGGGAGAGCCTGCGTCATCACGGAGACGTGGATGCGGGGCCCGGTCTCCTCGATTTCGCAGTGAACGTGCAAGGCGACAGGCCACCGGAATGGCTGCGACTGCGCCTCGCGGACGCGTTGCAGCGCCTGGGTTCCTACCCCACCGTCGCGGCCGATCGCGCCGCCCGGACCGCCGTGGCATCCCGGCACGGACGCTCGCCCGACGAGGTGCTGCTCCTCTCGGGTGGGGCCGAGGGCTTCTCCCTGCTCCCGCGGCTCGGAGTCCGGGAGGCGGCGCTGATCCATCCGTCGTTCACGGAACCGGAGTGGGCGCTGCGGGAGGCGAACGTTCCCGTCACGCAGGTGCTGCTCGGCGATCCGTACGTTCTGGACTCCGCCGCGGTCCCCGAATCCGCCGACCTGGTGGTGATCGGCAACCCGACCAACCCCACCTCGGTGCTGCACCCGGCGGAGGAGATCCTGCGGCTGCGCCGCCCCGGCCGGATCGTCGTGGTCGACGAGGCGTTCGCCGACGCGGTGCCGGGCGAGGTCGAGTCGCTCGCCGGTCGTTCGCTGCCCGACGTGCTGGTGCTGCGCAGCCTCACCAAGACGTGGGCACTGGCCGGACTGCGCTGCGGGTACGCGCTCGGCTCCCCGGAGATCCTCGAACGCCTGCAGATGGGGCGGGCGCACTGGCCACTGGGAAGCCTGCAGGTGGAGGCGATCGCCGCGTGCAGCGAACCGGACGCCGTCGCCGCCGCCCGGGAGCACGCCGTCGTGCTGGGTGAATGGCGGGACTACCTGATCCGGCGGCTGAGTGAGATCGGCGTCGCGGTGCACCAGCCCGCCGTCGCACCGTTCCTGCTGCTCCGACTGCCGGACGGCGAACTCGTGCGGAAGCAACTGCGCGAGCGGGGCATCGCCGTGCGGCGATGCGACACGTTCCCCGGACTCGGTCCCGACCTCCTCCGGGTCGCGGTGCGCCCCCGCGAGCAGACCGATGTCCTGATCGACGCGATGAAGGAGATCATGTGAACCCGGTGCGTCTCGCCGACGTGATCGCGACCCTGGATGCGGCGTACCCGCCCGCGCTCGCCGAGTCGTGGGACTCCGTCGGCCTCGTCTGCGGCGACCCCGACGACACGGTGGCGACGGTGACGATCGCGGTCGATCCGACCGCCGCGGTGGTCGACGAGGCGATCGACGCAGGCGCCGACCTTCTCCTCGTCCACCACCCGCTGCTGCTGCGCGGCGTCGACACCGTCGGCGCCCACACGCCGAAGGGCGCTCTCGTCCACAAGCTGATCAAGGCCGGATGCGCCCTGTTCACTGCGCACACCAACGCCGATTCCGCGGCCCCCGGCGTCTCCGACGCCCTGGCCGCGGCGCTCGGACTCACCGTCACCGGACCGATCGACCCGCACCCCACCGAGAACCTGGACAAGTGGGTCGTCCTGGTCCCGGCCGGCGACGCCGACACGGTGCGCCGCGCACTGTTCGACGCGGGCGCCGGACGCATCGGCAACTACCGCGACTGCAGCTGGTCCGTCACCGGACAGGGCCAGTTCCTCCCGACCGACGGCGCGAACCCCACCCTCGGCGCGGTCGGTGCGCTCGAACGTGTGGAGGAGAGCCGGGTGGAGGTGATCGCCCCGCGCGGCATCCGGCTGAAGGTGCTCGCCGCGATGCGCGCCGCCCACCCGTACGAGGAGGTCGCATTCGACGTCTTCGAGATGGCGACCTTTCCCGGACCCCGCGGCCTCGGGCGGGTCGGGGAGCTCTCCGAGCCGCTGTCGCTGCGGGAATTCACCGACCGGGTGGCGGACGCGCTGCCCGCCACGACGTGGGGAGTGCGAGCCGCGGGCGACCCCGAAGCCACGATCCGCACCGTCGCGGTGTGCGGCGGCTCGGGCGACTCGTACCTGGACGCCGTCGCACGACTCGGCGTGGACGCCTACGTCACCGCCGATCTGCGACACCACCCGGCGGACGAGCACCTGCGCGCCGGAGGTCCGGCCCTGATCGACGTCGCGCACTGGGCGAGCGAGCAGCCGTGGTGCGGCCAGGCCAAGGGCGTCCTCGACACCGCTTTCGGCCGGACACCCGAATGGCAGGTTCGGGTGTCGGCCGTACGGACCGATCCGTGGTCGGTCAGCGCGTCGCCGTCGTAGCGCCGTCCGGCCGAAACCCGTGATCCGCCGGGGTACGGTTGACACCCAGCAATCTGCACACCAGAACCCTTCACAGAAGACAGCAGGAGTTACCACGCGTGAACGTCGAACCACAGGTGCAGTCCAAGCTTCTCGACCTCGCCGGCGTCGATGCGGAGCTGTCGAGGATCGCCCACCGACGCACCGCGCTTCCGGAGCGTCAGGAAGTCGAGCGGCTCGAGGCGGAACGCGTCACCCGGAAGGACGCGGCCGTAGCCGTCGAAATCGTCCTCGACGATCTCGACCGCGACATCCGCAAGCTCGAAGGTGAGGTCGACGCCGTCCGCCAGCGCGAGGACCGCGACCGCACGCTGCTCCAAAGCGGAACGGTCGGATCGAAGCAGCTCACCGAACTCGAACACGAACTCGGCAGCCTCGTCCGCCGTCAGGGACTGCTCGAGGACGAATTGCTCGAGGTGATGGAACGACGCGAGGCGTCGCAGTCCGACCACGATCATGCGGGTGCGCAGCTGTCGCAGATCGAGGAAGACCTCATCGACGCCGCCCGCCGCCGGGACGACGCCGTCGCGGACCTGGACGCCGCCGAGCAGCGCTGCATCCGCGACCGCACGGCGCTGGCCGACCAGTTCCCCGCCGACCTGATCACCGTTTACGAGAAGCAGCGCAGCCAGAACGGTGTCGGAGCGGCGCTGCTGCAGGCGCGGCGCTGCGGAGCGTGCCGCATCGAACTCGACCGCGGCGAGATCTCCCGCATCACCGCCTCGGCACCCGACGTCGTGGCGCGCTGCTCCGAATGCGGCGCGATCCTGGTGCGCACCAAGGAGTCGGGTCTGTGAGTGCCGGTCGGGTCGTCGTCGAGGCCGACGGTGGTTCCCGCGGCAATCCCGGACCCGCGGGCTACGGGGCCGTGGTGTTCGACGCCGCCCAGGGCACCGTCCTCGCCGAGCGCAAGAAGGCCCTCGGGATCGTCACGAACAACGTCGCCGAGTACCGGGGCCTGATCGCCGGTCTCGACGCCGCCGCCGATCTCGGTGCGTCCGAGGTGGACGTGCGGATGGACTCCAAACTGGTGGTCGAGCAGATGTCCGGGCGCTGGAAGGTGAAGCACCCGGACATGATTCCGCTGCAGCGGCAGGCGTCCACACTCGCCCGGCAGTTCGATTCTGTGACGTACACGTGGATTCCGAGGGCCGAGAACGCGCACGCCGACCGCCTCGCCAACGAAGCCATGGACGGCGCCGACGGCAATTCCGACGCCGAACCGGAACCGGCTGCCGTCCAGTCGGAGAAGACCACCCCCGCGGCACCGGGCTGGATGGACACGACGGGCGCCCCGACCCGGATGCTGCTGCTCCGGCACGGGCAGACCGCGCTGTCCGTCGACCGGCGGTACTCGGGTCGCGGGAACCCGGCTCTCACCGAGATCGGGCAGGCCCAAGCGAACGGCGCGGCCGCCCGCTTCGCGGGCAACAACGGAATCGCGGCCGTGGTGTCGTCCCCGCTGGGGCGCGCGCAGCAGACCGCCACGGCGGCGGCGAAGGTGCTCGGACTCCCGGTCACCGTGCACGAGGGCCTCACCGAAACCGACTTCGGCGAGTGGGAGGGTCTTACGTTCCGGGAAGCTGCCGACCGCGACCCGGAACTGCACCGCAAGTGGTTGTCGGACACCTCGGTGTGCCCGCCGTCGGGGGAGAGCTTCGACGAGGTGCGTGAGCGGATCCTGAAGGTCCGCGACGACCTCACCGCCACCTATGGCGGCTCCACCATCCTCGTGGTCACCCACGTGACGCCCATCAAGACGCTGTTGCAGCTGGCGCTCGACGCGGGACCCTCCCTTCTGTACCGGCTGCATCTGGATCTGGCGTCGCTGAGCATCGCCGAGTTCTATCCCGACGGCGGCTCGTCCGTCCGCCTGGTCAACGACACCTCCCACCTGTGAGTACTTGTCAACCGCGGGCGGTTGACAAGTACTCACAGGCCCAGAGGGCAACGACCGCAGCAAGCAGGGTCAACGGCGTGGTCACCAGCGCGAGAATGGTGAACGTCCGGAGATCTGCGGGAGATCCGGCCCGCGCGGCCACGCGCCGCCACAGCATGATTGCCAGCGACCCCACGTACGTGAGGTTGGGGCCGAGGTTCACACCGAGCAGCATCGCCAGAACGAGTCCGGTCGGAGCGTGCGGTCCGAGCGCTGCCAGCAGGAGCAGCGTGGCGGGGAGGTTGTTCACCAGATTCGCGGCGACCGCGGCGACGACGGCCATCGTGAGCAACGCCGTGAACGACGTGTCGGTCGGCAGCCGGGTGGCGATCCAGTCGCCGATCGGACCGTTCGCGACCCCGGCCACGACGACGCCGAGGATCAGGACGAACGCGCAGAACCACACGTCGATCGAATACACGATCCGGCCCACGCTGGTCCGGCCGTCGCGCAGGGCGACGACGCCCAGCACGATCGCCCCCGCCGCGGCCACCCATGCCGGTGCGACCCCGACGAAGCCGGACACGGCGAACCCCAGGAGTGTGGCCGCGATGATCGACAGCGCGGCCGCCGGCGCCTGAGGATCGCGTTTCGGCTCCGGCTCGGCCTCGGGCCGGACGAGGTGACGCCGGAAGAATACGCGGAACAGGATCAGCTCGACCATGATCGCCACCGCCCACGGCAGTGCCATCACGGCGGTGAAATGCAGGAAGCTCAACCCGGTCGCCGAGAACGCGATGAGGTTCGTCAGGTTGGACACGGGCAGCAGGGTCGATGCGGTGTTCGACAGGTGAGCGGTGGCGTACGAATGGGGGCGCGGATCCATCCGCAGCGAGCGGGCCGTGGCGATCACCGCCGGTGTCAGCAGGACCACCGTCGCATCGAGACTCAGCACCGCGGTGGTCAGAGCCGCCGCCGCGAATACGAGAGTCAGCAACCTCTTCGGATCCCCGCGCGCTCCGCGCCGCAACCGGCCCGCGATCCAGGTGAACACACCCATGGCGTCCGCGAGGTGCGCAAGGACGAGGATCGCCGCCAGGAACCCGACGGTCGGGGCCATCTCCGACACTTCGTCCCAGGCCTCCGACGGCGTCACCAGACCGGTGGCCAGCACGACGACGGCGGCCGGTGCGGCCGCGACGATCTCGGGCAGCCTGCGTGGACGCACGACCGCGAAGACGAGGACTCCGGCGACGAGCGCCACCGCCAGAACCGTCACCGAGGGGTCACTTCAGGAGCTTGTGGAGCGTGCGCAGATTCCGGGTCGTGGTGAACGCCTTGAGCTTGGGAGCGCCGGTGCTCTTGCCGAACCGGCTCTTCAGCGTCATACCCCGCTCGACTTCCCAGTACAGGACGCCGTCACCGGCCTGCACCCGTTCGACGTCCGGATCCAGCTCGTCCCGGATGCTCAGAAGTGTGTCCAGGACCTCGGGTTCGGGCGTCACCAGCACATACGGGTGCCAGCCTTCTCGCTCGGGGTCGAACGGGTAGTCGTCGACGATCTTCCGGACCGTGTCGAGGTCGAGTACGAAAACCCAGGCTTCGTAGTGGAATTCGGCACGCAGCCCGGTTTCGATCTCACTCTTCAGTGCGGGGACGTCGTCGCGGTCGGAATCGAAGAGCACGTTGCCCGACGCGAGAACGGTCTTCACGTTCTCGAATCCCAGATCGACGAAGGTGCTGCGGAGGTCGGCCATCTTGATGTTGATGCCGCCCACATTGATACCGCGCAGGAGGGCGGCGTATCGGGTCATGAACAGACCATAGTGCGGCGGCATGACACGTTCGCGCGAACTGTAGGCTGATCGGGCGGACGAGTTGGCCGGGCGACCGCGGCACAGGGAACCAGCACATCAGTGCACAGGCCCCGAGTCGAGGAAAGTCCGGACTCCACAGAGCAGGGCGGTTGTTAACGGCAACCCGAGGTGACTCGCGGGACAGTGCCACAGAAAACAGACCGCCGACGCCACATCCTCCGGGGTGAGGCGTCGGTCAGGGTGAAACGGTGCGGTAAGAGCGCACCAGCACCCCGGGTGACCGGGGTGGCTAGGTAAACCCCGCCCGGAGCAAGGTTGAAGGCCGCATCGGATCCTCCGGGATCCCGGTGCGGCTGCGCAGGTGTTCGAGGGCTGCTCGCCCGAGCCTGCGGGTGAACCGCTCGAGGTACCCGGCGACGGTGTGCCCAGATGGATGGTCGCCACCCGGCGCTTCGGCGCTCGGGGACAGGATCCGGCTTACACGCCAACTCGTCCGCGCTCTGTCCGCGTCGGCGCTGGCCACGACCCCGACTGGCGAGTAACAAACAGACCGGTTAGCATCTTTCCCGCATCGGCCCGACCGACCCGAATCGGGGTCGATGTCGGGGCCCGTCGCCCACATTCGTGGGCGACGGGGCCCCACTGATCGGCGGTGGTAGATGTTACTCGCGATAGCGGTAACATCTGTCCATGGACTTGCCTCACGACATCGCCGGCTCCGGCCCCACTCTGGTACTCGTGCACGGAGTGGTGCATCGCCGGCAGGCCTGGAATGCACTCCTGGACCAATTGACGCCCTGTCGACGAGTGGTGACCGTCGACCTTCCGGGACACGGAGAATCGGCCGCACTCGACGACGGCCCGGACATGATGGATCAACTCCTCGAGGAACTGAGCGGGTTCGTCCGCTCGGTGACGCCGCCCGGTGAACGGCCGCACGTCGCCGGAAACTCGCTCGGAGGCTGGCTGTCCCTCGCTCTCGCGGCCCGGGGCGAGGTCGCCTCGGCCACGGCGCTCTCACCGGCCGGCTTCTTCGTCAACCACGCCGATCAGGCCCGCACCATCTACACGTTCCGGGCCCTGCGCGGACTCACCCGGGCACTGGGGCCGAACGCTCCGAAGGCGCTGCGCTACAAGGCTGTCCGCTATCCCTCGCTCGCCGCCTTCTTTGCGCGGCCCAGCCGGGTGCCCTACGAGGATGCCGTGATCGACGCGCACTCGCTCACCACGAATGCCCTGGTCGACAAGGGGATGACGGCCTCGTTCGATCTCCCGCCGGTCGTCGACGCGACGGTTCCGGTCACCGTGGCGTGGGGGCGGCGCGACTTGATTCTGCCTGTCTACCAGGCACGACGGGTGCGCCGATTCTTCCCGCAGGCGAGGATACTGGTTTTGCCCGGCATCGGGCACGTCCCGATGACCGACGACCCCAATCTGATCAGCACGATTCTGCTCGGCGGCAGCTCGGCCAGTTCCCGCGACTGCCCGGACTGACCTCGCTCCTACCGCGCCTCGGCGACGACCACGGCACCGAAACCGAAGAGGACTGTTCCGGTGATCCGATCCAGGACCCGTCGCACCGACGGCTTCTCCAGCGTGGTGCGCGCACGAGTCAGCAGGAGGCTGTACGCGCCGAGCCAGAGGATCCCGAGGAGCCCGTGGACGAGCACGAGCAATGCCAGTGTCGGGGCGGTCGGCCATCCGGGCGGAACGAGCTGGGGGAGCAGGCCGGTGTAGAACACTGCGATCTTGGGGTTCAGGAGGTTCGTCAGGAACCCGGCCCGCCAACTCGACCCCGGCGACGGGGCGGGTGCCGGTTCGGCCTCGGCGGTGCGCTTTCGCGACCGGCTGCGCCAAAGGGTGGAGAGTCCCAGAAACACGAGGTACATCCCGCCGACGATCTTCACGACGATGTACGCCTCCGCGGAGGCGGCGAGCACCGCGCCGAGTCCGACGACGGTCAGCGCGCCCCACACCATCAACCCGGCGACCACACCGAACGTGGCCCGCAGCGCGGCGCTGCGTCCACCGGACAAGCCCGCGCGCGTCACCACCGCCATGTCCGGGCCCGGAATGACGGTCAGGAGCCCGAGCACCGCGAAGGCGGTCACCACGACACCGATCATCGGCTCAGTATGTCGGGCGTGCTCAGCGCAGTGAAATCCAGACCTGCGACTTGCCGAGCACGGTGTGTCCGTCGAACGTCACCGTCAGGTCGATCCTCGCGGTGCCCGCCGCCTCGTCGACCTGCGCGGCCTTCGCGACGACCTCGACGACCGCACCCTCGTCCGGGTCGACGATCACCGGCTTGGTGAAGCGGGCGCGGTATCCGGTGACCCGCGCCGGGTCACCCAGCCAGTCGACGATGCACTGCGTGGCCAGTGCCAGCGTCAGCATGCCGTGCGCCAGCACACCGGGCAGGCCCACAGCGTCCGCGACGTCGTCCCGGTAGTGGATGGAGTTGAAGTCACCGGACGCTCCGGCATAGCGGACCAGGGATTCCCGGGTCACGTGGTATCGGGCTTTGGCGACGGTGTCGCCGAGCAGGATTCGTTGCGGGGCGGTCATTCCCCGTCCCCCCTGATGAACAGCGTCGACGTCATCGTGCTCACGTGATCGCCTGTGGCGTCGAGGATCTCGATGTCGGCGACGAGCAGCGTGTGCGGACCGCGTGACGTCACGTTCGTGACGGTGAGCACCGCGGAGAGTTCGTCGCCCGCGACGACCGGGCGGATGGACGTGGCGTGTTCGGTACTGTGCACCAGATTGACCGGCTCGATTCCCGACGTCGGATCGGCGACGAGCTGGGCCAGTGCACGTTCCTGCACGATGACGGGAAACGTGGGCGGGGCAACGAGATCGGCGTGACCGGCGGCGCGGGCACGGTCGACGTCGAACGAGGTGGGGTTGGTGGCGAAGACGGCGCGGGCGAACTCCCGGATCTTCTCGCGGCCGACGAGGTAGGGCTCGGTCGGTGGGTAGACACGACCCTCGATCGCTGGATTCACTGCCATCAGGTCAGCCTAGAGACGTCCCGTCCCGGGGGCAGGGCGAAGCGTTCGATGATTCGTCACGAATGTGTCGCGGGCATGCCTGCGAACACGACGAAGCCCCCGCCGTTCGGTGCCGGCGGGGGCTTCGAGGTATCGACTGGTCGACAGCCTCAGACGGGATCGACCATCAGCAGTTGGGCCCAGTACGTGGCGCCTTCGGCACCGAGGTAGGGAAGTAGCTGATCAAAAATGATCGTCGACATGCTCGCTCCATTCTCTGTTCGGGCACTGCGCACGGAAAGACGGGCCATCGGCACCGCACTGACCGGCGCCGGGGAACGTATCACCGGACAGGTCTCCGAGGGTAACAGTCTGAGCGTGATCCACAACTCCATCCGTCCCACCGGTGCCACACTGAGGACATGACTGACGAAGATCATCTCTGGTACTACAACGTCGAGGACGGCACGGTCACGCAGGGGAAGGCGGCATCGTCGATGTCCCGGATGGGTCCCTACCCCGACCGGGACTCGGCCGAGAAGGCGCTGCAGATCGCCGCGGAGCGGAACAAGGCGGCGGACCGGGCAGACGAGGAGTGGAACAACTAGCGTTGCGGACAGGGTGTGCGTGAGATGCCGATGAGTCGTTTCGTAGCGCGCGGAATCGATTTCGGCACCGTGCGCACCGAATTCCACCTGCCGGAGGGCTATCCGCCCGCGGCGGTCGCGCAGGCGCGGGCGGCGTCCGACCGGTACGCGTCCGAGCGGGAGGACCGCACCGATCTGGCGTTCGTCACCATCGATCCGCCCGATTCCCTCGATCTCGATCAGGCGTTGCACCTCGAGCGGACACACGACGGATTCGTCCTGCACTACGCGATCGCGGACGTCGGCGCCGTCGTGCGGCCCGGGGGGGTGCTCGACGTGGAGACCCGGAAACGCGGGCAGACGTTCTACCTCCCTGACGGCAAGGTGCCGCTGCATCCGAAGGAACTCTCCGAGGGATCCGCGAGTCTCCTCCCGGACGAGGATCGCCCGGCGGTGGTGTGGCGGATCGAACTCGACGAGTCGGCCGAACCGGTGTCCTGCACGGTGTCCCGTGCCACGGTCCGTTCCGTGGCGCGGCTGGACTACGCCGGTGTGCAGGCCGATTCGGAGGCGGGACGACTGCATCCGTCCATCGCGTCGCTGCCGGAGTTCGGCCGGCTCCGGACGGCGGCGGCGGTGGCGCGCGGCGCGATCGAACTCCGGCTCCCCGAGCAGGAAGTGGTGCCGGACGGGGACGGCTGGCGCGTCGATCTCGCGCCCCGCACGGAGGCCGACGACTGGAACGCCGAGGTTTCGCTCCTCACCGGAATGTGCGCCGCGGCCATGATGCTCGACGCGAAGGTCGGGTTGCTCCGCACCCTGCCGCCCGCCGGACCGGACGCGGTCGACGCGCTGCGACGCACGGCGGCGGCATTGGGGATCGACTGGCCCGAGAGCGTCGGTGTCGGTGAACTCCTGGCGCGGCTCGACCCGAATTCGGCGTCGACGCTGGTGCTGATGACCGAGGCGCCGTCACTGCTGCGGGGCGCCGACTACGCGGCGTTCGACGGCGCCCTGCCGGACCTGACCGCGCACGCCGCCATCGGCGCCCCGTACGCCCACGTGACCGCGCCGCTGCGCCGGCTCTCGGACCGGTACTCCACGGAGGTGTGCCTCGCCGTCGCCGCCGGAACGCCGGTGCCGTCCTGGGCGCGGGACGCCCTCGCCTCTATGCCCGAGATCATGGTCGGCTCGGATTCCCTCGCGAGCAAGATCGACCGTGCCTGCATCGACCTCACCGAAGCGACCGTGCTCGCCGACCGGGTGGGGGAGACGTTCGACGCGACCGTGCTGCGGTCACGGAACGGCAAGCGCACCGCGGACGTGTTCGTCCCGTCGGTGTCCGTGATGGCGAAATGCGTGGGCGACCCGGCCGAGGGCGAACAGGTGAAAATCAGGCTCGTCTCCGCCGACGCCGCGAAGCGGACCGTCGAGTTCGGGTACCCCGCATAGCGCGTCAGTCGCGGAACCGGTCCGTTGCCTCGACGAGGTGATGGACGATGCCCGGTTCCATCGCGGAGTGTCCCGCGTCGTCGACGATCTCGAGCCGCGAACCCGGCCAGGCCCGGTGAAGCGCCCACGCACTGGTCGCCGGGCACACCACGTCGTAGCGACCCTGCACGATCACGCCCGGAATGCCGTCCAGTGCGGCGGCGTCGCGGAGAAGCTGGCCCTCGTCCAGGAACCCGCGGTTGTGGAAGTAATGGTTCTCGATGCGGGCGAAGGCCAGCGCGAACCTCGGCTGGGACGTCTCCACCACCCGTTCCGGTTTGGGGAGGAGCGAACTCGTCGCGCCCTCCCACGTGGACCACGCGACCGCCGCCCGCGTCGCGACGTCGGGATCGGCGGACTGCAGGAGCCGGTGGTAGGCCTCGACGAGATCGCCACCCCGCTCCGACTCCGGCACCGGCGCCAGGAACTCCTCCCACAGTTCGGGGAACAGGTGTCCGGCACCGCCGTTGTAGTACCAGTCGATTTCGCTGCGGCGCAGCAGGAAGATGCCGCGCAGCACCAGCGCGGTGACCCGGTCGGGATGCTTCTGGGCGTAGGCGAGTGCCAGTGTGGAGCCCCACGACCCGCCGAAGACCTGCCACCGGTCGATGCAGAGATGGGTGCGCAGCAACTCCACATCGCGGAGGAGACGGTCGGTGGTGTTGACCGACAGATCGGCCCCGTCGGCGACGTGGGGTGTGGAACGTCCGCATCCGCGCTGGTCGAGCAGCACGATCCGGTACACCTGCGGGTCGAAGAACTGTCGTTGGGCGGGGTCGGTGCCGCCCCCTGGCCCGCCGTGGAGGAACACCACCGGCTTCCCGTCGGGGTTGCCGCTCTGCTCCCAGTACATCTGCTGTCCGTCGCCGACGTCGAGATGCCCGAACTGGTACGGCTCGAGCGGCGGGTACAGGGTGCGCGGCTGGGTCACGTCGGCCTCAGAACCCGATCAGGCCGGACGCCAGATCGGGGATCTCCAGCGCAGTCACCGCTTCCTGCCGGATGCCGGGGCAGGCCGCCGTCGTGATCACGTCGATCCGGGCCCGGTCCTGCAGAAAGTCGAGCGCGTTGAGGTTGTTCTTCGCGATCCACGTGCCGACCAGACCGTTCAACCCGGTCTTGCCGATGGTCGGGGTGTAGGTGCGCCAACTCTGCAACTGACCCTCGAGGTCGGTGCACAGCTGGGCGGCCTGCGCCTCGGTGACACCACCCGGTACCAGGGCGGTGCCGGGAACCGCGGCGGTGGTCGGTGCCGGGGGCGCGGTGGTGCCGGGCGCGGGTGCGGGACCCTGTCCGGCGCACCCCGTGACGACCGCCGCGGCCGCCACCGTCCCGGCCGCCACCACGGCCAGACGGTGACGACGTCCGGTGCGCTGCACGTGTCGCTGTCCCATGAACATCCCCCTCGAGTGTGTGCCGGCCCGGTGAGTCGAGGACGACCTAGAAGCTGTGCTCTTCCGCCGGGAACGTTCCGGCGCGTACCTCGGTCGCGTATGCGGCGGCCGCGCTACGCAACTCGTCACCGACGTTACCGAAGCGCTTGACGAACTTCGCCGTCTTGCCGCTGGTGTAGCCGGCCATGTCCTGCCACACGAGGACCTGGGCGTCACATTCGACGCCCGCTCCGATACCCACGGTCGGGATGGTGAGCTTGCGGGTGACCTGGCCTGCGATCTCGGCGGGCACCATCTCCATGACGACGGAGAACGCGCCGGCCTCCTGCACGGCGATCGCGTCCGCGACCAACTGCTCGGAGGCGTCGCCGCGGCCCTGCACGCGGAAACCGCCGAGCGAGTTCACGCTCTGCGGAGTGAACCCGACGTGGGCCATGACGGGGATGCCTGCCGCGGTGATGGCGGCGATCTGCGGCGCCACGCGCTCGCCGCCCTCGAGCTTGACCGCGTGGGCCAGCCCCTCCTTCATGAACCGGGTCGCGGACGCGAGGGCCTGCTCCGGTGAGCTTTCGTAGCTGCCGAACGGGAGATCCGCCACCACGAGAGCGTGCGGCGCACCGCGGACGACGCCGCGAACGAGGGGGAGGAGTTCGTCGATCGTGACCGGGACGGTGGTCTCGTATCCGTAGACGACGTTGGCGGCCGAGTCGCCGACGAGGAGAACGGGAATCCCGGCTTCCTCGAAGATGCGGGCGCTGGAGTAGTCGTAGGCGGTGAGCATCGCCCAGCGTTCACCCTCGGCCTTCATGGCCTGCAGGTGGTGGGTTCGGGTCTTGCGCTTGGGAACGTCGTGCGATGGTGCTGATCCGTAGAGCCGATCTTCTGACGTGCTCGCGGACGACTTGCTATCGGACATCGTTGTCCCTTTCTGGCCTCGAGGCCCTTGACGGGTCCCCGGGTGCGGGTGATGACGCCTACAGTCTGCCACCGGCCCGCGGGGGAGCGAAGGGCTCGCGCGGGTGCGATAGGTCACACCCCCGGACTGTCCTCTGACCTGCGGGAAGGCCTGACGGCGCGAAACCCCTGGCACGATCGTCGTATGTCGAAGAGTGCTCGGGTACCGGCCGCGTTCGCGGGGTGCATCGCCGTCGTCCTTGTCGTCGCAGGCTGTGCCGGAGGCGGTCGGGACGCCGGTGAGGCCGTCGCCGAGCCGTCGGCGGCCGAGGCGGCTCCGGCCGGACCGATTCCCGCGGGGCTCGAGGAGTTCTACACACAGCAGGTGCAGTGGGGTTCGTGCGAGGGGTACAGCACGGATGGTTCTCCGCTCGGCGACACTCTCGACTGCGCGAAGGTGACCGTGCCGAACGACTACGCGAACCCCGGGGGCGCCACCGCACAGATCGCCGTCTCGCGGTTGAAGGCGACCGGCGACAAGGTCGGATCGCTGCTCGTGAACCCCGGTGGCCCGGGGGCGTCGGGTATCGGGCTGGCGTCCGTGGCCGACGGCACCGAGATCGCGGAGCGGTTCGACGTCATCGGTTTCGATCCGCGCGGCGTCGGCGCGTCCACGCCGCAGGTGACGTGCCTGACCCCGCCGGAGGTGGACGCGAGACGCAAGGATGACGACGTCGACATGAGTCCCGCCGGAATCGCGCAGACGGAGGGTGAGAACCGCGAGTACGCGGACAAGTGCGCGGAGCGGACCGGCGTCGACGTCCTCGCGCACGTCGGAACGTACGACGTGGTGCGCGACATGGACGTCATCCGGGCGGTGCTCGGTGACGAGAAGCTCAACTACCTCGGCTACTCGTACGGCACCCGCCTCGGCTCGACGTACGCGGAGACGTTCCCGGGCAACGTGCGCGCGATGGTCCTCGACGGTGCCCTCGATCCCGAGCAGGACCCGACGGAGGAGGTGATCCTGCAGGCGGCCGGATTCCAGTCCGCGTTCGACGCGTTCGCCGCGGATTGCATGCAGCAGCAGGACTGTCCGCTCGGCACCGATCCGGCGCAGGCGAACGCCAGGTTCCGGGCACTCGTCGACCCGCTGATCGACAAGCCGGCCGCGACCACCGACCCGCGCGGACTCGGCTACACCGATGCGATCACCGGCGTCCAGCAGGCCCTGTACTCGCCGAATCTGTGGGGCCCGCTCCGCGGCGGCCTGGAGAGCCTGCGGACGGGGACGGGTGATTCGCTGCTGATGCTGGCCGATCTGTACGAGGGGCGCGCCGACGACGGTACGTATTCCAACCTCAACGACGCTTTCAATTCCATCCGCTGCATGGACGATCCGCCGGTCACCGACCGCGCGGTGGTCGGGGCGGCGGATGTGCGGTATCGCCAGGCGTCGCCGTTCCTCGACGACGGCCGCGGCACCGGCAGCGCGCCGCTGGACGTCTGCGCGTTCTGGCCCGCGCCGAACACGGGCTCGCCACACACCGTGTCGGCGCCCGGGATCCCGCCGGTCGTCGTCGTGTCGACGACCGAGGACCCGGCGACGCCGTACCAGGCGGGCGTGGATCTGGCGAAGCAGATGAACGGCTCACTCGTCACGTACCGGGGCACTCAGCACACCGTCGTTCTCGACGGCGAGGCGTGCGTCGACGACGCCGTCACGGACTATCTGGTCGACCTCGCGGCGCCGCCCGCGGACCTGGCGTGCTGACCCGCGCGTGTGACGGGATCGGCCGAGGTGCCCGCACGCTGGCACGATGCGGAATCCGGCATGGTCGAATCAACGAAGTAACACAGATTTAACGAACTTTGCTTACTCTCGCGGACATGGATCGCCAAAAGGAATTCGTGCTTCGCACCCTCGAAGAGCGCGACATTCGGTTCGTCCGATTGTGGTTCACGGACGTTCTCGGATACCTGAAATCGGTGGCGATCGCCCCCGCGGAACTGGAAGGTGCCTTCGAGGAGGGCATCGGCTTCGACGGATCCGCGATCGAGGGCTTCTCCCGGGTGTCCGAGGCGGACACGGTCGCGAAGCCGGACGCCTCCACGTTCCAGGTGCTGCCGTGGAGTTCGAGCAAGGGACATCAGCATTCCGCGCGCATGTTCTGCGACATCGCCATGCCCGACGGTTCCCCCTCCTGGGCGGATTCGCGGCACGTGCTGCGCCGTCAGCTGAACAAGGCGAGCGATCTGGGCTTCAGCTGCTACGTGCACCCCGAGATCGAGTTCTTCCTCCTGGAGAACGGGCCGATCGACGGCACTCCGCCGAAGCCCGCCGACTCCGGCGGCTACTTCGACCAGGCGGTCCACGACTCCGCTCCCAACTTCCGCCGGCACGCCATCGACGCACTCGAGTCGATGGGCATCTCCGTCGAGTTCAGCCACCACGAAGCGGCTCCCGGCCAGCAGGAGATCGACCTGCGGTACGCGGACGCCCTGTCGATGGCCGACAACGTGATGACGTTCCGCTACGTCGTCAAGGAGGTCGCGATCGCCGAGGGCGTGCGCGCCACGTTCATGCCGAAGCCGTTCAGCGACCAGGCCGGCTCGGCGATGCACACCCACATGAGCCTGTTCGAGGGCGACACCAACGCCTTCCACAACCCGGACGATCCGATGCAGCTGTCGGAGACCGGTAAGGCGTTCATCGCCGGCATCCTCGAGCACGCGAACGAGATCAGCGCCGTCACCAACCAGTGGGTGAACTCCTACAAGCGTCTGATCCACGGTGGCGAGGCCCCGACCGCCGCGTCCTGGGGTCCGTCCAACCGGTCGGCGCTGGTCCGCGTCCCGATGTACACGCCGAACAAGGCGTCGTCGCGTCGCGTCGAGATCCGCAGCCCCGATTCGGCCTGCAACCCGTACCTGACGTTCGCGGTGCTCCTCGCCGCGGGCCTGCGCGGAATCGAGAAGGGCTACGAACTTCCTCCCGAGGCCGAGGACGACGTGTGGGCGTTGACGTCGGCCGAGCGCCGCGCCATGGGCTACCGGGAACTGCCCGGCAACCTCGACGGCGCGCTGCGCGAGATGGAGAAGTCGGAGTTGGTGGCCGAAGCACTCGGCGAGCACGTGTTCGACTTCTTCCTGCGCAACAAGCGTCGCGAGTGGGAGGAGTACCGGAGCCACGTGACGCCGTTCGAACTCAAGACGTATCTGGGGTTGTGAGCAAGAGCATGGTGAAGCCTCCGGCAGCGCGTTCTGCCGTTCCCGGTCCGGGTCGTCTGGGTCTCGTCGAGCCGACTGCTCCGTCCGAACTCCGCGAACTGGGCTGGGTCGGTGAAGACAGCATCGAACTGCTCTGGTCGTTGTCGCGGGCCGCGAACGCCGACCTGGCCCTCCGCACCCTGGTGCGCCTGAAGGAAGGGCTCGGCGAGGGCTGGGCCGAACTCGATGCGGCGCTCCGCACCGACAAGGGCCTGCGAGGCCGGCTGTTCGGGCTGTTCGGTGCGTCCAGCGCGTTCGGCGACCACCTGGTCGCGGATCCCGCGTCCTGGAAGATCCTCGACGGCGACGTCCGCCTCCCGTCGAAGGCCGAGGCGACCGCCACGATGATGGCCGCAGTCGGGGCCGAACCCGAGGTGGGTGCCCACCCGGATGCCAACCTCTACCGGGCCGAGGTCACCGGACCCGATGCCATCGCGGCGCTGCGCAAGGCGTACCGCGACGAGCTGATGCTGCTCGCCGCCGTCGACCTCGCGGCGACTGTCGAGAACGAACAGGTACTTCCGTACCAGACGGTCGGGCATCAGCTGTCCGATCTGGCGGATGCCGCGCTGAGCGCCGCCCTCGCCGTGGCCGTCGCAGCCGTGTGCCCGGACGCCCCGTGCCCCGTGCGGCTGGCCGTCATCGCCATGGGCAAGTGCGGTGCCCGCGAACTCAATTACGTCAGCGACGTGGACGTGGTCTTCGTCGCCGAACCCGCCGACTCGATCGCGAGCCGGATCGCGGGCGAGATGATGCGCATCGGGTCCTCGGCGTTCTTCGACGTGGACGCCGCGCTGCGGCCGGAGGGCAAGCGCGGGGAACTCGTCCGCACCCTCGAATCCCACGTCGCGTACTACAAGCGGTGGGCCAAGACCTGGGAGTTCCAGGCGCTGCTCAAGGCCCGCCCGATGATCGGCGACGTCGCGCTCGGACAGCAGTACGCCGACGCCCTCAGCCCGATGGTGTGGACCGCATCGGAGCGCGAAGACTTCGTTCCCGAGGTGCAGGCGATGCGCCGCCGGGTGGAGGAGATGGTTCCGCCGGAACTCCGTGAACGCGAACTGAAACTGGGCCGCGGCAGTCTGCGCGACGTCGAGTTCGCCGTCCAGCTCCTGCAACTCGTGCACGGGCGTGCGGACGAGGCGCTGCACGTCCAGAGCACCATCGACGCGCTGACCGCCCTCGCCGCCCGCGGCTACGTGGGCCGCGACGACGCCGCGAATCTCGCTGCGTCGTACGAATTCCTCCGGTTGCTCGAGCACCGGCTGCAGCTGCAGAAGCTGCGGCGCACACACACCCTCCCGCCCGCCGACGACGAGGAAGCGCTGCGCTGGCTGGCTCGCGCGGCGCACATGCGGCCCGACGGCAGCAAGGATTCTCTCGGCGTTCTCAATGCGGAGATCAAGCGCAACGCGCACCGCGTGCGGCGCCTGCATGCCAAGCTGTTCTACCGGCCGCTGCTCGAATCGGTGGCGCGCATCGACAAGGAGGCGCTGCGGCTGAGCCCGGACGCGGCCATCCGTCAGTTGGCGGCGCTGGGCTACACCGCCCCGGAGAACGCGCTCGGGCACCTCACCGCACTCACCAGCGGCGCGTCCCGCAAGGGCCGCATCCAGGCGCTGCTGCTGCCGACGCTGCTCGAATCGCTTGCCGACACACCGGATCCCGATGCGGGCCTGCTCGCGTACCGGCGGCTGTCGGACGCGATGACCGATCAGACCTGGTTCCTCCGGCTGCTGCGTGACGAGGCCTCGGTCGCCGAGCGGCTGATGACGGTGCTCGGATCCTCGGCCTACGTTCCCGACCTGCTGATCAAGGCGCCGGACGTGGTGCGCCTGTTCGCGGATTCGCCGGCCGGACCGCGACTGCTGGAGTCGAAGCCGGAGGACGTCGCCCGCGGCATCCTGACGGCGTCGGCACGCCACGACGACCCGGCCCGTGCGATCGCGGCGGCGCGCTCTCTGCGCCGCTACGAGCTGGCCCGTATCGCCTCCGCGGACATCCTCGGCATGCTCGACGTGCCGGGCGTGTGCCAGGCGCTGTCGTCCGTGTGGGCGGCCGTGCTCAATGCCGCCCTGGCGGCTGTGACCAAGGCGAGCGAGAAGGAACTCGGCACGCCCGCTCCCGCGACCTTCACGGTGATCGGCATGGGCCGGCTCGGTGGTGGCGAGCTCGGCTACGGTTCCGACGCGGACGTGCTGTTCGTGTGCGAGCCGCGCGAGGGGATCGACGAGACGGTCGCCGTCAAGTGGGCCAACAGCATCGGCGACAAGGTACGGGCTCTGCTCGGCGCGCCCAGCACCGATCCGCCGCTCGAGGTCGACACGGGCCTGCGGCCGGAGGGTCGCAGCGGCCCGATGGTGCGCACGCTGGCGTCCTACGAGGCCTACTACGCGCAGTGGGCGCAGGCGTGGGAGATCCAGGCACTGCTGCGCGCGCATCACGTCGCGGGCGACGCCGATCTGGGGCTGCGCTTCCTGCACATGATCGACAAGACCCGCTACCCGGAGGGCGGAGTGTCGGATCAGGCGGTCCGCGAGATCCGGCGCATCAAGGCGCGCGTCGACTCCGAACGGCTGCCGCGCGGCGCCGACCCGGCGACGCACACCAAGCTCGGGCGCGGCGGCCTCGCCGACATCGAATGGACCGTGCAGCTGATCCAGCTCCGGCACGCCCACGAGATCGAGTCGCTGCACAACACGTCGACCCTCGAGACACTTGACGCGATCGGCGCGGCGGAGCTGCTCAGCGAGTCCGACGTCGAACTGCTGCGTGACGCGTGGATCACGGCGACGAAGGCGCGCAACTGCCTCGTGCTCGTTCGCGGCAAGGCCACCGATCAGCTGCCCGGTTCGGGCCGGGTGCTGTCCGCGGTCGCGCAGATCGCCGGCTGGGGTGGCAGCGATGCAGGCGAGTTCCTCGACAACTACCTGCGGGTGACCCGGCGGGCCAAGGCTGTGGTGGAGAGAGTCTTCGGGGAGTGATCGCCACCTGGGGGGTGCGGGCGCTGACGGCGCTCGGGTGGCTCGCGGTGCTCGCCGGCGTGTTCGGTGTCGTGCTGAGATTCCTCGACGTCCAGAATCAGCGTCTGCTCGTCCTGGCGTCCGCGGCGCCGTACCTGATGGCCGCTGCCGCGGTCGGGGTGCTGTTGCTCGGAATCACCCGGCACTGGATCGGTTTCGGCGTCGCGCTGACGGTGGCCGCGGTGGCCACCCTGTCGCAGGGCCCGCTGTACGTGACGAACGGTTCGGTGACGGCGTCCGGGCCGGAACTGACGGTGATGCAGGCCAACATCTGGCTCGGCAACGCGGACGCCGACTCTCTCGTCCGGCAGGTCCGGGACCGCGACGTCGACGTGCTCACCACCAACGAACTGACACCGGAGGCCGTCGACCGGTTGGTGGCCGCGGGAATCGAATCGACCCTGCCGTTCTCGTTCCTCATGCCCGGTAGCGGCGGCGAGGGAACCGGGATCTGGAGCCGGTACCCGCTGACCGACAAGGTCCACCACTCGGAATTCGTCCTGTCCGCGCTGTCGGCCCGGGTGGAACTCCCGCACGGTGCGAGCACGGCACTGTACGCGTTCCACCCGGTCCCGCCGTGGCCGTCGGATCCGTCGCTGTGGTCGCGCGAGATGGACCGCATCAAAGTCATTCTCGACGCCGTCCCCGCCGACTCGGGACCCGTGATCGTCAGCGGCGACTTCAACTCCACCCGCGACCACGTGAAGTACCGCAACCTCGTGACCGGACGCTACCGCGACGCCGCCGACCAGGTGGGCGCCGGAATCCAGAACACGTATCCCGCCGACCGGCAGCCGTTCCCGCCGATGATCGCGATCGATCACATCGTCACGAGCGGAGCGCAGGCGGAGTCCGTGGAATCGGTGGTGCTGACGGGTTCGGATCACCGAGGCCTGATCGCGAAGATCGCCCTGGGCGGCTGACCGTCACGGCAGCGTGACGAATCCTTTTTCCACCAGCCAGTCCCGGGCCACGTCCGCCGGTTCCTCGCCCTCGACGTCGACCCGCCGGTTCAGTTCGGTGATCTCCTCGTTGGTCAGCGCCGCGGAGATCGGGGCCATCACGTCAGCCACCTGCGGATGCGCCTCCGCGAAATCCTTGCGCATGGTGATCGCCGGGTTGTACTTCGGGAAGAACTGGCGATCGTCCTCCAGCAGCACCAGATCGAGCGCGATGATGCGGCCATCCGTCGTGAACACCTCGCCGAACTTGCACTGCGTTCCGTCCGCGGTGGCCTGATAGATGATGCCGGTCTGGAGGATCTGGCGGTTCGCGCGGGCGGGGTCGAAGCCGTATTTGGCGGCCATACCCGGGAACCCGTCCTGCCGGACGTTGAATTCGGTTTCGACGCAGGTCGTCGCCGCGGCGGGGTCGCGGTTGACCAGGTCCGCGTACCCCGAGAGGGTGGTGATCCCGGTTTCCTCGGCGGTCTGCCTGCTCATCGCGAGTGCATACGTGTTGTTCATCGGGGCAGGATCCACCCACACCATGCCGTTGCTTGCGAGGTCCTCGTCGCGGACCGCCTCGAACTGCGCGGTCGGGTCGGGGATCGGAATCTCGTTGCCGAGGTAGTTGATCCACCCGGTCCCGGTGTACTCGTAGGTGACGTCGATCTGCCCGTCCAGCTGGGCGTCCCGTGTGCTGTTGGACCCCTGGATGTTGGTGAGGTCGCGCACGTCGGCGCCGGCGGCGCTGAGGGCGAACTCGATGATGTACCCGAGGGTGACCTGCTCGGTGAAGTCCTTGGAACCGACGGTGATCTTGACACCTTCGAGTTCGGGGACGGGCTGGATGCTTCCCGGTTCCACCGACAGCGGCAGGGCGCCACCGGATTCGAGGCCGCAGGACGCTGCGAGGACTCCGCAGAGTGCCACGGCCGTCGCGGCGATCGCCTTCCGGAGGTGGTTCATCAGCGCAGCCCCTTCGGGCCGAGGAACTCCTCGGCCAGGGCTCCGCACCAGTCGACGAGCAGCGCGAGCGCGACCGCGAGCACGGCTCCCACCACCAGGGTCACGTTGTCGCGCAACTTGTATCCGGTGTCGATGAGGATTCCCAGACCGCCCGCGCTGACGAGGAAACTGAGCGTCGCGGTGCCCACGGCGAGCACGAGCGACGTGCGCAGTCCCGCGAGGATGTAGGGGACGGCGAGCGGGAACTCGACCTTCCGCAAGACGAGACCGGCGGTCATGCCCTGTCCCCGCCCGGCGTCGATGACGGCGGGATTGACCTCCTGCAGACCCAGGATCGTGTTCCGGAGAACAGGCAGGAGGGAGTAGAACGCGATGGGGAGCACCCCGATCCAGAATCCGGTCGTCCCCGTCGCGAGGAACAGCAGCACCAGTAGTCCGATGGCCGGCGCGGCCTGTCCGATGTTGGCGATTCCGATGAAGATCGGTGCCAGCTTGGTGAACCCGGGCCGTGTCAGCAGGATCCCCAGCGGAACGGCGATGACGACGACGATCGCGACCACCACGACCGTGATCAGCACGTGCTGCCACGTCAATGTCGCGATGTTGGCGGCGTTGAGGCTGCCCTTCTGCGTGGCGGTGAGTTCGCGGCTGAAGGCCCAGGCGAGGACACCCACCACCAGGATCACGACGATGATCGGCTGGACCAGCAAGCGGGCCCGCTCCGAACGCCGGGCGGCAGGCGCGGCGGGCTTCGCGACGACGGCGGCCGTCATGACGTTGCCCCGCCCTCGCTCGCCTCGTTCTGCTGCGGCTCGCTGTCCTCGTCGTCGTGCGCGTGCTCCTCACGCATCGCGGACAGGTGCGTCACCAGCGTGTCGATCGTGATCAGGCCGTGGTACTCGCCCCGCCTGCCGGTGACGATCGTCGACGCGCTGCTCTCCGCCAGGAGCGCCTCGAGGGCGTCCTGCAACGTGGACTGGGTCGACACCACCTCTTCGATCGGGTCGCCGATGTCGCGCAGCGAGGTGGCGTTGGCCAGGTGCCGCATCGACACCCAGCGGGTCGGGCGGTCGCGCGCGTCCAGGAGGACGCCCCACTTGATCTTGCGGGGGGCGATCGCCGCCCGCAGATCGTCCACCGAGCCGTCCTCGTACGCGGTGGGGCAGTCGAGGAGTTCGACCTCCGCCACCCGGGTGAGCGTCAGCTGCTTCAGCGACGCGTCCGCGCCGACGAACCCGGCCACCATGTCGTTGGCAGGATGCGCGAGGATCGCCTCCGGAGTGTCGTACTGCATGATGTGCGACTGGTTGCCCAGCACCGCGATCCGATCGCCCAGCTTGACCGCCTCGTTGAAATCGTGCGTCACGAAGACGATCGTCTTGCCGAGATCGGACTGCAGTCGCATCAACTCGTCCTGCAGCAGTCCGCGCGTGATCGGGTCGACCGCGCCGAACGGCTCGTCCATGAGCAGCACCGGGGGATCGGCGGCCAGCGCCCGCGCCACCCCGACCCTCTGCTGCTGACCGCCCGACAACTGCCGGGGGTAGCGCTCGCGGTAGAGGTCGGGTTCGAGTCCGACGAGGTCGAGCATCTCGTCGGTGCGGTCGGCGATCTTCTTCTTGTCCCAGCCGATCAGACCGGGGACCGTGCCGACGTTCTTGGCGATCGTGAGGTGCGGGAACAGTCCGGCCTGCTGAATCGAGTAGCCGATGCCGCGCCGCAACTTGTCCGGGTCGATGGACAGGGCGTCCTTGCCGCCGATCGTGATCTTCCCCGACGTCGGTTCGATGAGCCGGTTGATCATGCGCATGGTGGTGGTCTTACCGCAGCCGGACGGGCCGACGAGGACCACGATCTCCCCGGCGGGGATGCGCATCGACACGTTGTCGACGGCCGCCTTGTCCTGGCCCGGGTAGCTCTTGACGACGTCTTCGAGGACGATGTCCACGCCCGAGACGGTGCTTCCGTTGGTGTGCGGTGTATCGAGGTCAGTCACGGATCCCCCTGGAGGTGGTGAGTCGGCCGATGACGGCGAGGACGCCGTCGAGTACGAGGGCGAGGATCACGATCAGAACGGTCCCCGTGAGGGCCTGCGGTATCGCTGTCGGGCTGCCGACGCGGGAGAGTCCCGAGAAGATGAGGTTGCCGAGACCGGGACCCTTGGCGTAGGCGGCGATCGCGAGGATGCCCATCAGCATCTGCGTGCTCACCCGCATGCCCGTCAGGATCGACGGCCAGGCGAGTGGGAGTTCGATCCTGCTCAGCACCGTCGTGCGGCTCATTCCCACCCCCCGGGCGGCGTCGGTGATCGCGGGGTCGACGGAGGCGAGTCCGAGGATGGTGTTCCGGATGATCGGCAGCAGTGCGTACAGCACCAGAGCGGTCACGGTGGGGGCCACACCGAGGCCGAGGATCGGGATCAGCAGGCCGAGCAGGGCGAACGACGGGATGGTGAGGATCGTGCTCGCGAGTGCGGTGGCGATCGCGGAGCCGGCCGGACTGCGGTACACGAGGATCCCGATCGCCACCGCGACGATCGTGGCGATCACCACCGACTGCACGACTGCGCTGACGTGCAGGAACGAGTCGGTGAGCAATTGCTGCTTCCTGGCGGAGACGAAGTCCCACAGTTGCTGCATGTCCAACCGTGAACACCTTTCTCCAGATGTGAAAACAGACCTCGGTCCTTCACAGTGCTATGTACCCGAACATCGCGCAGGTGAATCGGGAAACTCTGTTACGTGGTCGGAATCATGAATAGCAGGGTGCATACGGCGATCGAAATCCCGAACAGCGCGATCATCACGGCGTAACCGAGGTTCCGCCGGCGGGGGGAGATCGCCGGATCCATCCACCACCCGAACACCTTGAACGCCGCCGGAACCGCCCACCAGCCGAGGATCTGAGTGGTGACCAGGTTCGCGAGAAACAGGGCGACGGCGATCGGCACACCGTGCGCCTCGATGATCGGTGCGCTGACGAAATGGCCCCAGATCACGACCAGCGGATACAGCACCAGCAGCGCCAGGAGGTTGCTTCGGGCGACCGGCACGGGTGGCGGCTCGTCACCGCCCGCGCCGCGGAACCAGAAGTCGAAACCGTAGCTCGCTTTGCGGATTCGGAGATTCTTGTTGAACTTCTCACCCTCCTTCAGGAGGGCCGCCCGCTCGGGCGAATCCATCCACGACGCCAGGTTGTCCTCGGTGTCGAAGCTCAGCACGATCGTCCAGTCCTCGGTGATCCCCTGCACCGGCCTCTCGACCTTGTGCCCCCGGAAACCCCGGAACCCCGCCTCGGCGGCGGAGATCTTGCGCTGCCAGTCCATGAACGCCGACTCGTCCTCGGGGTCGACGTGACAGGAGATGACCACCGACGTCGCCGACTGCTCCCGGGTCTGCTCGCCGGTGAGCAGGTGGACGTCCTCGTTGCCGATGAAGGCGTGCTTGATCTCCGCCACGAGCTCCGTCCGGCGGTCGCTGTCGAGCCACGCGCGGGCGTCCTCGATGGTGACGAACCGCAGCACGTCCACCCAGTCGTCCTGCACGGGCGGCGACGGCGGCACGATGTCCTGATCGATGAAACCCGGAACCGTCGCGAGGGCCTCCGCCGCGCGCTTCTGCCACCGTGCGTAGTCGGCGTAACTCGCGTCGTCGATCCGGCGTTGGAAGATCACCGACACCGGGGACGCGGCAGGGCTGCGCGGGTGTGAATGCGGCACGTGCGGTCACCTCCGTTCTGGTCGTGGTGCGGGCGCGGCGGAGGGGGAACCCTGGGACCGCCGGGTGGACGTGGTGAGGAGCAGCAGGACCCCGGCTCCCGCGCCCAGGGTGAGGTACAGCCAGCCCAACGGTGCCTGGCTGTTCTCCGGCAGCACTCCGGCGACGGCCATCGCCGCACTGACGACGAGATAGCAGGCCGCCGTGACGACACCGCCGATCAGTCCGAGATTGCGCGTGAACAGTCCGAGGGCGAGCCCGTACATCTGCGGGCAGAGCACTCCGCATCCGGCGAGCGCGAGGCAGGCGCCGATCGTGATGGCCGGTGCGGTGACGACGGACAGCCCGGCCGTGACGGTGAGCACGAGTGCACCCGACACGAACACCCACCACGCGCCGAACGCGAGCCGGCGGGTGCCGACCCGAACCGCCAACGCGCTGCAGGCGAGTTCGCCGAGGAGGTTGGCGCCGCCCACGACGAGCGCCACCGCACCGTAGGCGGCAGGGGAGAAGCCCAGGATCTGCTGGTAGAGGAAGGGTGCGACGACACCGAACACCATCTGAGCGGACGCCATCAGTCCGAACACGAGCACGAACCCCACGAAGATGCGGTGCCGCAGAGCCGCCCGCAGCACCCGCGCCGCGGCGGTGACGTCGACCGGTGCCCGCAGTTCGGGCGGAAGCGTCTCCGGCAATCCCACGACGACGAGGGGAACGGCGAGCGCCGCCAGAAGCGCGATCAGCCCGAACACCAGACGCCACGAGATGAACTGCACGAGTACCCCACCCACGGCGGGTGCGAGGACGGGTGCCAGCCCCCACGCGGCCCCGAGGAGACCGGACACGGACGTGAGCCGGGCACCGCGGTAGCAGTCGGCGGCGATCGCGTAGGCGAGGACGAGGCACGCGCACCCACCGATACCCTGCACGAATCTCAGACCCAGCAGGAGTGTGATGTTCTGCACGAGTGCGCATCCCACGCTGGTGACGACGAGGATCGCCAGGCAGGTCAGCAGAGTCCGTTTGCGGCCCACCGCATCCGCGATCAGCCCGACCGGAATGAACGCCAGACTCATCCCCAGCATGTAGGCCGTCACCGTGTTCTGCACCACGGCCGCGGACGCGTCCAGATCGAGCACCATCTGCGGCAACGCCGGGGTGTAGATGTCGAGCGGGATCTGGCTGAGCGGAATCACCAGCAGCAGAATGACCACGACACGGCGCGGAACCGGCACGCCGGACGGCGTCGTGGGCACTGACATCCCGCACCACCTGCTTCTCGACCCGAGGGGGCTGGAGAACGGAGCAAGTATCCCGAAAGGCTTCGACCGCACGTTCCGCAACGGTCCGGGCGGTCGGTTCCCTGGATCATACGACGCGACCCGCGGCGCTCGGGTGGGTTCCGGACCGCGCGGTAGGGGAGTAACACACGAAACGACGGAGGCAGGCTTCCGTCGTAGGCTGAATCTCCCATGTGACGGACAGGAGGCTGAGGTGGCCGAGACGGCGCTGACCGAGACGACGGTGGCCGAGGTGATGGCCGAGCTGGACGAGCTCGAGGACCCGAAGGCGCGCGAAGTGAACGAGAAGCACGGTGACGATCACGGTGTGAACCTCGGCAAGCTGCGCGCGCTCGCGAAGAGGCTGAAGACACAGCAGGAACTCGCGTGCCGGCTGTGGGAGACGGGTGACACCGCGGCGAGACTGCTGGCGATCCTGATCTGCCGCCCGAAGGCGTTCGAGCGGGACGAGTTGGACGTCATGGTGCGCGAGGCGCGCGCACCCAAGGTGCACGACTGGCTCGTGAACTACGTGGTGAAGAAGAACCCGCACTCCGAGGAGCTGCGCCTGGCGTGGTTTGCCGATCCGGATCCAGTGGTCGCGAGTGCCGGCTGGGCGTTGACCACCGAACGCGTGGCGAAGAAGCCCGAGGGCCTCGACCTCGCGGGACTGCTCGACGTCCTCGAGGCGGAGATGAAAGACGCTCCGGATCGCCTGCAGTGGGCGATGAACCACTGCCTGGCTCAGATCGGGATCGAGGACGCCGAGCACCGCGCCCGCGCACTCGACATCGGTGAGCGCCTGGAGGTGCTGAAGGACTACCCGACTTCCCCGGGCTGCACATCTCCGTTCGCGCCGATCTGGATCACCGAGATGGTGCGCCGGCAGGGCGACGAGTAGGAAGGTTCGACCGCACCGACCCGCGGCCGGTCACCTGTGGCCGGACGCAGAAGAGCCCACCCGCGCCCGCGATCGGTGTCGTGATCGCGGCGCGGGGGGCTCGACTGAAGCTACTGCGTACCGACTGCGGACCGGGGCGCTCTACCGAACACCCCGACGCAGGTCAGTGGCTGCGGACGACTTACACGTCGTAGTACAGCTGGAACTCGTAGGGGTGCGGACGCAGGTTGACCGGAGCGATTTCCTGCTCACGCTTGAGCGAGATCCACGTCTCGATCAGGTCGGACGTGAACACGCCGCCCTCGGTGAGGTAGTCGTGATCTGCTTCGAGGCGATCGATGACGGCCGACAGGTTGGTGGGAGCCTGCGGGATGTTGCGGGCCTCCTCCGGCGGGAGCTCGTAGAGGTCCTTGTCGACGGGAGCCTGCGGCTCGATCTTGTTCTTGATGCCGTCCAGGCCGGCCATCATCTGCGCCGCGAAGTTCAGGTAGGGGTTACCCGAGGAGTCGGGGGCGCGGAACTCGAGGCGCTTGGCCTTCGGGTTGTTGCCGGTGATCGGGATACGCACGGCCGCCGAGCGGTTGCGCTGGCTGTACACGAGGTTGATCGGGGCTTCGTAGCCCGGCACCAGACGGTGGTACGAGTTGACCGTCGGGTTGGTGAACGCCAGCAGAGACGGTGCGTGGTGCAGGATGCCGCCGATGTAGTGACGCGCCATGTCGGACAGACCCGCGTAGCCGGCCTCGTCGTGGAACAGCGGCTTGCCGTCCTTCCACAGCGACTGGTGGACATGCATGCCCGAGCCGTTGTCGCCGAACAGCGGCTTCGGCATGAAGGTGGCCGACTTGCCGTGCTGCCAGGCGGTGTTCTTCACGATGTACTTGAACAGCTGCAGGTCGTCTGCGGCCGCGAGCAGCGTGTTGAACTTGTAGTTGATCTCCTGCTGGCCGCCGGTGCCCACCTCGTGGTGGCCGCGCTCGAGCTCGAAGCCCGCGTTCTGCAGGTTGGTGGAGATCTCGTCGCGCAGGTCGACGTAGTGGTCGTACGGAGCGACGGGGAAGTATCCACCCTTGGGGCGGACCTTGTAGCCCAGGTTGGGGCTGCCGTCGGCGTTCACGTCGTTGCCGGTGTTCCAGGAACCCGAGATGGAGTCGAGCTCGTAGAACGCGCCGTTGATGCCGGAGTCGTAGCGGACCGAGTCGAAGATGTAGAACTCGGCCTCGGCGCCGAAGAAGGCGGTGTCGGCGATGCCGGTCGACTTCAGGTATTCCTCGGCCTTGCGCGCGACATTACGCGGGTCGCGGCTGTAGGACTCACGCGTGAACGGGTCGTGCACGAAGAAGTTGATGTTCAGCGTCTTTGCCGCGCGGAACGGGTCGATCTGGGCGGTGGCGACGTCGGGGAGGAGCATCATGTCCGACTCGTGGATCGACTGGAAGCCGCGGACGGACGAACCGTCGAACGCGAGGCCGTCCTCGAACACGTCCTGGTTGAACGCGGACGCCGGGATCGAGAAGTGCTGCTGCACGCCCGGCAGGTCGCTGAACCGGATGTCGACATATTCGACGTTCTCGTCCTTGATGAACTTGATGACCTCTTCGGCCGTGGTGAACGCCACGCTTGTGCTCCTTAAGTCGCTTCAGCCAAGTGGATATTGGCGAATTCGTCGAGCCAGACGGTAGGGACTTGGTGTTGCCCGCTGGTCAACCTTTTGTTTCGCCCGTGTTACGCGTCGAATCTTCCTGGGCTTTTGCACCGGCTGTGACTGCGCACACAGCCCAAAGCTCCGGTGTGAGGTCCTCAGAGAGGCGACGCCTATCCTGGACAGCATGGCACGTATCACCGGTTCTTGGCTTTCCGGACCTTCGGCTGCACTGCCGAACGGCGCGGACGAGACGAAGCAGTCCTTCCGGGGCGAGCGCCTCGGTTTGCAGGCGGAAGGTCCCGGTTCCCTCGCGAGCACGGGACGCCGTCTCGCCGCTCTGATGATCGACTGGGTGTCGTCGGCGGGCGTCGCGGCACTGATCATCGGCGACAACTTCTTCGAGGGTCCGTTCTCGACCTTCACGCTGCTGGTCTGGTTCGTCGTCGGTGTTGTGACGGTGTCGCTGTTCTCCTTCACACCGGGGCAGCTGTTTCTCGGCATGCAGGTGGCGCGGGTGGACGGACCCGCCCGTGTCGGTTTCGTCCGGGCCCTGGTGCGTCAGGCGCTGCTCGTGTTCGTCGTGCCCGGGACCATCACGGACATCGACGGTCGAGGTATGCAGGACCGGGCCACCGGCACCGCCCTGATCCGCACGCGCTGACCCCGCAGAACGTCTTCCGCCCGATGTCGGGGATCGACATCGGGCGGAGTAGGGGGCGACAGGCTTCTAGCGACGACGGATGGTGCGCTGCACGCCACGCATCTTCGCGCCGCCGGGCATCGGACCCTTGGGCAGTGCGGCGCCGCCACCGCGGCTGCTGAGCGCCGCGAGCCGCGACTCGATGGCGTCCATCCGCTTGGTGTCGATGTTCTTCGGGAGCTTGTTCAGATGCTTCTGCAGCTGAGACAGCGGGACCTGTCCCTCGTCGTTGCCGATGACGATGTCGTAGATCGGGGTGTCGCCGACGAGGCGCGCCGTCTTCTTCTTCTCCTGGGCCAGGAGCGACTTCACGCGTTGCGGCGATCCCTCGGCGACAAGGATGACGCCGGGTCGTCCGATCACGCGGTGAACGGCGTCGAGGTGCGTGGTGCCCGCGATCGCGCTGGTCACGCGCCAGGAGCCCTGCATGTTGTCGAGCGCCCAGGCGGCCGCGCCTGCCTGGCCCTCGGCCTTGCCGTACACCGTCTTCTGGACGCGCCGTCCGAAGATGATGAAGGCCCCGAGCACGCCGAGGAGGAGACCGATCGGGAGGAGGAACCACTGGAGGCCCCAGATCAGACCGACGAGGAAGAACACCACCGCGAGTCCGATGAGCGTGCCGAGCATGAGCGGCAACAGCAGCTTGTCTTCCTTGCGCTGCATCTGGAACGCCTGCCAGAGCTGAGTTCTGCGTTCCTTCGACGCCTGCCTGCGGGCTGCCTTGGCGGCTGCCTTTGCTTCTTTACTGGGTTTGCCCGCTTTACCGGATTTACTGCCGTTCGCCATGCTCTTCAGGATACGTCCCTGGCTGTGCGCGGTGATGACCCGTCCGGTGTCGACCACCGCGCACGCGTCGAGGTCAGCGGGCGAGCCGCGCCATGAGGGAGCTTGCTTCCTGTGACGCATCGCCGCTTTCGGTGAGATGTGCCTGTCCTGCAGGCAATTCGCGGCCGTGGTGGGCCATCGCCTGCGCGTAGAGGCGGCCGGCGCGGTAGGAGGAGCGGACGAGGGGTCCGGCCATGACGCCGGCGAACCCGATCTCCTCGGCGGTCGTGGAGTGCTCGACGAACTCCTCGGGCTTGACCCACCGTTCGACGGGGTGGTGGCGGGGGGAGGGGCGCAGGTACTGGGTGATGGTGATGATGTCGCAGCCGGCGTCGTGCAGGTCGTGCAACGCCTGGGTCACCTCGTCGGGGGTTTCGCCCATGCCGAGGATGAGGTTGGACTTGGTGACGAGGTTGTCTTCGCGGGCGGCGGTGATCACGTCGAGGCTGCGCTGGTAGCGGAACGCGGGCCGGATCCGTTTGAAGATGCGGGGGACGGTTTCGACGTTGTGGGCGAGCACCTCGGGGCGGGTGGAGAACACCTCGGCGAGCTGGTCGGGTTTGGCGTTGAAGTCGGGGATGAGCAGTTCGACGCCGGTGCCGGGGTTGAGCTGGTGGATCAGGCGGACGGTTTCGGCGTAGAGCCAGGCGCCGCCGTCGGGGAGGTCGTCGCGGGCGACGCCGGTGATGGTGGAGTAGCGCAGTCCCATCGCCTGGACGGACTCGGCGACGCGGCGGGGTTCGTCGCGGTCGAGGTCGTCGGGTTTGCCGGTGTCGATCTGGCAGAAGTCGCAGCGGCGGGTGCATTGTTCACCGCCGATGAGGAAGGTCGCCTCGCGGTCTTCCCAGCATTCGTAGATGTTGGGGCAGCCGGCTTCTTCGCAGACGGTGTGCAAACCCTCGCGCTTGACGAGGCTTTTGAGCTCGGAGTATTCCGGGCCCATCTTCGCTCTCGTCTTGATCCAGTTCGGTTTGCGTTCGATCGGAGTCTCCGCATTTCGGATCTCGAGGCGGAGCAATTTGCGTCCTTCTGGGGCCACAGTCACGGAGACGATGGTACGCCCGGCCCGTCGCACCCGGCGGGCCGGGGAGCAGAGGTCAACCGTACTGAACAGTAGTGAAGGTGGGCGCGGAGGACGTCGTCCCGGCGGTGGCGGAGTCGAACGTGACCCGCTCGATGTCGTGTTCGGTCACCGGAAGTTCGCCTTCGAGCGCGGTGACGACGGCCGCCGTGACAGCGGGGGTGACCTCCTCGACCGTGACGTCGCGGCCCAGTTCCTGCGACAGCGACGTGACCCCGGCGTCGCGGATGCCGCACGGGATGATCGCGTCGAACCCCGTGAGAACGGAATTGCAGTTGAGCGAGAAGCCGTGCAGTGCGACACCGCGCTGTACGCGCACCCCGATGGCCGCCACCTTGCGCTCGGGCAGCCACTGCCCGTTGTTCAGGGACGCCGGCAGCCATACACCGGAGCGGCCGTCGACCCGGCCGCAGTCGATGCCGAGGTCGGTGCACACGGTGATCAGCGCCTGCTCGAGCCGGCGCACGTACCGCACGACGTCGACCGGTTCGGCCAGCTTGACGATCGGGTAGCCCACCAGCTGTCCCGGACCGTGCCACGTGATCTTCCCGCCGCGGTCGACGTCGATGACGGGAGTGCCGTCGGTCGGACGGTCCTCGGGTTCGGTCCGACGCCCCGCGGTGTAGACGGCCGGGTGTTCGAGCAGGAGCAGCGTGTCGGTACCCACGTTCTCGGCGCGTTCGGCCGCCAGCTCGCGCTGTCGATCCCAGGCGTCGACGTACCCGATCGTGCCGAGGTATTCGATGGAAATCGGGGATGGGCTGAAACGGGCGGATTGTGTCGCGCTGCTCATGCGCTAGAGGTTACGCCCGGGCACCGGCCGCACCGTCACGACCTGGGTCACCGCACGAGGGCGGCGTCGAGCGCTTCCCTGATGGTGTTGTGCCGGAACCGGAATCCCGAATTCTCGAGCACCGTGGGTATCGCGCGCTGTCCGGCCAGGATGCCTTCCTGCGCAAACTCTCCGACCAGCGCGCTGAGCGCAAACCCGGGAACGATCCACGGCGCGGGGCGGTGCAGCGTCCGCGCGACCGCGCCGTTGAACTGGGCGTTGGTGACGGGCGCCGGGCCGGTGACGTTCACGGGACCGGCGACGTCGTCGCGGGTGAGGACGAACTTGATCGCATCGACCTCGTCCTCCAGCGAGATCCACGACAGGTACTGGCGGCCGTTGCCGAGCCGGCCGCCGAGCCCGAACGAGTACAGCGTCTTCAGCCTGCCGAGCAGGCCGCCGTGGGGGGAGAGGACCATACCGCTCCGCAGCAGAACCGTCCGGACCTTTGAGGTGTCGGCGGGGGCTGTCGCGGCCTCCCAGTCGCGGCAGGTGTCCGCGAGGAAACCCGTCCCGGAGGGCGAGGTCTCGTCGACGATCCGGTCTCCGGTGTCGCCGTAGTAGCCGACTGCGCTTGCATTCACGAACACGGGCACCGCGGCCTCGGTGACGCCCTCGGCGAGGACGTCGGTGGCGGCGATGCGGCTGTCCCGGATCAGTTGCTTGTACGCCCCGGTCCAGCGTTTGTCGCCGACCCCGACGCCGCACAGATTCACGACCGCGTCGGCGTCCGCGAGGATCCCCGTGTCGATCCGATCCTTCTGCGGATCCCAGCGCGACTCGTCGGGACCCGCGGACGACCGGCGGACGAGGCGGACGACGTCGTGACCGTCGCCGCGGAGAGACGAGACGAGAGCGGTGCCAATCAGCCCGGAGGAACCGGCGATGACCACTCGCATGTGCAACAGCCTCCTTCACAGCGCAGGGGCACCATCCCTGCTGGAAATGGTGCCCCTGCGAAACTACGTTCGGCTCGAAGTCCGGTGACGGATCAGAGGCCGAGGTCGGCCTCGAACGCTCCTTGCTCCAGACGCTGCTTGATCGTGGTCAAGAAGCGGCCGGCGTCGGCACCGTCGACGAGGCGGTGATCGTAGGTGAGCGGCAGGTAGCACATCGAGCGGACGCCGATGCTTTCACTGCCGGACTCGTCGGTCACGACCACGGGACGCTTGACGATCGCGCCGGTTCCGAGCATCGCGGCCTGCGGGGGCACGAGGATCGGGGTGTCGAACAGGGCGCCCTGGCTGCCGATGTTCGTGATCGTGAACGTGCCACCGGACAGCTCGTCCGGCTTGAGACCACCGGAGCGGGCGCGCTTGGCGATGTCCGCGATGGCGCGGGCCAGCCCGGCCAGCGACAGGTCGCCGGCGTTGTGGATCACGGGAGACAGCAGGCCCTGGTCGGTGTCGACCGCGATGCCCAGGTGCTCGGCGTCGTAGTAGGTGATCTGCTTGTTCGCCTCGTCGTAGCTGGCGTTGACGTTCGGGTGCGACTTCAGCGCCTCGACGACGGCCTTCGCGAAGAACGGGAGGAACGTGAGCTTGACGCCCTCGCGCTCGAGGAAGGTGTTCTTGGCCTGCGCGCGCAGGGCCGCGATCTTGGTGACGTCGATCTCGAAGGTCTGGGTGAGCTGCGCCGTGGTCTGCAGCGACTCCCACGTCTTCGTGGCGGTGATCTGACGAATCCGGTTGGCCTTCTGCGTGGTTCCGCGCAGGTGCGCCAGTTCGGGGCGGACCCCGGCGGAGGCGGCTGCGGGAGCAGCGGCGGTGGCCGGTGCGGCGGCAGGCGCGGCAGCGGCGGCCGGTGCCTTCTTGGCCTCGGCGGCGGCGAGGACGTCCTGCTTACGGATGCGGCCACCGACTCCGGTGCCCGTCACCGAGGACAGGTCGACGCTGTTGTCCGCAGCGAGCTTGCGCACCAGCGGCGTGACGTACGGGGTGCTGTCACCGGAGGTGGCCGCGGGAGCGGGTGCGGCGGCTGCGGGAGCCGGCGCGGACGCTGCCGGAGCGGCGGCCGGGGCCGAGGCACTCTTGGCAGGCGCGGGCTTCGCCGGCTCCGGGGCCGGAGCGGGCTTCGCGGGCTCGGGGGTCGGCTCGGGCTTCGGTGCCGCGGCCGGCTTGGCGGCGGGCGCACCCGAACCGATGACGGCGAGCTGACCGCCGACGGCGATGGTGTCGTCTTCCTCGGCGCTGATCTCGAGAAGCGTACCGGCGACGGGGGACGGGATCTCCGTGTCGACCTTGTCGGTGGACACCTCGACGAGCGGCTCGTCCACGGCGACCTCGTCGCCGACGGCCTTGAGCCAGCGGGTGACGGTGCCCTCGGTGACGGACTCGCCCAGTTCGGGCATCTTCACGGCGGTGCCCTCGGCGGAACCGTTGCCGGACGCTGCGGGCGCAGGCTCGGCGGCCGGTGCCTCCGCGGCGGGAGCCGGCTCGGCGGCGGGCTCTTCGGCGGCGGGTGCGGGAGCGGAGTCGGCGGCAGGAGCCTCACCGGCGTCGCCGATCACGGCAAGCTCGCCACCGATTTCCACGGTGTCGTCTTCCTGAGCAACGATCTTGCTGAGAACGCCGGCCACGGGAGACGGGATTTCCGTGTCCACCTTGTCCGTGGAGACTTCGAGCAAGGGTTCGTCAACTTCGACCGTGTCTCCTTCCTGCTTGAGCCACCGCGTGACAGTTCCCTCGGTGACACTCTCACCAAGCGCTGGCATCTGGACGGAGAAGGCCATGTCTTTTGACTCCTCGACAGTTGTGTTCGGGTTGTTGAATTTTGTCGACTTGTGGTCGTGAACCATTGTGCTCGAGATGCACGTGTCTTGCGTCTACTTGCAGGTAATTCCGATTCGTCGTCACCCACTCGCTGTGTCGGCGCTCCACATCTTTCCATTGATCCGACCGGCGTGTCCGCCGAGGGGCACCCGTCGGGGACTCCGGTGTGTCGCGACGTAATCGCTACCGGCCAGTAGTTTTCGTGTGCGGCGGAAACCGGAGGTTCGCTGGCAAACTTGGAGGACAGTCGCCGGCGGCGTCCGGCGCACGCACTCGAGGAGGCTCGACGTGGGGTTGTTCGACCGATTCTCGCGGCCTCGGTCCGGCCGATCTCAGGCGTCCCCGGAAGATGCCGCGTATCTCGCGAACTGGACTCGCACACACCTCGGTGTGGAGGCCTACGTGGAACCTCAGACGACGGTGACGGAAGTCACTGTCGTGCTCGTCGCGGCGGACGGCGAGTGGACCCGGCGCCGGGTGGGCGGCGAACGCGGCGCCCGCAAACTCGGTGAGGATCTCCGCATACCCGTGTACGACGTCCGCAAGACCGGCTACCCCCAGCGGATGCGTGACCACGACGCGCGGCGCCGCATCGAGCGGAAACGGGAGCGCGAGCGCGACCTGTAGGCGGCTTCGCCGCCCGTGCGCCTTTCTGGTAGCGGGAACAGCCGGAAAGGCGCACGGGCCCGAAGGGCCTACCCGTTGGCGGCGATGTCCTCGATCACCGAGATCATGGTGCGCACGGGCACGCCGGTGCCGCCGCGGCCGGTGTATCCCCACGGTCCCGACGAGTTGTAGGCCGGTCCGGCGACGTCGATGTGCGCCCATTGGACGCCGTCCGCGACGAACTCCTTCAGGTACAGGGCCGCCGCGAGCATGCCGCCCCAGCGGTGGTTGGTGACGTTGGCGAGGTCGGCGACCTTCGAATCGAGGTCCGAGCGCAGTTCGGCGGGCATCGGCATGGCCCACGCGTTCTCACCGGTCGCCTGGGAGATGGCGGCGACGCGGTCGCGGAACTCGTCGGTGCCCATGACACCGGGCGTCCGGTTGCCCAGCGCCACCATCTGCGCGCCGGTGAGGGTCGCGGTGTCGATGAGGTAGTCGGGGTCGTCCTCGCACGCGCGGACGATGGCGTCGGCGAGGACGAGGCGTCCCTCCGCGTCGGTGTTGATGACCTCCACCGTCGTTCCGCCGTACTGGGTGAGGACGTCGCCGGGACGCTGCGCGGTGGACGACGGCATGTTCTCGGCCATCGGGACGGTGGCGGTGACGTCGACGGGCAGACCGAGCTTGGCGGCGAGGACCACGGTGGCGACAACGGCTGCGGCGCCGCCCATGTCGGACGTCATGTTCTCCATGCCGGCGGCGGGCTTGATGGAGATGCCGCCGGTGTCGAACGTGATGCCCTTGCCGACGAGCGCGACCTTGGGGGCGTTCCGCTTCTTGGCGGAGTAGCTCAGCCGGACGAGCCGCGGGAGCCGGGACGAGCCCTTGCCCACCCCGAGGATGCCGCCGTACCCGTTCTTTTCGAGCGCCTTCTCGTCGAGGACCTCGACCTTCAGTCCGGCGTCGGTGCCGAGAGTCTTTGCGCGGTCCGCGAATTCGGCGGGGAAGAGGTGGCTTGGGGGAGTGTTGACGAATTCGCGCGCGGTGGCGACGGCTTCGGCGATCGCCGCGGAGCGTGCGAGGGTCTCCTTCGACTCCTTGGCACGCGGCGACGACACCAGCAGCTCCACCCGCGAGACGGGCTGTGCGTCCGGGCCGGGAGCGGATTTCGCGGACTTGAATTCGGTGAACCGGTACGCGCCGAGGGCGAAACCTTCGGCTGCCGCACCGAGATCGAGTACGGACAGGGTGGTCGCGACGGTGCCGACGCCACTGAGTGAACGCGCTGCTGCGCCCGCGGACTTGCGGATCTGCTCGGCGTCGAGCTTCTCGGCCGAACCGAGGCCGACGGCGAGCACGCTGTCGACCGGAAGCGTGTCGGGTGCCGGGATGCGGGTCGTCTCCTCCGCCTTGCCGGAGGCCCCCACCGAGACGAGCGTGTCGAGCAGATCGGTCAGTACCGATTCGTCGACGATGCCGTCGCCGAGCGCGATTTCGGGGCCGTCCGAGCTCGACGTCAGCCCGATCACCAACACGTCCACCCGCTTGCCGACGGTGCCGGCCAGGGCGAGTTGTGGTCCGAGGGGTCGGGCTGTGTGAGTGCTCACGGTGTCTCTCCTGCAGCGGTTCGGGATCGGGTGGTGTCGGATGGTCGACGTCCGTCCCGATGGTAGTGCTCGTCCGCCGTCGCCTACCCGGTGCGCCCGGGGGTCGGATAAGTTGAGGCCCATGACCGAGGAGCAGTTGTCGCAAGGTCCCGTCCATGCCGTTCACGTCGAACTCGGGGCCACGTTCGCTCCCTTCGGCGGCTGGGAGATGCCTGTCTCGTACGCCGGTGTCGTCGCCGAACACACCGCGGTGCGCGAGTCGGTGGGGGTGTTCGACGTCAGCCACCTCGGCAAGGCCCTCGTGCGGGGCAGCGGCGCGGCCGCCTTCGTCAACTCGGCGCTGACCAACGATCTCGACAAGATCGGTCCCGGCAAGGCGCAGTACACGCTCTGCTGCACGCCGTCGGGCGGAGTGATCGACGATCTGATCGCCTATTACGTGAGCCCCGACGAGGTGTTCCTCGTCCCGAACGCTGCCAACACCGCCGACGTGGTCGCGGCACTGGCCGCCACGGCGCCCGAGGGCGTCACGGTGGACAACCAGCACCGGGACTTCGGTGTGATCGCCGTGCAGGGCCCGAAGTCGGCGGACGTGCTCACCGCGCTCGGCCTGCCCACCGACATCGAGTACATGGCCTTCGCGGACGCCACGTGGGACGGGGTTCCCGTCCGCGTGTGCCGCAGCGGGTACACCGGCGAGGTCGGGTTCGAACTGCTGCCGCGGTGGGAGGACAGCGAGAAGCTGTTCCGGGCCGCGGTCGAGCAGGTCCGCTCACACGGCGGCCAGGTCGCCGGTCTCGGTGCCCGGGACACGCTGCGCACCGAGATGGGATACCCGTTGCACGGGCACGAACTGTCGCTGGAGATCTCCCCGCTCGAGGCGCGATGCGGCTGGGCGATCGGGTGGAAGAAGCCGAAGTTCTGGGGCAAGGAGACGCTCACCGACGAGAAGGAGTCCGGCCCGGCGCGCAAGCTGTGGGGCATCAAGGCGCTGGACCGCGGGGTTCTCCGTGCCGGTCAGACCGTGGTGCGCGACGGCGAGTCGATCGGCGAGACCACGTCGGGCACGTTCTCGCCCACGCTCAAGGTCGGGATCGCATTGGCGCTGCTCGACTCCGGAGCCGGGGTGTCGGCCGGAGACGAGATCTCCGTGGACGTCCGGGGGCGCTCGCTGCGCGCCGAGGTGGTGTCTCCGCCGTTCGTGGAGATCAACACCAAGTAAGCCCCTGTCGCGGACGACCTGTCGGCCGTGGGGCGGCGGAAGGCGTTCGATAAGATCACGGGCATGACAGGTGTCACCGAGTTCGTTCGCGTCCCGCATCCCGCCCTCACCTCCGACGAGGTACGGCGAGAGATACTGGCGGCGCCCGGATTCGGCCGGTACTTCACGGACCACATGGTGTCGATCACCTACTCCACGGAGCTCGGCTGGCACGACGCCAAGGTGGAACCGTACGGGCCGCTCCAGCTCGACCCCGCCGCGATGGTGCTGCACTACGGACAGGCCATCTTCGAGGGGCTGAAGGCGTACCGGCAGCCCGACGGCGGCATCTCGACGTTCCGCCTCGAGGCCAACGCCGAACGACTTGCGACGTCGGCTCGCCGTCTCGCGATGCCGGAGCTGCCGGAGGAGTTGTTCGTCAAGTCGATCACCGAACTGCTCGAGCTGGACCACGCATGGGTGCCCGCCGCCGGCGGCGAGGACGCGCTGTACCTCCGCCCGTTCATGTTCTCCACCGAGGCCGGTCTCGGTGTGCGTCCGGCCGACGAGTACCGCTACCTGCTGATCGCCTCGCCCGCCGGCGCCTACTTCCCGCGTGGAGTGAAGCCGGTCAGCGTGTGGCTGTCGACGGAATACGTGCGCGCCGCACCCGGTGGCACCGGAGCCGCCAAGTTCGCCGGCAACTACGCGGCCTCGCTTCTCGCGCAGGCGCAGGCCGCCGACGAGGGATGCGACCAGGTGGTGTGGCTCGACGCCATCGAGCGGTCGTACGTGGAGGAGATGGGCGGCATGAACCTCTTCTTCGTGTTCGGCTCCGGCCCCGACGCCCGCCTCGTGACACCGTCCCTGTCCGGGTCGCTGCTGCCGGGGATCACCCGCAACTCGCTACTGACCCTCGCGACCGACGCCGGTTTCGCGGTGGAGGAGCGTCGGATCAGCACCGACGAATGGCGCACCAAGACCAAGTCGGGTGAGATCACCGAGGTGTTCGCGTGCGGTACCGCGGCGGTCATCACGCCCGTCGGCCGGGTCAAGTCGGCCGAGGGTGAATTCACGGTCGCCGACGGCGAGCCCGGCGAGGTGACCATGGCCCTGCGCGACACGCTGACCGGTATTCAGCGGGGAACGTTCGCCGACACCCACGGCTGGATGACCAAACTGCGCTGAGCTCGGTTTCGGCGGTCGCTCAGAAAGCGAGACCGATCGCCGAGACGGTGACGGTGATCTCGAGCGCAGCGCCGAGCACGTCGCCGTTCAGGCCGGCGAATCGCCGGACGCAGTGGGCCACCAGCAGTGCGGTGAGCGTCAGCGCGACCGCCGCGACGACCGGTCCCTGCCACCATGGCGAGGTGCACCACGCGGCCGCCGCGAGGAGCGGAACGGTCCAGGCGATGCCGGTCCACGGTGACTGGGTTTCGGCGACCAGTGCGCCGAATCCTTCCGTCGACGACGCGGGAATTCCCCGCCGGCAGGCGAAGACGACCGCCACCCGCCCGGCCGCCACGGCGACGGCCACGCACGCGAATTGTCCTGCGGCGGCAAGAGATCCGAACGCCAGCCCCTGCGCACCCAGGCAGATCACCAGGGCGCACACCCCGAACGGGCCCGCGCCGCCGCTGTGCATCACTGCCCGCGCCCGCTCCGGCGGCCCGTAACAGCCGAGCCCGTCGACGGTGTCGGACAGACCGTCGACGTGCATGCCCCGGGTGGCGAGGGCGTGTGCACCCACCGTCACCAGGCCGGCGAGGGCGGGGTCGAGACCGGCGGACACGAGCGCCCACAGCATTCCCGCGGCCAGGACTCCCAGCGCGATCCCGGTGACCGGCGCCGCCCGGATCGCGCGGCGACCCGCCGCACGGTCCACGGAATCCGGTCCGCGCAGGGGGAGGACCGTCAGCCAGGAGAACGCGAGCACCACGCCCGACACGGTCAGCCCGCGGTATCGGCGGCGGAGCCGGTCTCGGTGCCCTCGCCGTCCTCGGCGTCGCGGGTGCTGACTCCGGCCTCCGCGAACGTCGCCATCTCCGCGAGCGTCGCGACGGCGCCCTGCAGGATCGGCAGCGCGGTGACGGCGCCGGACCCCTCGCCGAGCCGCATGTCGAGTTCGAGGAGGGGGTCGAGCTGCAGGTGCTTCAGCGCGATCGTGTGGGCCGGTTCGGTGGAACGGTGGCCGGCCAGCCACCACGCGCGGGCGCCGTGCGCGAGTTCCTCCGCGACCATCGCGGCCGCGGTCACGACGACGCCGTCGAGGATCACCGGGGTCTTGCGGGCGGAGGCCTGGGCGAGGAAGCCGGCCATCGCGGCGAGGTCGGCGCCCGACACCGTACGCAGGAGCGCCACCGTGTCCCGGACCACCGGCCGGGCGCGGCGCATCGCGTCGCGGATCGCCGCCGTCTTCCGGATCCAGCCGGCGTCGTCGACACCCGTGCCCCGGCCGACCGCCGCCACCGGTTCGGTGTCCGTCAGTGCGGCAATGAGAACGGTGGCCGGCGTGGTGTTGCCGATTCCCATGTCGCCGGCGATCAACAGGTCTGCGCCGGAATCGATTTCGGAGTCGGCGATCGATCGTCCGGCCTCGATGGCCTTTAGTGTCTCCTCGTGTGTGAGCGCGTCCTCGCGGTCGATCGCCCCCGACGAGCGGCGAATCTTGAACGCGGACACCGACGGATCCGTGTCGCCGTCCACGGACAGGTCGACGACGCGCACGCTGGCGCCGGCCCGGTTCGCGAGAGCGTTGACGGCTGCCCCGCCGCCGACGAAGTTGGCGACCATCTGGGCCGTCACCTCGGGCGGATACGCCGAGACGCCGGTCCGTGCCACTCCGTGGTCGCCGGCGAACACCACCACCCGCGCGCGCTCGAAGGGGACGGGCGGGCAGACGCCCTGGCAGGCCGCGGCCCAGCATGCGAGCGTCTCGAGACGTCCGAGCGATCCGGCCGGTTTGGTGAGCTGCAACTGACGGGCCTCGGCCTGTGCGCGCACCCCTTCGTCGGGTGGGGTGACGGGTTCGAACCGACCGGGGTCGGTGCTCACGGACTCGCTGGTCACGCTTGGCCTCTCGTTCGAGTGGACACTTCTGCCCCCCACGACTCACGTGCGGGATCATCTTTCAGGGTCATGGTCAGCCCGGCGACGACGAGGACGACGCGATCGCAGACCTGGGCGAGCCGCGCGTTGAGGGCGCCGATCTCGTCGCGGAACAGGCGACCGGACCGGGTCTCGGGGATGACGCCGAGACCCACCTCGGGAGTCACCAGCACGAGCGCGCCGCGGTAGTCGCGGACGCTCGCGACGAGTTCGTCGGCGCGGGGGGTGATGGTGCCCCGCGGCGATTCCCAGGCTGCGGCGCCGTCGAGTTCGACGGTGAGCCAGGTGCCGAGATCGTCGACGAGGGTGGCCGCCGCTTCGGTGGGGGTACGCAGGTGGTCGGCGAGGTCGAGCCGGTGCGCGGTTTCCACGGTGAGCCAGCTGCCGGGACGCCGATCGCGATGCTGTGCGATGCGGTGTTCCCAGTCGTGGTCCTCGGGGTCGCGGTGGCTGGTGGCGACGTAGCGCACCCGGCCGGTCCCGGCCAGGGCCTGGGTCAGTTCCTCGGCGTGAGCGGATTTTCCGGAGCGTGCACCGCCGAGCACCAATGTTCGCGACGTCTGGTTCGGACGGCTCGGAGGGTCCGGGGAATCGGCGGTGGGCATGGAGGGAAACGCTACCAACCCAGCGGAGTGGCAGTATTTTGACGAAGAACGTCAATTCCGCCACTGTTGGCGGGAAGTGAATGGGCGGAAAATTTCAGCCATGACCGAATTCCTCGTCCTCGTTGCACTTCTCCTCGTGCTGCATGCGGCCGTGATGTACGCGGGCCGGCACCTGGGTCCACTCCATCCGCGGCTGCGGAAAAGCTACCGCGACAACTTCTTCCGACCGGCCGATCCCATGACCGACCTGTCGTACGACCGTGACGCCGAGCTGGGGCGACTGCTCGCCGAGACGCACCGCGCGCCCCACAACTGACCGTCAGATGGCATCGCCGGGGCGCACCCGCGGCTTGGGGGCCCGCAGCTTGCGGATCTGCGATGCACGCACGAACGCGTACCACCCGAGCTTGAAGCCGCCGTCCGGGGTGTCCGGGAAGCGCTCCCGCACCTGATTGTTGATCTTGCGGCCCAGCCAGATGCCCTCCATGGCCATGAACATCATCATGATGAGCATGGCGAGGGTCACGATGGCCTGCAGCGCCGGGCTGACGAACATCGCCATGATGAGAACCAGGGCCAGCGGCATGAACAGGCCGACCAGGTTGCGCCGGGCGTCGACGATGTCCCGGACGTACGCGCGGACCGGACCCTTGTCGCGGGGGAGGAGATACTTGTCCTCGCCCGCGAGCATGCGGGCGCGTCGCTCACCGGCGGTGGCGCGCCGCTCCGCCGCGGCGGCCTTGCGCTCTTCCTTGCTGCCGCGGGTGGCCTTCTTGCGGGCGCGTGCCTCTTTCGCAGTCAGGGGCGCGGGCGCGATCGGTCCGCGTCGCTTCGACTCGGCGTCGCGTCGCTTGGGCGTCGGGCGGCCCTTGCCCGCCTGTTCGGCGGACTCCGCCTCCGGGGCCGTGGACGACTCGGCGACCTCGACGTCCCGCTTGTCTGAATTGTCCGAATCACCGCGGCGTAGCAATTTCACCCTTCCAGAGTATGGGAAGACGCCACCGGGAGGAAAACCGCCCTCACATCGAAATGCCGGGTCGCGCCCGTCGCCATACACTTCGCCGATGCGAGTGATGATCGCACCGGACTCCTTCGGTGAAACGCTGACCGCCGTCGAGGCGACCGCCGCGATCGCGGCGGGATGGTCGGCCGTGCGTCCGGACGACCAGCTCATCGAGGCGCCGCAGTCCGACGGCGGCCCCGGATTCGTCGACGTGGTCGCGGCCGCGGGCGGCACCGTCCGGACCGCGGTCGTGGAAGGGCCCCTCGGCGCCGACGTCACGGCACGCTGGCTGCTCGACGGCACCGACGCCTACCTCGAATCCGCCCAGGCCTGCGGACTCGGACTGCTGGGCGGACCGCCGACGCCCCGCACCGCCCGCGACGCGCACAGTCGGGGTGTCGGCCAACTCGTAGTGGCCGCCCTCGACGCCGGAGCGCGCAAGATCGTCGTCGGTCTCGGCGGCAGCAGCTGCACCGACGGCGGCCGCGGCCTCGTCGAAGCCCTCGCGCAGGGCTTCGGGAGCGCGGACGCCGCCGTCGCCCGCCTGCGCTCGGTGGAACTGGTGGCCGCGTCCGACGTCGAGCATCCGTTGCTCGGCGAGCACGGCGCCGCCCGCGTGTTCGGACCGCAGAAAGGTGCCGACCCCGACACCGTCGCATTCCTCGAGGACCGGAACGCCGCGTGGGCGGGGCAACTGCAGCGGGTGACGGCCCGGGAGGTCGCCGCCGAGGCCGGAGCCGGCGCCGCCGGTGGCATCGGCGCCGCGCTGCTCGCCCTCGGCGCGACCCGCGAATCCGGTGCTCACGTGGTCGCTCAGCGCACCCGGCAGGACCGGCAACTCGCCTCCGCCCAGCTCGTGATCACCGGGGAAGGCCGCCTCGACCAGCAGTCGCTGCGCGGGAAACTCGTGATCGCGCTCGCCGCTGCCGCCCGCCGGCGGTCGATCGCGACGCTCGTTCTGGCCGGGCAGGTCCTGCTCGACACCGCGGACCTCGACGGCGCGGGCATCGACGACGCACTTTCCCTGGTGGACCACGCGGGGTCGGTCGAACTCGCGATGTCGGACGCATACGCGCAGCTCAGAGACCTTGCTGCCGCCGCAGCCCGCGGGTGGGACGGTGCGGCCGCAGGGTAGTAACCCGAATCCGCGACGTCGGATACCATGGACGTGGATCGATCTGCGGACGCTGCCGCAGGGAATGGAACCCGGGAATAAGTCGGGCGCGGAGTACCGTTGAAGCGTTCACGGGTTTGTTACGAACTACAGGGAGAGCCCATGACTGTGCAGAACGAGACCGCCGTCCACGGCGTCAAGATGACCGAAGCCGCGTCCGCCAAGGCGAAGGCGCTGCTCGATCAGGAAGGTCGTGACGACCTCGCACTGCGTATCGCCGTGCAACCCGGCGGCTGCGCAGGACTGCGGTACCAGCTGTTCTTCGACGACCGGAACCTGGACGGCGACCTGATCGTGGACTTCGGTGGCGTCGCCCTCGCGGTGGACCGGATGAGCGCGCCGTACGTCGAGGGTGCCTCGATCGACTTCGTCGACACCATCGAGAAGCAGGGTTTCACCATCGACAACCCCAACGCGACCGGTTCGTGCGCCTGCGGCGACTCCTTCAACTGAGTCCCGGGCCGAAGTACAACTGAATCGACAAGTCTGACGCGGCGCCGACCGGCTGCCGCGTCAGACTTTTTTCGTGCCCGATCTCCATGTACCCGGGCCCCGTGCTGCCGACCGATCATGGTGGTACTCCGGGGTACGGTGAGAAATCCCGACCGAACTCATCGAAAGGCATCCGCCCGTGACAATTGCGGTAACCGGTTCCATCGCCACCGACCACCTGATGCGGTTTCCGGGCCGGTTCGCCGAGCAACTGCTCGCCGATCAGCTCAGCCACATCTCGTTGAGCTTCCTGGTCGACGACCTCGTAGTCCGGCGCGGGGGAGTGGGCGGCAACATCGCCTACGCCATGGGCGTCCTCGGTGGATCTCCGCTGCTGGTCGGGGCTGTCGGAGCCGACTTCGCGGACTACCGTCAGTGGCTCGAGAGCAACGGCGTCGACTGCACCGCCGTCCGGATCTCGACCACCGCACACACCGCGCGTTTCGTGTGCACCACCGACGAGGACATGGCGCAGATCGCGTCGTTCTACCCCGGTGCGATGAGCGAGGCCCGCGAAATCCAGCTGTCGGGTATCGCGCAGGACGCCGAACCGCTCGAACTGGTCCTCATCGGCGCCAACGACCCCGAGGCGATGATCCGCCACACCGAGGAATGCCGCCGACAGGACATCCCGTTCGCCGCCGACCCGTCGCAGCAGCTCGCCCGACTGAACGGCGAGGAGGCGTCGGCGCTGATCCACGGCGCAAAGTACCTGTTCACGAACGAGTACGAGTGGGGACTGCTGCAGCAGAAGACCGGACTGTCCGAAGCGGAGATCCGCGCTCAGGTCGGCGTCCGCGTCACGACGCTCGGTTCCAAGGGCGTCGAGATCGTCGACTCCGAGGGCAACTGGACCCGCGTCGCCGTCGTCCCCGAGAAGGCGAAGGTCGACCCGACCGGTGTCGGTGACGGATTCCGGGCCGGATTCCTCCTCGCACACAGCGCAGGCCTGAGTTTCGAGCGCTCCGCACAGCTGGGGTCGCTGGTGGCCGTGCTCGTGCTGGAGACCGTCGGAACCCAGGAATGGACGTTCGACCGCGACGAGGCTGTCAAGCGCCTCGCGGACGCCTACGGCTCCACCGCCGCGGACGAGATCGCTGCCGTTCTGCCGTAGAGGCGGCTCCGCCGCCCGTGCGCCTTTTTGGTAGCTCCAACTACCAGAAAGGCGCACGGGCGCGAAGCGCCTACAGCGAGACCGGGTACGCCGGCTCAGCGATCTCGGGAACGATGCGGTTCTCCACGAAGATGCCGTGCCAGACCATGAAGATCAGCACGGTCCAGAGGCGTCGGCTGTGGTCGGACACGCCGTCCCGGTGGTCGTTGAGCATCTTCGTGATCGCCGCCTTGTCGAGCAGGTGATCGGTGCCCGACGCCGCGATCTGCTCGTGTGCCCAGTCGAACAGTTCGGTGCCGCGCAGCCAGTGCCGCAGCGGCACCGGGAAGCCCAGCTTCGCCCGATGGAGCACGTGCCCGGGCACGATGCCCTCGAGCGCCTGACGCAGCGCGTACTTGGTGGTGCTCTTGGTGATCTTCTGATCCAGCGGCACCTGCGACGCCACCTTGAAGACCTCGGGATCGAGGAACGGCACCCGCAGTTCGAGCGAGTTGGCCATCGTCATCTTGTCGGCCTTGACGAGGATGTCGCCGCGCAACCACGTGAACAGGTCCAGGTGCTGCATCCGGGCCACCGGATCCCACCCCTGCGACTGCGCGTAGATCGGGTCGGTGACGTCGCGGTGCGTCCACTCCGGCCGGAAGTCGCGCAGAACGGCGCGCAACTGTGCGTCGTTGAAGCTGCGCGCGTTGCCGTAGTACCGCTCTTCCAGGGTCAGTGAACCGCGGTTGAGCAGGCTCTTTCCGCGGGTGCCCTCGGGGATGCGCTCGGACAGCTTCCCGGCGGCCCGCCGCAGTCCCTTGGGCAGGTATTCGAAGGGCTTGAGTGAAATCGGCTCCCGGTAGATGGTGTAGCCGCCGAACAGCTCGTCGGCGCCCTCACCGGACAGCACGACCTTGACGTGTTTGCGCGCCTCCTTGGCCACGAACCACAGCGGAACCAGCGCGGGGTCGGCGACCGGGTCGTCGAGGTACCACACGATCTCGGGGATGGCGGCGGCGAACTCGGACGGGCTCACCACCTTCACCACGTGGCGCGCGCCGATCGCTTCGGCGGATTCGGCCGCGACGTCGACCTCGGAATAGCCCTCGCGCTCGAAACCGGTGGTGAACGTGATCAGGTTCGGATTGTGGCGCATCGCGAGCGCCGCGATGGCCGTCGAGTCGATGCCACCCGACAGGAAGGAACCGACCGTGACGTCGGCGCGCATGTGCTTGGCGACCGAATCCTCGAGCGCCTCCGCGATCTCGCGGTACCGGGCCTGCTCGGTGCCCGCGGCAAACGGACGCACCGGGAACGTGGGCGCGAAATAGCGGGTGATCACGGGTTCTTCGCCCGGGCGCACACGCGCGAAGCAGCCGGACTCGAGCCGGCGGATCTGCTTGTGGAGGGTCTCCGGCTCCGGCACATACTGAAGGACGGTGTAGTGCTCGACGGCCCGCGGATCGAGTTCGGTGCCGATGCCGATCAGGCTCGCCAACTCCAGCAGGCTCTTCTTCTCGCTACCGAAAGCGGTGCCGCCGGTGCCCGTCGCCAGGAAGAGCGGCTTGATGCCGAACGGGTCGCGCGCGATGAACAGTTCCCGCGTCTCGGTGTCCCAGATCGCGAACGCGAACATGCCGCGCAGACGACGGACGGCCTCCTCGCCCCAGTAGTGGAAGGCGGCGACGATGGCCTCGCTGTCGCCCTCTGTGACGAACTGCGCACCGAACTGCTCGGCGAGTTCGGCCCGAACCTCGAGATAGTTGTAGATCTCGCCGTTGAACGTCAGCGCATAGCGTTCCGGATTCTCCGCCGGACCCCACCGCAGGGGCTGGTGGGAGTGTTCGATGTCGATGATCGACAGCCGATTGAACCCGAAGACCAAGTGGTCGTCGTGCCAGGTCCCGTGCTCGTCCGGCCCACGGTGCCGCAGGCAGTGCATCGCCTGGTCGACCTGTGAGACGGCGTTGTCGCTGGTTTCTCCAGAGGTCAGTAGCCCGAGCAGTCCGCACACAGCGTCCGGTACCTCAATTCAGAATCTTGGAAGGCTCCACGATGTGGAGTGGTCAGGGATCTCTGCCGGAAAGTATGCCGCAGATTCCCGGAGCGTCCGGTTCGGGCCGCCGGTGACGGTGCCCCGGCTCGAACAGCGGCGCCGTCGCGGCGCCGGCAGCGACACGTCGCCCGACCCGAGGATGGAGAGCCGCCACCTTTGGTCTACGCTGCGTAGTAATTGGGCCTTCCCATCGGGTGTGCCCTAGTGGAATTTGCGGCGATCAGGAAGGCGTGAACGTGGCGCAAGGTCGGATCCTTCGGCGGGCAGGGTTGGCAGTATCTTTGGGCATTGCTGCCTTGCTGCTGTCGGGTTGTTCAATCGACAACGAGGTGCTTCGTTTCGGGTGGCCTTCGGGCGTAACCCCGCAGGCGCACCGCATGCGTGAACTGTGGACCTGGTCGGTCATCGCCGCCCTCGTCATGGGTGTGCTGGTGTGGGGACTCACCTTCTGGGCGGTGATCTTCCACCGTAAGAAGAAGGACTCACCCGAGTTCCCGCGGCAGACGGCATACAACGTGCCGCTCGAGCTGGCGTACACCGCGGTTCCATTCGTCATCATCGCCGTGCTGTTCTACTTCACGGTGATCGTGCAGAACCATGTCCTCGAGAAGGAGGACAACCCCAACGTGGTGGTGGATGTCACTGCGTACCAGTGGAACTGGAAGTTCGGCTACCGCTCCATCGACCTCGGCGAGGGCGGCGGCAAGTACGACGGCGTCGATCAGGAAGCGCAGGCCGCGGTCGAGTCCGCACCGGCGTCCGAGGCGGAGGCCGAGGGTGAGCACGCCCAGCCCGGCCCCATCCACGGCAAGACCCCCCAGGACCTGTCCTACCTGCACTACGACAAGATCGAGACGATCGGCTCGAGCAACGAGATCCCGATCCTCGTTCTGCCGACCGGCAAGCGGATCCAGTTCGAACTGGCTTCGGCCGATGTCATCCACGCCTTCTGGGTGCCGGAGTTCCTGTTCAAGCGCGACGTGAACCCGAACCCGAAGGAGAACCACTCCGACAACGTCTTCCAGATCAGTGAGATCGAGAAGGAAGGTGCCTTCGTCGGGCGCTGCGCCGAGATGTGCGGCACGTTCCACGCGATGATGAACTTCGAGGTTCGCGCCGTGAGCCCCGACAAGTTCGCGCAGTACATCGAGTTGCGCAAGCCGGCGAGCGAGGGCGGCCGGGATCTGACCACGGCGGAGGCTCTGCAGGCCATCGGCGAGTCCCCGGTCGCGACGTCGACGTCGCCCTTCACCACCGATCGCGGCTACAAGCAGGCGAGCGGTGTCGAAGGTAACTGAACCTGCTGCTGATACCTCACTGACCAAGGACAAGTGCTGATATGAAGATCGAAGCCAAGCTCTTCGAGATCCTGACGGTATTCTTCATTCTCGTCGCGATCGTCTACGGCGTCTTCACCGCCGTTTCACGAACCGGTATCGAGTGGGCGGGTCTGACGGGCATCTGCCTGTCGGCGGGACTGACACTGATCATCGGAACGTACTTCCGGTTCGTCGCCCGTCGCCTCGACACCCGTCCCGAGGACTACGAGGATGCGGAGATCGCCGACGGCGCAGGCGACCTGGGCTTCTTCAGTCCCGGTAGCTACTGGCCGATCCTGCTCGCCGCTGCCGCCGCATTCGTCGCAGTCTCGATGGCCTTCTTCCAGCCGTGGATGATCGTGGTCGCCGTGGTTGCGGTGCTCGCGGCCGCTGCAGGTCTCGTCTTCGAGTACTACGTCGGGCCCGAGAAGCACTAGTTCCACCCACAGTCAGACGGCGGAGGCGCCGAATTCCACCCGGGATTCGGCGCCTCCGTTTCGTGGTCGTCCGCCTAGTCGACAGGGCCCGCCGCTGCGGCGAGGAGTGCCGCCGCCTGATCGGATGCGAGTCGAACCGCCTCGGGGAACACCTGCAACCCGTGCGAGACCAGGGCCCCTTCGTGGAGCAGCATGATCGTGCGTGCGAGTGTCTCCGGGTCGCGAACCGACGCGTCCCGGCACACACCGGTGAACAGGTCGAGCATCCACCGTTTCTGGCCGATGATGACGGCATACGCCGGATGTGACGGGTCGCTGATCTCTGCGTGCGCGTTGACCATGCTGCACCCCTTCGCGCTGTTCTCCGCGGCCCACTCCCGGGACGCGTCGAAGATCGCCGTCAGGCGCCGTCCGGGGGAGTCGCCGGCGACGTCGAGGTGGTCTGCGAGAAACGCCCGCCACCGCTCGTCCCGGTCGGCGAGGTACTCGACCACGATCTGTTCCTTCGAACCGAAACGGTCGTAGAGCGTCTTCTTCGTGACGCCGGCCTCGGCGGCGATGAGATCCACACCGACCGCGTGAATTCCCCGCTCGTAGAAGAGGCGGCCTGCCGCGTCCAGCGCTCGTCTCGCGCCCGGTGTCAGCGCGACGCGTCGCAGAGTATCCATGACAAAAGTATACAGATCGGTATAAATTAGGGGGTATACCGAACTGTTTACTTGGGTGGTGGTCAGTCGTGAATGCGCTTCTCGCCGTGATGTTCGTCCTGTGCTGGAGCTCCGGTTTCATCGGGGCCAAACTCGGTGCCGGTGATGCAGACCCTCTGACGGTACTGACCTGGCGGTTCCTGCCACTCGCCGTCGCCCTCGTCCTGGGAGCAGCGCTGTTCGGACGCGCCCGGTGGCGGGGACTCGGGTCCCGTGCGCTCGGACGTCAGGTGATCGTCGGCGCGCTGTCGCAGACCGGATATCTGCTGACCGTCTACCAGGCGATCGGACTCGGCGTCTCGACCGGCACCACCGCGCTGATCGACGGCACCCAGCCCCTGGTCGTCGCAGTGCTGGCCGGCCCACTGCTGGGCCAGTACGTCGCGCCCCGGCAGTGGTGGGGGCTGCTGCTCGGACTGGCAGGCGTCGTGATCGTCACCGCCGGCGACGCCACCGCTGCGTCCGGTGTGTCCTGGTGGGCGTATCTCGTGCCGTTCGCCGGAATGCTGTCGTTGGTGGCCGCGACCTTCCTGGAGAGTCGCGCACCGACCGACACGGACCCCGTCGTGGCCATGACCGTGCACTGCGCGACCAGTGCCGCGCTCTTCACCGCACTCGCCGCATGCGCCGGACGGGTGCCTCCGCCGACGACGGCGTCGTTCTGGGGGTCGGTGGCCTGGCTGATCGCCCTGTCCACGTTCGGCGGCTACGGCCTGTACTGGCTCGTGCTGCGTCGGAGTGGAGTCACCCGGGTCAATGCCCTGATGTTCCTGATGGCACCGGTGACCGCTGTCTGGGGGGCCGTGATATTCGGCGAGCCGTTCGGAATCCTCACCGCGCTCGGACTTCTTCTGGGACTCGGGGCGGTCGCGCTCGTGTTCCGTACACAGCCGCGGGGGAGGGGAGCGGGCACGGCGCCCACAGACGAGCAGGGCCCCGAACCGGAAGTGGTTCGGGGCCCTGCTCGGTTGCGGAGGTAAGGCTAGTGGGCCTCGCCGTTGCCGGACGATCCGTTGCCGGAAGTCGACGAACCGTTGCCGTGGGCGCGGTCCTGGTACTCCCGCAGCATCGTGAGCTGCTCGTGCTCGCCGTGGTGCAGGGCGTGCTCGAGAGCGACGCTCTCCTCGACCGGGTCGGCCGTGACGAGGCTGCCGGAACCGGGCTTGCCGGCGGATCCGAGCTTGTTCATCTTCTTCGGGACGGTCGCACCCTGGTACTCGAGCGGGATCGGGTGACCGTGATCGTCGACCGGGCCGAGCGGCTGGTGGATCTCGATGTACTGACCGTTCGGCATCCGCTTGATGATGCCGGTCTCGATGCCGTGGTCGAGGACCTCACGGTCGCTGCGCTGGAGACCCAGGCAGAACCGGTAGGCCACGAAGAAGGCGATCGGAGGCAGCAACACCATGCCGATGCGGCCGATCCACGTCATCGCGTTCAGCGAGATGCTCAGGTGGTACGCGATGATGTCGTTGATGCAGGAGATCGTCAGGACGGCGTAGAACGCAATCGCCATCGCACCGATCGCGGTACGCACCGGAACGTCACGCGGACGCTGCAGCAGGTTGTGGTGAGCGTCGTCCTTGGTCAGACGCTTCTCGATCCACGGGTAGGCGATCAGCACCGTGAACACCAGACCCATGATCAACGCGACTGCGAACACCGACGGAATGGTGTATCGGTCGAACAGGTAGATGTCCCATGCCGGCCACAGACGGGCCAGGCCGTCTGTCCACATCATGTAGATGTCGGGCTGCGAACCTGCCGACACCTGCGACGGGTTGTAGGGGCCGATGGTCCAGACCGGGTTGATCTGCAGCACGCCACCCATCACGGCGAGTACACCGAACGTGATCGCGAAGAACGCACCCGACTTGACGGCGAACACCGGGAGGATGCGCACACCCACGACGTTGTTCTCCGTGCGGCCGGGGCCGGGGAACTGCGTGTGCTTCTGGTACCAGACGAGCGCGAGGTGACCGGCGATCAGGGCGAGGATGATGCCCGGGAACAGCAGGACGTGCGCGACGTACAGGCGGGGGATGATCAGGTCGCCGGGGAAGTCGCCGCCGAAGATCAGCCAGTGCATCCAGGTGCCTGCGATCGGGATGCTCAGCGTGATGCCGGAGAACGCGGCGCGCAGGCCCGTGCCGGACAGCAGGTCGTCGGGGATCGTGTAGCCGAAGAATCCCTCGAACATCGCCAGGATCAGCAGCAGGCAGCCGATGACCCAGTTGGCCTCGCGCGGACGCCGGAAGGCGCCGGTGAAGAAGATGCGCAGCAGGTGCACGACGATCGACGCCGCGAACATCAGCGCAGCCCAGTGGTGGATCTGGCGGACGAACAGGCCGCCGCGGACCTCGAACGAGATGTTCAGCGTGGTCTCGTACGCGCGGGACATCGTGACGCCGCGCAGCGGCTCGTACGCACCGTTGTAGACGACGTGCGCCATCGACGGGTCGAAGAACAGGGTCAGGTAGACACCGGAGATCAGCAGGATGATGAAGCTGTACAGCGCGATCTCGCCGAGCAGGAACGACCAGTGGGTGGGGAAGACCTTGTTGATCTGCCGCCGCATTCCCGCTGCGAGGTGGTAGCGCGAATCCATCGCCTCGGCCTGGCCGGTGGCCATCGCGCTCAGTCTGGACGGTTTGTTGTCGGTCACGGTCGACGCTCCCAAAATGCCGGGCCGAGAGCTTCGATGTAGTCACCCGTTGTGACTAGGAAACCCTCTTCGTTCACTGTAATAGGCAACTGCGGAAGTGCACGAGCGGCCGGACCGAAAATCGGCTTTCCGTAGGTCAGCGCATCGAACTGCGACTGGTGGCACGGGCAGAGGATTCGGTTGGTCTGCTGTTCGTACAGGGAGGTGGGGCAGCCGAGGTGGGTGCAGATCTTCGAGAAGGCGAAGTAGTCGCCGTAGTTGAAGCTCTCCTGGCCTTTGCGCTTGGTGACCCGTGCCGCGTCCTCCGTGCGGAGGCGGATGAGCATGGTCGCGTTGCGGATGCCGCGCAGTGCCTCGAGCAGCGCGTCGTGATCGCCGCGGTCGGACTCGCGGAACGGGAACACCGTTTCCATGGCGCCGGCGTCCAGGTCTTCCGGGCGGACCAGGACGACGTCCTCGGGGCGACCGGTGTCGCGGCGCAGGTAGATGGTTTCGCCCGCGTAGCGGGGGGTCCATCCCGAGACCCACAGCGGGGAGTCGTCGCGTTTGGCCCACGGGTTCTTGATCAGACCACCGAGGGGCATGACGGACATGATGCCGAGAGCACCGCCGCCGAAGATGAGGGTGCGCTTGAGGAGCTTGCGGCGTCCCAGCGTCGAGGTGTCGAACGAGTCACCGAGTTCCGCGACGATCGTCTTGCGATCGACCTCGGACGATCCACCGTCGTGGCGGTCCTGGATGGACACCTCTTCGGGGATGAACTTCTTGGTGAACTGCACCGCTCCGACACCGAGGCCGAGGATGGCCAGACCCATGGTGAGGCCGATCAGCGGCGTGTACAGGCTGTAGGCCGAGTAGTGCTCCTCGCCGGAGCCGGCGTACTCCCAGGGCCAGAAGAGGTAGATCGCGATGAACGCGATCGCGGAGACGCCGGAGAGGGCGAACCAGAAGGCGACCGACCGCTCGGCGCGCTTCTCGGCCTTCGTCCCCGGAACCGCCCACCGGTGTCGGCGGAACGCGACATCGACGTGGTCGAGGTTGGTGCCGAGCTCGACGAGTTCGTCGCGGCTCAGGTTCTCGAGTTCTGCATCCGTGTACTTCTTTGGCGTGGCGCCGCCCGGCTGGCCAGCGTCGCTCATGACCTTGCTCCGATCCACAGTGCTGCACCGACGACAGCGATGATTCCGATGACCCACATGGCCAAGCCCTCGGAGGCGGGACCGATGCCGCCGAGTCCGTAGCCACCGGGCTGCTTCGTCTCGCCTGCCGACTTGATGTAGGCGATGACGTCCTTCTTTTCCTCGAGGGTCAGCTGACGGTCCGAGAACTTGGGCATGTTCTGCGGGCCGGTGACCATCGCGGTGTAGATCTGCTGCTCGCTGGCCGGGTCGAGGACCGGCGCGTACTTGCCGGACGAGAGCGCACCGCCGCGCCCGGTGAAGTTGTGGCAGGACGCGCAGTTGAGGCGGAACAGCTCGCTGCCGCGTCCGATGTCGCCGCCGCGCAGGGACGACTGGGCGACCTCGCCGTTCTCGTCACGGATGACCGTGGGGCCGCCACCGTTGGCCTGGACGTACGCGCCGATGGCGTCCGTCTGCTCGGCGTCGAACTTGAGGGGCTTGCGCTCGATCTGGGCCTCGTTGCGCGATGCCGGCATACGTCCCGACGACACCTGGAAGTACACGGCGGCTTCGCCGACACCGATGAGGCTCGGGCCGCGGTCCTGCACACCCTGCAGGTTCGCGCCGTGGCACGTGATGCACGAGGTGTCGTACAACTGCTGGCCTTCGCGGATCAGTGCTGCCTGATCATCGGTGGCGGTGGCCACCTGCGGGGTCGGCGTCAACGCGGATGCGAGGAAACCGGCGCTGACCAGTCCCATCATCAGGACCAGGGCGCCCGTGACGCGCCTGCGGAGCTTCCGCTGGCGGCGTGCCTTGGCGGTAGACGCTGTGGTGTCGGATGCGGGAGGGGGGGATGAACTCATCTGTATCCCTTTGGTATGTCGGGACGGACTGGACGTCAGGGGGCTGCCTGGGGCGTTCAGCTGATCAACGGATGAAATAGATCGTGGCAAACAGGGCGATCCACACGATGTCGACGAAGTGCCAGTAGTACGAGACGACGATGGCGGCGGTGGCCTGTGCGGGCGTGAACTTGCTGACCTTGGTGCGGGCGATCAGGAAGACGAACGCGATGAGGCCGCCGATCACGTGCATACCGTGGAAGCCGGTGGTCATGTAGAAGACAGAGCCGTACACGCTGCTCGAGATGGTCGTGCCTTCTTCGACCAGGTGGATGTACTCGTATCCCTGCCCGAGGACGAAGAAGGTGCCCATCGCCAAGGTCAGGAGGTACCACCGGCGCAGGCCGAAGACGTCGCCGCGCTCGGCCGCGAACACACCCATCTGGCAGGTGAACGACGAGGCGATCAGCACCAGCGTCACCGGTACCGCGAGGAACAGATTCAGCTCGGTCGGCTCCGGCGGCCAGTTTCCATTCGCCTGCGCTCGCGCCACGAAGTACATGGCGAAGAGCCCTGCGAAGAACATGAGCTCACTTGACAACCACACGATGGTGCCAACGCTGACCATGTTAGGTCGGTTCAGCGAGTGCACGCGTTGGGTGATTGCTGATCCTGAAGTCCCTACTGCGCTCGTCACAGACAGAAGTATGACGCTTCGTCGTAAGAGACGACTACCCGGGTCCACCCTCGACGCGTCGACGCGCCCCGCTTGTCCGATTCTCCCTGCTGACAGCCCTGGTGGCGGACCGTGAAAGGGTGGAGACATGCGCTCTCGTGACAACAGTACGGGGTGGCTGCGGAGGCTGTTCGGCAGTCGGCAACCGGCCCCTCTCGATCAGGATCGGCCCGACCTCGTGGTCGTCGCCTCGAGCTTCGAAGACGTGGAGGCGTGCTCGACCGCGCTCGACCGCGCCGCCGCCGAGGATCCGCGGTGGGACGCCGACGCGGAAGCGGTGCTGCGGCACCATCTGCGGCTGCCCGCGTCGGCGGTGGCCGATGCCCTGTCGATCGCCGCTCAGGACGGCTACCGACCGCAGGATCCGGACGGGCCGGCATCCCCGGCCGAGGACGGTGCGACGGTCGGACTCGTGTTACAGCGTGTCCAGATCCTCGATGCGCTGCACTGTTCCCAGGAACGGTCGAGAATGGCCGGGCTGGCGCAGCGGCTCGGTGGCTCGGTCGACGGCTGGGACGCGACGCAACCGGCGCGCGAGTCCGTTCCACCCGGTGACTAGTGCCGCACCTGGGTTTGTTTGCCCCGTTGGTCCGACACGCCGCCTGATTGCCGGTCGCTGGACGCTACCTCGGTCATCCTGATCGGATGG